>CAIMEA010000187.1 GCA_903839845.1 uncultured Hyphomicrobiales bacterium
GCGGGCGCAACTCGCCCTCTTCCGGATTCCCGGTGCCGACGAGCACGAAACGCGCCGGATGCCGCACGCTCAGACCTTCACGCTCGACGACATTTTCGCCGGGGGCCGCGACATCAAGCAGAAGATCGACCAGATGATCCTCGAGCAGATTGACCTCATCGATGTACAGAAAGCCGCGATGCGCGCGCGCCAGCAGGCCGGGCTCGAATGCCTTCACGCCCTGCGACAGCGCGCGCTCGAGATCGAGCGCGCCGACGACGCGGTCCTCGGTGACGCCGAGTGGCATATCGACCACCGGCACCGGCACAAGGCCGGTCTTCAATTCCTTGAGCTTGCCGCGCTCCTGGCACTCGCTGCAGCGGGCGCCGTTGCCGGCGGGATCGCAATGATAGCGGCAACCGGCGACAACCTTCATGGCGGGCAAGAGGGACGCCAAGGCGCGCACCGCCGTCGATTTACCGGTGCCGCGGTCGCCGAACACCAGCACGCCGCCAATGCCGGGATCGATCGCGGCGATCACGATCGCGCGTTTCATCTCCTCTTGGCCGACGATGGCTGAAAACGGGAAGACCGGTTTCATGGCTCAGGCCGCGCTATTGGTGGTCGAAGGCGTTTGCAGACGCGGCGGCAGGCGGAACTGCACGTTCTCCTCGACGCCGTCGCGGATCTCGACGACGACCGGGCGGAATTTGCGGATGCGGTCGATTGTCTCCTGAACCAGCTTTTCGGGCGCCGAGGCGCCGGCAGTAAGGCCGAGCGTCTTTACCCCGGTGAGCCAGGCTTCGTCGAACGATTCCGGCCGGTCGACGAGATAACTCGGCACGCCGGCGCTCTCCCCTATTTCGCGAAGACGCCGCGAATTCGAACTGTTGAGACCGCCGACCACCACGATCATGTCGACCGATCCGACAATATCCAGCACCGCTTTCTGGCGGTTCTGCGTGGCGTAACAGATATTGCGGGTATCCGGCCCCATGATGCTCGGAAAGCGCCGCTTCAACGCTTCAATGACATTGCGCGTGTCGAAGATACTCAAGGTCGTTTGCGTGATATAGGCGACGCGCTCACGGTCGCGCACGTTAAGTTGCGCGACTTCGGCAACGGTCGCGATAACGTGCAACTGGCCCTCGATCTGCCCGCGCGTGCCTTCAACTTCGGGATGACCGGCATGGCCGATGAGAACAACATCGTAATCGCGGTCGGCGTAACGGCGGCCTTCTTTGTGCACACGCTGGACCAGCGGACAGGTGGCATCAATGACATCGAGTTGCCGGCCGGCCGCATCGGATTCGACCTTGCGCGATACGCCGTGCGCGCTGAACACGGTCACGGCGCCGACCGGAATTTCGTCGACCTCGTTGACGAAGACGGCGCCGCGTGCGCGCAATTCCTCGACGACGTGATGGTTGTGAACGATTTCGTGGCGGACATAGACCGGCGCGCCATAGCGTTCCAGCGCGCGTTCGACGATATCAATGGCGCGCTCGACCCCGGCGCAAAAGCCGCGGGGCTGTGCGAGGATGATCCTGAGCAGATCGGTCTGAGCAGCCATGAGTGTGTTATACAACGATTACTTGATCTGTGTCATGTCTTATTGACACTTCCTGTGTCCAAGTCCCGTGAATTATGGTAAGCTATTGATTCAACGATTATTTTGTATCGGTCTGGGCTATTCTGCCACCGCCTATATTGAGGCCTTTGGTGGCAGTTTCGAGTTGATTTGTGGATCCGTGCAAACGGCGGCCAAGCAAAAACCAGTCGCGGAAAGCGGCATCGGCGGCCGCAGCGTTGCCAGCTTCGTTTTCGACGGCCGAGCGTCCGACGAACTGACGCAGGCCATGCGCACCAGTACCTACATTCTCGTATCGGCGCCGCCGGCCAATACCGCTAACATGGCACTGGCCGCGTTTAACGCTGGCGGCGGCCAAGCACCTTTGTCCGTGGTTTATCTTTCCAGCCTCGGCGTCTATGGCGACCACGGCGGCGCCGAGATCGACGAAACCGCACCGCTCATCCCAAGCGCTGGACGAGGTCACGAACGGATCGCCGCCGAAAAAGCATGGCTGGAATTCGGGCGGGCGACGGGAAGTCCGGTTGCGATCCTGCGGCTTGCCGGAATTTACGGGCCGGGCCGCAATGCGCTGGTCAGTGTCGCCAACGGGCAAGCCCGGCGCATCGTCAAGCCCGGCCAGGTCTTCAACCGAATTCATGTCGCCGACATTGCGCAGATGATCGACGCCGCTTTCGCGCGCCGGGCGTCAGGTTTTTACAACGGCACAGACGATGAACCGGCGCCGCCGCAGGATGTCATCGCCTATGCGGCACATCTGCTCGGGAAGACTCCGCCGCCGGAAGAGCCATTCGACGCCGCCAAGACAACCATGTCGCCGATGGCGCAAAGCTTCTATGCCGAATGCAAACGCGCCTCGAACAGAAAAGCGAAGGCCGAACTCGGCCTGACATTGCGTTATCCGAACTATCGCGTGGGGCTCGACGCCCTCTTCGCCACCGGCGACCACGAGGGCCGCCGGGTTTAGCCGCCGCGCACGCGTGCGATCATGCGTTCGACATGGGCGACCGGCGTGTCCGGCAGGATGCCGTGCCCCAGATTGAAGATGAAAGGGCCAGCTGCGAAGGCCCGCAAAACCTCATCGACAGCGCGATCAAGCGCTTCGCCGCCGGTGCGCAAAATCTCCGGATCGAGATTACCCTGAACCGGCACGCGCGTCTGGATATGTTCCCGCGCGAACTGCCGGTCGATGGCCGTTTCCAGGCTGACGCCATCGACTCCGGTCTCGTCGACATAACGCGGGATGGAGCGGCCGGCGCCGCGCGGAAAGCCGATCAGTTTGGCGCCCGGCCGGGCCGCACGCACCTTGGCGACCATGCGCTTGGTCGGCTGCACGCACCAGCGCTCGAAATCCTCCGGCGGCAAGGAGCCGGCCCAGGTATCGAAAATCTGCAAGCACTCCGCACCCGCATCGAGCTGAGCAACGAGATAGTCGGCGGACACATCGACCAGCCGGTCGATCAAGGCGCCGAAGGCTTTGGGCTCGGCTTTCGCCAGATTTTTCGCCGGCGCCTGATCGGGCGTGCCTTGACCGGCGACCATATAGGTCGCCACGGTCCACGGCGCGCCGCAGAAACCGATCAGCGTTACGCCCTTCGGCAACGCGGCCTTGACGCGGCGGACCGTCTCGAAGATCGGCGCCAATATCCGGGAATTGCAAGGGCCGCGCACGGCATCCAACGCCGCAACGCTTGTCAGCGGATCGAGCCGCGGGCCCTCGCCTTCGACAAACCGCACGGTCTGGCCAAGCGCATGCGGGATCACCAGAATATCGGAAAACAGGATCGCTGCATCGAAACCGAAACGCCGGATGGGCTGAAGCGTCACCTCCGCCGCCATGTCCGGATTGAAGCAAAGATCGAGGAAGCTGCCGGCTTTTTCGCGCACGGCGCGGTATTCCGGCAGATAGCGCCCGGCCTGCCGCATCATCCATAGAGGCGGTGTTGGCTGGCGCACACCGGAGAGGACGTCGATGAGAGGTTTATTCACAAGCCCGGTTCTGCGCTAAGGTCGCGACATGCGATACGTCATTGTAGCGATCGTTTCGATCCTGGCAATTCTCGCGGCCATTTGGAAGCTCAATAGCGCGCGCGACGGCATCGCCATTGCGCATGAACGCGCCGGATCGACGCCGGTGACAATCTTCAGGCTCGCATCCGCCAAACCGGGACCGGTGGTCGTCATCGCCCATGGATTCGCCGGCACGCAGCAATTGATGCAGCCCTTCGCGCTGACATTGGCCCGCAACGGCTATGTCGCCGCCACGTTCGATTTTCGCGGTCACGGCCGCGATCCGGAGCCGCTGCCCGGCAGCCTCACCGATCAAAACTCCAGCCTGCGCGCTCTTCTCCATCAACTTGGCGACGTCGCGTCGTTCGCACGCCCGTTCGGCGACGGCCGGCTGGCACTGCTCGGACACTCGATGGCCTCCGATATTGTCGTTCGCTACGCGCAGGCGCATCCGGACATCGCGGCGACGATCGCGGTTTCGGTTTTCTCACCGGGCGCAACCGCGACGAGCCCGCGCAATTTGCTGATCATCGACGGCGCCCTTGAACCGTCGTTCCTGAAGGACGAAGGCAAGCGGATTGTCGGGCTTGCCGCCAAAACGCCGGTCGAGGAAAACGTCACCTATGGCAATGTGACGCAAGGCACCGCGCGGCGGTTGGTCTTCGCCGGCGGCGTCGAACATATCGGCGTTCTTTACAGCAGCGACAGCATGGCCGCGGCGCTCGACTGGATGGACAAGACATTCGCGCGCCAAGGCTCAGGCTTTACCGACGTGCGCGGCGGCTGGCTCGGTCTGCTTTTTCTCGGCCTGGTGGCGCTGGCGTGGCCGCTATCGCGGCTTCTGCCTGTCGTAACCGGCGTTGCATTGGGTTACGGCTTGCCCTGGCGGCGATTTTGGCCGGTCGCGGTCGTACCGGCTGTGCTGACGCCGCTGATCCTCTGGAAAATCCCGATAGACTTCATGCCGCTTTTGCTCGGCGATTATCTCGTGCTGCATTTCGCCCTTTACGGCGTGCTCACGGCAGTCGGCATTGTCCTGACGCGCGCAATGCGTCCGAAGGATACCGTTGGCTTGCAACCGATCTCCTACGCCAGTCTCGCCATCGGCTGCGTTGCGTGCATTGCCTATGGCGTCTTCGCCGTCGGCGTGCCCGCCGATCGCTTCGTCACCAATCTGGCGCCGCTCGCGGTTCGCCTGCCGCTGATCGCCATCATGTTCGGCGGAACCGTGGTCTATTGTCTTGCCGACGAATGGCTGACGCGGGGCGCAGCGGCGGCCCGCGGCGGCTACGCTTTCAGCAAACTCTGCTTTCTGGCCTCGCTCGCCTTCGCTATCGCGCTCAATCCGCAACGGCTGTTTTTTCTGGTCATCATTGTTCCGGCGATCCTCGTGCTGTTCCTGATTTACGGGCTGTTCAGCGCCTGGGCCTACCGGCGCACCAACCACCCGCTGGCCGGCGCGCTGACCGCGGCAACGGCCTTCGCCTGGGCCATGGCCGTGTCGTTTCCGATCGTCGGCCCCTAGGCGAGGTCTCACTACTTTTTGTGCGTGAGCCGCGAACCGTTCGTCCGATATGGCGTTGGTGCCTATCAGATGGAGGAACGCCATGTCGCTGAACAGCTTGATCCCGTCCTTGATTTTCATGACGTTGTGCGCGGGCCTCGGCTTTGCGCTGGTGCAATATCTTTCGTCGCTGCAGCGGCGCAGCAATCGCGTCGCCGCGTCGAACGCCCTGCTCGGCGAGAACACCCCTTCCAGCGACAAGATTCCAGACGGCGCGCTGCCGGAACTGGTCAGCCTGGTCGCCGTGGCCGCTGTCGTAATGGCGTTGCTGGGTTTCGGCTATCATTGGTCCGACCGCGCCAACGCATCCGCCATGACGAACGCGTCCGGCACCGTCGCGCCCGGCAAGATGACCGCCCCGGTGTCGCCCGACACGCAAATGTCAAATCCCAGCAAGCCGACGGCCTCTCCCGCGGACAATCCGGGTGTTCCGACGTCCAGGACGTCGCCAAGTTCGGGCGGCTGATCGCGGATTAAAAAACGGCGTGGTCGCCGCGCTCCGGCGCGGCGGTCCCGTCGATGAGTTTGGCGTAATGGGCAAATAGAGTTTGCGTGCCTGTCGAGGGCGTGGCGTCGGCATCGTAGCGGCCGGTCACAGGATCGAGCACCAGCATGGACTCGGTCGCGTAATAGCGGCCGATGCGTGCCAATTCCGCTTTCACCGCAAGCGACGGCACAACGCGTCCTGCCGCGCCCAGAACACCGACAATGACATTGAGCAGCGCCACGGGGACGCGCCGGAATCGCGGCGCGCGGCCAAGCAAGGCGAATAGATGTTCACCCTGTTGCCGCGGCGTGATCGCATCGCCCGGTCCGCCTATCGGCAACACCTTGTTCCAGCGCCGCTCGTCGCTCAAGCATCCGGCAAGGTAAGCGGCAAGGTCGTCATCGCCGATCGGCTTGCAGGCGGTCAGCGTTCCGTCACCGAAGACGAGGTACGGTTTGCCTTGCTTGACGCGCTCGACCTGTCCCGACAGCGATTTGAAAAAGGCCGTCGGCCGCATGATCGAGTAGGTCATGCCGGATTCGATGAGATGCTTCTCGAAGGCCAGCTTGGCATGTTGAAACGCCAGAACGGGCTTTTGCACGCAAATTGCCGACAACAGGACGAAATGCGAGGCACCGGCTTTCTCGGCCGCGCGCAGTACATTGACATGCGCCTGATAATCGATCGCCCTCGCTTCCGCGGGAACGCCGGTGCGCGAGGCCAGGCAAGACACCACCGCATCGAACCGCTCGCCGCGAAATCCGTCACGCGCGAGCGACGCGGGATCGCCGACATCGCCGAACCGCACCGTCGCACCGGCGAGCAATTTAACGGTGTCGTCCGGCGACAAAGCACCACCGACGCCCGCTTGAGGCCGCACCAAGCAAACCGTATCGTAACCGTCGCGAACGAGCGCGCGGACGGTTGCCCGGCCGATGGTGCCGGTCGCGCCGATCACGAAGATTCGCTTGTTTGTCAGGGGAATTTCTCGCGGTGATCTCACAGTGCCTGCGTCTCCATCATTGGGAGCGATGGCGAAGTATCTATCTATATTTGGTTCTTACAAGCTTATATGGATGCCATGTCGCGCCCTGCAACGCCAGACACCATCCGATTGCCGCGCGTTGTTGAAGGCGAATTGCCAGCCTGGCTTCACACGCCGAGATGACGGTGCAGTATTTCCGGCGATGCCTTGATCTCGGCCGCCGCGTTTTCCTGCACGATATGGCCGTTATTGATGATGTAAACGCGCTGTGCCAGCGCGATGGCGGCGGCGACGTTCTGCTCGACCAGCACAATGGTCTGCCCCGCGGCGGCCAATTCGCGGCACGCTTTCATGAGGTCGCGAACAATGACCGGCGCCAGACCTTCGAACGGCTCATCGAGAAGAATGATCTTCGGATCGCGCACCAGCGCGCGGGCAATGGCCAGCATCTGCTGTTCGCCGCCCGACAGGTCGGTGCCGCGGCTGGTGCGCCGTTCCTTGAGCCGCGGAAACATTTCGTAAATGCGATCGAGCGGCCATTTGTTCGGCGCCGTGAGACCGGCAAGGACGATATTTTCCTCGACATTGAGGCTGCCGAAAATGCGCCGGTCTTCCAGCACCAACTGCATGCCTGCCTTGGCGATGACATGACTTTTGCGGCCGGCGAGGTTTTTGCCTTCCAGCAGGACCTTGCCACTGCGCGGCGTGACAATGCCCATCAGACTCTTGAGCGTCGTCGACTTTCCGGCGCCGTTGCGGCCGAGCAGCGCGACGACTTCGTTGCGTTCGACGCGCATCGCGACATCGAACAGGATGTGCGAATCCGCGTAATAGGCATTGAGCCCCGTGACCTCGAGCAGACTCATTCGATCACCCCGCCAAGATAGGCTTCCTGCACCGCCGGATTGGCCTTGATTTCGTCCGGCGTTCCTTCGACCAGCACGCGGCCTTCCTGCAGCACCGTGACCCGCTCGGCCAACTCGAACAGCGAGTCCATGTCGTGGTCTATGATTATCATGGTGCGGCCCTGGCTCAGCGACTTGAGCAATTTGACGGTTTCGACCCGCTCCTGCGGACTCATGCCGGCCAGCGGCTCGTCAAGCAGCAACAGGCTCGGGCTGGTCGCCAGCGCCAAGCCAATTTCGAGGCGCCGTTTTTCGCCATATGCGAGATCTGACACTTTCGTGTCGGCCCGGCGAGTCAGCCGCACCAACATCATTGTTTGCGCGACCTGAGCGGCCAGCCCGGGGATCGATGCCACATTACGAAACAAATCGAGCTTGAACCGACCGCGCAGATCGGCGAGCACCGCGACCGTCAGGTTCTCGCGCACGGTCAGATGGGTAAAGAGCTGATTGACCTGATAGCTCTTGGTCAGCCCGAGCTGGCAGACGTCCGTGACGTTCATGCCGGTGATGTCCCTGCCCTCGAACAGAATCGACCCGGACGTCGGCGTGACTTCGCAGGTCAGCATCTTGAAAAACGTAGACTTGCCGGCGCCGTTAGGCCCGATCACGCCCCGCAATTCGCCATGATTGACGGTGAAATCGATGTCGCTGTTGGCGACCAGGCCGCCATAACGCTTGGTCAGGCCGCGCGCCTGCAGGATGGGTCCGCTGGAGCGGTCGCCCGCGCGCCGATGCGGCGCTATCGTCACTGGCATTCCGCCGGAGTCCGGAATGTCGCTGAAATCGGCGAGCGACTCCGCATCGGTCGCCTCGTGCCCATTTCTGCGGCTGGTTGCCCAGACATACAGATCTCTGATGCCGCCGATGATGCCGCGGCGCAGGAACGTCACCAGCAGCACGAACACTGTGCCAAGCACCAATTTCCACGCCGCACCGAGACCGAGCGCCGATTGCAGAAAGTCTTGCAGAAATAGCCAGACGGCGGCGCCGAGCAGCGGTCCGAACAGCGTACCGGTACCGCCGATCGCCGTCTGCATCACCAGTTGGCCCGACGTCTCGAAAGTGAAAGCGTCGGGCGGCATGAAAGCCTGCAAGACGCCGAGCAGCCCGCCGGCAAAACCGGCATAGGCCGCGGCAATCACGAAAGCGGTCAGTTTGTAGCCGTGTATATTGTGACCGACCGCCTGCGCGCGCAGGGGATTGTCGCGGATGGCGCTGAGAATGGCGCCGACCGGCGAGCGCACGATACGCAACGCAATGACAATGCCGACGAAATAGCACAATGCCAAGAACTGATAGAGCGACCAGCCGGTGGTGAAATGCAGTGTAGTCAAGCCGAGATTAAAGCTCGGCGTCGGCACGCCCGGCAGGCCGTTCTCACCGCCGGTAAAATCCGACAACGGATTGAACTCGACGAAAAAGAAAACTTCGGCGATGGCGACCGTGATCATGGCAAAATAGATGCCGGTGCGGCGCAGTGCGATCAGCCCGACCAGATAGCCGACCACGGCTGCCGAAATCATGCCGATGATCAGCGCCAGGAATACATTGGGAAAACCGGCACGCGTCAAAAGCCAGGCGGCGACGACACCGCCGGTGCCATAGAAGGCCGACTGGCCGAACGACAGCATGCCGGTGTAGCCGAACAGAATATCAAAGCCGATGCCGAACAATCCCCAGACCAGGATCCGGTTAACGGTGTTCGGCGCAAAGCCGAGATACGGCAGCACAAGCGGCGCCGCGATCAGCCCGGCGGCGGTCAATGCCTCGATGGCGTAGCGGCGTTGCATAATCATCGATGGACCACCTTATTCGCGACCGCGGGTGCCGAGCAGGCCGTATGGCCGCAGCACCAGGACAAGCGCCATCGCCGCGAATAGCATCACGTAAGCGTAGCCCGGATTGAACATTGAGGTGATCGAGATGATCTCGCCGGCGATCAAGCCGCCGAGAACTGCCCCGGGAAACGAGCCGACACCGCCGATCACCACGACGACGAAAGTCTGCACCAGGATATCGTCGCCGATTCCAGGCGTCAGCGAGACCACCGGTGCGTTGACGATACCGGCGAAGCCCGCCGCCATAGCGCCGATGCCGAACACGATCATGAAGACCCGATAGACGTTGATGCCGAGCATATCGACCATCGTCGAATCCTCAATGCCGGCGCGCACAATCATGCCAATCCGCGTGCGGTAAAGGACGACGAAAAGCGCCGACAGCGCGACCGCGATGATACCTACGACCGCCAACCGGTAGGTCGGGTAGAACATGAATCCGAGCGGTGTGATTCCGGAAAACAGCGGCGGCGGCGGCACGAGCTGAGACTGGCTGCCGAACGCGAAGCGTACGACCTCGACGCAGACGATGCTCAGGCCGAAAGTGACCAGCAACTGGTCCTCATGCGGCCGGCCGTAGAAGTGCCGGATGATCACCCGTTCCATGACGATGCCGACCAGTGCGACGAACAGCGAACCCGCGACAACGGCGATGACGAACGAGCCGGTATAGGTGAAGGCGACATAGCCGGCGTAACCGCCGAGCATGAACATCGCGCCATGCGCAAGGTTGAGCACGCCGAGCGTACCGTAGATGATCGTCAGTCCGGAACTGATCAGCGCCAGCAACGCGCCGAGCGCCAGCCCGTTAAACAGCTGTGAAACGAAGTTAGCCCAATTGACCATGACGACCCGTCGCCCGCCCTCGCCGTCCCAAAAATTCGGGTGCTGCCGCCGGCACAATACGGACGCCGCGGGCGATCACGCTCCGCCCGCGGCGCCGAAGTGCCGTCGATCTCAGGTGTAATCACCGAGCTTGCAGCCGAACTCGTCCGGCTTCTGCATCAGACCCTTGCCGGGCACAATTTCGACCACGTCGTAGTAGTCCTCCTTGCCCTTCATGTCCTTCTGTTGCTTGCCCTTGACGATGATAACCGGGCGGATCGCCTGATGGTCTTCCTTGCGATAGTTGACGTCGCCGACCAGGGAAGGAATCGTCTCTTCCTTTTCGTACTGCTTGATCACGGCCGGCGGATAGAAGGTGCCGGCTTCTTCGACCATGCGCGCCCAGTGCACGAAGCTGATATAGGCGTTCTCGGCGCCCCATTCCGGCTTGTAGCCGAACTTCTTCTCGAAGGCGGCGTTGAACATCTTGGCCAGCGGATACTTGTCTTCAATCGTCCACCAGTAATCCGTGGCGGCAAAGACGCCTGCCATCAGGCCGCCGGTCTCACGCGCCAGGAACGGCACCTGATACGGCACAACCAGTTTCATCTTATCGAGCACGCCGAACTGCTTGGCCTGCTGGATCGACAGCACAGCATCGTGTCCCCAGTTGACGTTGATGAGGATGTCGGCGCCGGAATTGGCGACGTTGAGCAGGTAGGACGAGAAGTCCGGCGCGCCGAGCGGCGAGATCTGGTTGGTCACCGTGGTCCAGCCAGCGTCCTTGGTGAAGTCCTGCATCGACTTGGTCACGGTATGACCATAGGTGTAATCCGGAGTCATGTAGGCGACTTTTTTGCCCTTGCCGAATTCCTTGATCAGCACCGGCGCGATCGCCGCCGCGGCGGTCTGACCGAAGAAGTTCTGGCGCACACCGTAACGCACGCAGTCCTTGCCGGTGGTGTCGTTCGAGCCGGAGATGCCGCAGACGAACATTACTTTTTCGCGCTGCGCCAGTTTGTTCAAAGCGACCGCGACGGCGCTCGATGTGCCGCCGGTGATCATCACCGCCTTGTTTTCGGTGATAAAGCGCTGTTGCGCCTGCACCGCCTCGTTCGGCTTGGCTGCCGAATCGGCGACGCCGAGGGTCAGCTTCTTGCCGAGCACGCCCGTCTTGATCTTCGGCGAGATCTTCTTGACCAACTCATGGCCTTCGTTGATGTGTTCGATGGCGAGCTGATAGCCCTTCAGTTCATCCTCACCCTGCACCGCGTAAGTTCCAGTGCGCGGCACCGATGCGCCGATAAACACCGTGTCGCCCTGTGAGCCGGCCGGCCACGTGCCGATGGGGGGCTGGTCGCCAACCGCAAATGCCGGGAACGACGCAACCGGCGACACGAGCGCGGCGCCGGAGAGCGCAGCGCCCGTCTTCAGCAATGCGCGCCGGGAAACATTTCCGAGATAGTGATTGATCTTGTCCGACATTCGTCTTCCTCCATTTGTTTTTTATTTGTTTGCCCGCTTGTCGCAGCTTTTTTTCTGATGACAGTTCGACTTCTTTTTCACGCGCAGGCAATGCTTCTTTGGTCGCAGGGCACGGCGCTAAAGTATTGATTACAGATAAAAAAAAGGCCGCGCTTTTCCTGCGCGGCCCTTCAAGAGCGGGCAACGTTGCCACCAAGGAACCGCAGCTGCACCGAGCAGGAACGTCATGGGGCCGCGTCATAGAGCATGGTTCTGAAAACGTCGGCTATCACGCCGCTCATTGATCTGGATTAATAAATGCGGCTAGGCTCCCGCTCGTATTCCGAAGGCCACTTGTATCGCGCGAGGTTCGCCGTGCCGCTTGACGACCACCCGTTGATCGTAAAGCTGTCGACCTTCATGAAATTGACCGCGCGCGACCTAGAGAGTCTCGAGCACATTTTTGAAGCCGAGAAGCCGGTCAAGAAAGGGAAAGACCTCGTCGTCGACGGCAAGGAGTATCGCAACCTCGGCTTCGTCAAGGATGGCTACGCCCTGCGCTACAAGCTGCTGCGCAACGGCAAACGTCAAATTCTGAACGTCCTGCTGCCCGGCGATGCGATCGGCTTCCCTGTCAGTTTTTTCGAGCGCTCGACCTATTCTGTCGTGGCGCTCACCGAGCTGAAGTTAAACATCTGCTCGATCGACGCATATGTCGGGCTCTGCTTCGAGCGGCCGCAGTTCGGCCTGGCGCTGAGCTGGCTCGCGGTGAAGGAAGCAGCGATCTACGCCGAGCGGATCGTCGATATCGGCCGGCGCACACCGGTGGAGCGCCTCGTTCACTTCCTGCTTGAACTTCACTCCCGCCTGCTGACCGTCGGCCTGGCGGAAAAGAACAGCTTCAGGCTACCCATCTCGCAGGAAGTCATCGCGGATTCGCTCGGACTGAGTGTCCCCCATCTCAACCGCGTGATGCAGCACTTGCGCAAGGAATCGTTGATTTCCAACAACGCCCGCGTCGTCGAGTTTTTTGACATTCCCGCGCTGCAGACACTCGCGCATTACGAGCCCCTGGTTTTCGCGCAAATCCCCCTGCCTATGAGCGGACGCGCTTAAGCAGCGCGGGACCTGCCGGCTGCCGACCGGCAAGAGCCCGCACGGCATGCGCGCCCCTTCCGCAGGCCGACGAACGGCCCGCCCGGACTGGCGACGCGCGCGAAAATGCCTGCGGCCGTTGACAAACTACGCCCCCCGGCTATTCTACTAACTAGATAGTTAAGGGCGGGACATGATCACTGGCACCACGCGGCTTTACGCCATCATCGGCGACCCTATCGCGCACGTCCGGACGCCGATGGTGTTCAATGACTATTTCGCGGAACGAAACATCGACGCGATCTGCGTGCCGATTCACATCGGACGTGACGACCTGCCGCGCGGCTGGGCTGGGCTGCGATCCATGGTCAATCTCGATGGCTTCATCGTCACCGCGCCGCACAAGGCGGAATCGGCGCAACTCAGCGACCGCCTTGAGGGCGACGGCATGCACACCAAAGTCGTCAACACCGTACGCCGGGAGCCGGACGGCAGCTTCAGCAGTACGCTATTGGACGGACGCGGCTTCGTGCGCGGCCTGATCAATCAAGGCCAAGAGGTCAAGGGAAAGCGCTTCTACGTCGCGGGCGCGGGTGGCGCCGGCACGGCTCTGGCTTACGCCCTTGCCGGAAGCGGCGTGGCGGCGTTGACCATCCATAACCGGACGCGCGCCAAGGCGGAAAGACTGGTCGCCGATGTCGGCAAGGCATTCCCCGGTTGCGATGTGAAGGTCGGGACCGCCAACGCCGCCGGCTATGACGTTGCCGTCAACGCAACCTCGCTCGGTCTCAAACCGGACGATGGCCATTCCTTCGAACTTGCCAGCGTCGATCCGACCGCCTTGGTCGCCGAGGTGGTGATGAAGCCGGACATGACGCCTTTGCTGATCGCCGCCGAAAAGCGCGGGCACAAGATCCATTTCGGCATCCACATGCTCAACAGCCAGTTGGAACTGATGATGCAGTTCCTCGGAGTCAGCAAGCCAAAGCCTTAGATTAACCGCCCATTGTCGCGAGAGCCAAAAGATGACTTACGTCGTCACCGAAAATTGCATCAAGTGCAAATATATGGACTGCGTTGAAGTCTGTCCGGTGGACTGCTTCTATGAGGGCGAGAACATGCTCGTCATCCATCCCGACGAATGCATCGACTGCGGCGTCTGCGTGCCGGAATGCGGGGCCAATGCGATCCAGGCCGACACCGAGCCGGGGCTGGACAAATGGCTGGCGCTCAACGCCGAATATGCCCCCAAGTGGCCGAATATCACCGAGTATCGCGAGCCGGCGGCTGACTCAAAAGAATTCGACGGCAAGCCCGACAAGTTCGAGAAATACTTCAGCCCCGAGCCCGGCACCGGGTCGTAACCCGTGTCGCTCGCCGCGCTCACGGCCGAACTTTCCCGGGCGCGCCGTGAAGCGCGCGTGCTCGATCCGCAAACGTGGCGCGTCACCGTTGCCAATGTCGCGGACGCCTACGCCGCGCAGACGCTGCTCGCCGGCCAGCCCGGTCATGAGGCGCGCGGCTGGAAGGTCACGGCGCTCAGCAGCGAGCAGCAAAAACTTTACGGCGCCGACAGGCCGGTGGCGGGCGCCCTGCTCGCGCCCTTTTTTCATACCGCGCCGGTGACACTGGCGATCGGGAACTATCTTGTCCCTCTGCTGGAGTGCGAAGTGTCGTTTCTGCTGGGCCAGGATCTGCCGCCGCGCGAAAAGTCCTATACGCGCGAAGACATCGAAGCGGCGATCGAGGCCGTGGTCCCGGCGATGGAAGTCGCCGACTGCCGCTGGCCCGACGATGTCTCCGGCGTGATGAAGCTGGCGGATTCGATGGGCAACGGCGCCTTCATCGTTGGCGAACCGGTGAAGGACTGGCGCAAGCTCGATCTCACCAGCACAGACGTGACCTTGTCGCACGACGGCAAGATCGTGGAGCGCGGATCGAGTGCGCGCATTCTCGGCAATCCACTCAAGGCGGTGATCGCGCTCGCCAATGCTCAACCTTTGCCGGCTGGTGGATTGAAACGCGGCCAGATCGTCACCACCGGCACCTGCACGATTCCGATCCCGCCAAAGCCGGGCCTTTACGTCGGCGACTTTGGCGCGCTGGGGACGCTGCGACTGGAAATGACGGCGTAACGCTTTAAAACTTCGCGTCGCGCTTTTCCTGAAACGCCTTGATGCCTTCCATGCGGCCCTTGTCCGACATGCAGATGACATGCAACTCGTTCTCGTAGCGCAAGCCGGCTTCGAGCGGTGTCGATAGCGCCGCACGCACCGCGGCTTTGACTGCCTGCGTCGCCGTCGGGCTGAACGCGGCGATCTTCTTCGCCATCTCCATCACCCGCGGCATCACCGCGGCATCGTCGACGACTTCCTCGACCAGGCCGAGGCGCAACGCCGTCTCGGCATCGACCGGATCGCCGGTCAGCAACAGCCGCATCGTCTGGCCGACGCCGATGAGCCGGGGCAGCATCTGCGAGGCGCCGCCGCCGCCGAGCCAGCCGCGCGTCACTTCGGGGCCGCCAATCCTGGCGCTACGGCCGCAGATCCGGATATCGGCGGCGATCGCGATCTCCATGCCGCCACCGAGCACCCAGCCTTTCAGCGCGGCGATCACCGGCTTCTTGATGTCGCGCACCAGCGCGGCATATTCGATGCGGTCGCGGAACGCCATCACATCGGAGAGGTCAGCCAAAGTATTGAGATCGCTGCCGGCCGAGAACGCGCGCTCGCCGCCGCCCGCGATCGTGACGACGCGAATGTTTCGGTCGTCGTCGACCGCGCGGCAGACACGCTGCAATTCGCGCGACATCTCCGGCGTGATCGCGTTCATCTTGTCCGGGCGGTCAAGCACGATCTGCCCGATGCCGTCCTCGATGGTGAGTGTGACGCGGCCGGTCATGCCGACACCTTGGGCGCGCCGCCGCCGGATCGCCGTTCCACTTCCTGAAGCATGCCGGCGACATCGACGCCGTTGCCGAACTGGCCGACCATGTCGCCGAACATGCCGACCAGACAATCCAGCAACGTAAAGTGCATGCCGTTGCCGGTAGCCAGCGCCTGCGCCGTGCGCAAATCCTTGAGCTGGTATTCCGCCGGCCCGCCCGGCACGAAATTGCGTTCGACCATGCGCTCACCGTGGATGTTGAGAATCTTCGAGTCGGCGAAGCCGCCCATCAGCGCCTTGCGCACCGCGGACGGATCGGCGCCGCCTTTGGCCGCGAAATGCAGCGCTTCGGCAACGGCGACCATGGTGGCGCCGACGATAATCTGATTGGCCAGCTTGGTCATTTGTCCGGTGCCAACCGGCCCGATGTGGGTGACGCGGCCCATCGCGGCGAATACATCGGCAAGACCGGCGACGGTTTTGGCGTCACCGCCAGCCATGATCGCCAGCGTACCGTCGCGTGCGCCCGGCTCGCCGCCGGAAACCGGCGCGTCGATATAGCCAACGCCGCGCTGGGAAACTCGCTTTGCCTGCATCTGGCAGGTCTCAACCGGAATAGAACTCATCACCACCAGCACTGAGCCCGCCGCCATCGCCTCGGACGGAGCCTTGCCGGTGTTATCGGGAGAGAACAGCACATCGTCGACCACCGGACCGTTGCTCAGCATGACGATGCAGACATCGGCGGCGGCGCAGGCCGCCGAAGGGCTTGCCGCGATCGCCACACCGAACGGAGACAGTTTATCGGCCTTGTCGGCGCTGCGATTCCACACCGTGACGGCGAAGCCGGCCTGCGCCAGACGCCGCGCCATGTGGGCGCCCATAATTCCGGTGCCGAGAAGCGCGATGCGGCGTCGTGTCGGCATCGGTCACCCCACCTGGGCTTTTTTCAAAACCGCGAGCTGCTTGAATTCAGGCGACTTCTTGTAGTGCGCATCCAGCGGATAGCAGCCGGAGACGATGCCGTTGCGCGGCGCGGTCGTACAATCGCTGAACGTGCGGCAGTTGCGCTTCTTGTTGACCGGCCGGCCTTGCAGAATATCCAGCGGCAGTTCCGGATAGGCCAGCACCATGCGGCCGAGCCCGACGAGATCGACCCAGCCCATGCGAACCACGGCCTGCGCGACGTTGGGGAAGAACTCCTGCAGGTAGGTGTAACCCGAACCCATCAGGCAAAAATCGGGGAACGCTGCTTTGAGGTCGCGCACCACGGACAGCTGGCGCATCACGCCGATGAACGGGTCCTCCGGCGGATAATACCCGTCGGACGGCGGATAGAGCGCCGGGCGGATCAAATGCGGATTGTAATAGGGGCTCGCCGCCGTCACGTTGACGAAGCGCACGCCCATTTTGCGCATGATCTCGAACAGCGCCTTGGTCTCGGTCAGATCGTATTCCAGCGGATTCTGCGCGTTGCCGCCGAAAGCGTAAGGGTACGGTGTGCCGTGACTTTCCGGAACGCCCGGGCCCAGCGCGCCGGGAACCGAACGATCCGGATCCGGCTTGAACGGCACCGAGTCGAACGCCGACAGCCGAACGCCAATCTTCAGCCGCGGCGCTTCGACGCGAATGCCCTCGACGATCTCACGCATGAAGCGCGTGCGGTTTTCCAGGCTGCCGCCATAGGCGCCGGGCCGGTCGACCGCGCTGAGAAATTCGTGGCCAAGATAGCCGTGACAATGTTTGACGTCGACGAAATCGTAGCCGCAGGCCTCGGCGCGCTTGGCGGCGATAATATAGTCGTCGATCAGCGTCTTGATTTCGTCGTCGGTGATCACCGGCCGATCCGCCGGATAGCCGAATTTGCGGTCGAGCAGCGGATGGTTATAGGCGATGATCGATTCGAACTTGGTGTTGTCGTTCGGCTTGCAGAAGCGGCCGGAATGCGTGAGCTGCAATCCGATGACGACGTCGTCCTCGCCGCCGGTCGCTTCCTTGTGCGCGGCGATGGTGATGTCGCGCAAACCGGCGATGTCGCTCTGGCTTTCCGCGGTCATGGTGAGCTGCTTCGGATTGGCGCGGCCATCAAAGCGCACCGCGCAGGCTTCGCCGCCCCAGATCAATTTGGCGCCGCTCAAGCCGAAACGCTGCCAACGGCGCTTGGTGTTTTCGGACGGCTTGCCGTCGCGCTGACAGTCCCAGCCTTCCATCGGATGGATCGCCAGCCGGTGGCCGATTTTCATGCCGTCGATTTCGAGCGGCTGCGCCAAAGGCGATGTCGGACCGTGCGCGACAATATCGTCGCATGGCATGTCGATGCCGAGCGTCTGCATGTAGTTTCGGAATCCGGTGACGCCGTCGAGTGAACCGGCCTTGGGATAGTCGCCGAATTTCATGTATCCTCCGTCTTTTTTTGATCGTTGGCGCTGCGATGAAACGTCAGCGCGCCGCGATGTACGACATGATGACGTCGACGCAATGCGCGCGCCGCAGCTTCTGTTCGGCCGGGCTCGACAAGGCGCGGCCAAAGGCCGCCGACAATGTCGCCGAATTCGAGAAGTAGAAGTAGCTGAGCGCCGACATCGAGATATAAAGATGCACTGGATCAATGCCGGGCCGGATGTCGCCTTTGGCGACGCCAGCATCGAGCAAGGCGCTGATGACATCCACCAGCGACATGTTCATGTCGCGCAGCCGCCGCGACCGCTTGAGATGCACGGCGCCGAGCATGTTCTCGCCGGCGAGCAGCGCGATGATCTGCTGATGCTGCTGGCAATAGTCGAACTTGAATTCGACCCAGGTCTTGATCGCTTCGCGCGGTGCGAGGTCGGTCAGATTGAGCTTGCGCTCGGCCTCTCGCATCGAGCCGTAGGCCCGTTCGAGCACCGCGAGGTAAAGCTCTTCCTTGGAGCCGAAGTAGTAATACAACATCCGCTTGTTGGCGGCGGCCTGTTCAGCGATGACATCGACGCGCGCGCCGGCGAGCCCTTTGGTGGAGAATTCGACTTCGGCCGCGGCCAGCAGGGCCTGCTTGGTGCGTTCCGCGTCGCGCACGGGCTCAAGCGGCGCTTTGGCCTTCGCCGAGAGCGCCGACTTCTTCGCTTTCGAAGTGACCGCGACAGCCATTACGGCACCGCCTTTGTCAGGAACCGGTCCAATCGCGCCGAGCGAATCGGGCGCGGCTTGCCGGCAATAATAGCGGCAAGTCCCATGGCTTCGGGGCGGAAAATGCGTTCATCCATCTCTTTCAACGCCGGCGAGACATCCGGCTTGAACTGCATCTGCGCGAAGATATCGCGTTCCAGCTCGATGCCCGGCGCGATCTCGATCAATTCGAGACGCTCGGCTTCATTGCGGCGGAATACCGCCCGCTCGGTGATATAGAACGCGCGCTGGCCATTCTGCGCAGCCAGCGCGCCCGAATAGGTCACCTGCTGTACCTGGCGGACGAATTTCTTTTCGGCGCCCTCGCGCGCGATGTGGGTGCGGCCGTTCGGCCAGGACATGTCGAGGCCACCGGCGGTAAACGTGCCGCTGAATAGAATCGTCTTGGCGTTCTGGCTGATGTTGATGAAGCCGCCCGGGCCGACGATCTTGTCCCCGAAACGGCTGACATTCACATTGCAGGCCGCATCGACTTCGGCAAACGACAGGAACGCCAAATCGAGGCCGCCGCCGTCGTAGAAATCGAACTGGTACGGCTGGTCGACCATTGCCTGGTAATTGCGCCCGGCGCCGGGTTCGTTGCCGGTCGCCGGCACGCCGCCAATCAGTCCCTGCTCGTTGGTCAACACGACATCGTCGATGGCGTTTTCCTCAGCCGCGAGCGATGCGATGCCGGTCGAGATACCGGAACCAAGGTTACAAATGGCGCCGCTGTAAAGCTCCAGGCTGGCGCGCCGCGCCACGATCTTGCGCACCGAGAACGGCAAGGCCGCGATATGGCCGAGCGGCACCTTGATCTCGCCGGCATAGGCCGGATCGTGCGCGGTGAAAAAGGTTTGCGTCTGCGCCGGATCGACCACGATCAGATCGACCAGCATCCCTGGAATCTTCACCTGCTTCGGCGGCAACGTGCCGCGCAACGCCATTCGCTTGACCTGCGCGATGACGATGCCGCCGGCGCGGCGGGCCGCCTGCGCCATCGAGATCATCTCGCCGAAGACCGCCTCATGCTCCATCGTGATGTTGCCATCCTCGTCGGCGGTGGTCCCGCGGATCAGCGCAACATCGACGTGGAAGGATTTGAAGAACAGATATTCCTTATTGCCGACCGTGGTCAGTTCGACCAGATCCTCGGTCGCCAGCTTGCTTTGCCGGCCGCCGCCATGGCGCGGATCGACGAAAGTGTGCAGGCCGACATGCGTCGTCAGGCCGGGACGGCCGGCCGCCATTTCCCGCGTCAATTGCGAGAGACAGCCTTGCGGCAGGGTGTAGGCTTCGATCGTGTTGGCCGCCGCCATGCGTTCGACCGGCGGCGAGTCCACCAGCGTGCCGCAGACCACACGCTTTAAAAGTCCCTCATGGGCCAAATGGCCGATGCCGCGATTGGCGCGGTCGCCGAGACCGACCGGATGCACTGTCGTCAGATTGCGCGGCGCACCTTCGGCCAGAAAGCGTTTGGCAATCGCGCCAATGAGAGTGTCGGGAACCGAGTGCCCGGCGCCGGAGCCGCCGATCAGCAAAGTGTCGCCGGTAGCGACCAGTTGCGCTGCTTCGTCCGCTGTAACGACCCGAGGCGCCATGTTGTTATGCTGCCACGCCGTGAACGCGCAAAACGTCACCGAGACGCGACGCCGCCATGTCCGGATCGCGAATGAGGCCGGCCGCGTCGGCCAGTTTGAACGCCTCGACCAGATGCAGCAGCGAGCGCCCGCTCTCCTGGCCGCCGACCATGACGAAGTGCTTTTGATGGCCGTTGATATAGGCGAGGAACACGATGCCGGTCTTGTAGAAGCGCGTCGGCGCCTTGAACAAATGCCGCGACAGCGGCACCGTCGGCTCGAAGATCTTCCAGTACTCCTCCAGGTCGCCGCGCGCATGCGCCGAAAGCGCAGCCGAGGCCGCCGGAGCGATGGCGTCGAAGATGCCAAGCAGCGCGTGCGAATAGCCCTGCTCGTCGCCGTGGATCAGTTCGGCATAATTGAAATCGTCGCCGGTATAGCAACGCACGCCCTGAGGCAGGCGCCGCCGCATCCGGATTTCCTTGCCCTTGTCGAGCAGCGACAGCTTGACGCCGTCGACCTTGCTGGCGTGATCGGCAATGATATCGACGCACACATCCATCGCGGCGATATGATCGGCGCGGCCCCAGTAGCCCTGCAACGCCGGATCGAACATCTCACCGAGCCAGTGGATGATCAAGGGCTCTTTGACTTGCTTGAGAATGCGGCCATAGACCTTGGCGTAGTCGTCCGGCGATTTGGCGGCGACGACCAGCGCCCGGCTCGCCATCAGCACGATACGGCCGCCGCAGGCTTCCACCGCCTCGATCTGCTCCTCATAGGCGCGAATGACATCGTCGATGGTGGTTGACGATGTCGGCGCCAGCTGGTCGGTGCCGACGCCGGAGTACACCGCTGCGCCCGGCACGTCGCGCGCCGCTTGCACCGACAATTGAATGAGCTTGAGCGCGTTGGGCCAATCCAGCCCCATGCCGCGTTGCGCGGTATCCATCGCCTCAGCGACGCCCAACCCGAGCGACCATAAATGGCGGCGGTAGTCGATCGTGGCATCCCAATCGATTGCCGCCGTCAGCCACGGATCGACGTCGGCCATCGGGTCGGCGACGATATGGGCGGCGGCCAGCGCGACGCGGTCGAACGGACGACCGCCATCCCGCTTCCAGGAGCGCGGCTCCGCCAGCCGATAGGCCTCTAACCGGCCGTCCACAGTGGGCAAATTCACAACCGGCATGGCTGATAACCGACACTCTTGTTGAATAATTATCTAGTTAGTTATATAGCCAAAGCCTCGTTTGAGTCAACGCAACAGGACTTTGAATTGCCTCATGAGCACGATCAGCCGCGAAGAAGTGACCGAGGTTCATCATTGGACCGACAGTCTTTTCAGCTTCAAGACCACCCGCAATTCCGGCTTCCGGTTTCGCAATGGCCAGTTTGCCATGATCGGCCTGGAAGTGGCCGGGCGCCCCCTGTTGCGCGCTTATAGTATGGCCAGCGCCAATCACGAGGAACATCTCGAGTTCTTTTCGATCAAGGTCCCGGATGGCCCCCTCACCTCGCGGCTTCAGCATCTTCAGGTCGGCGACAGCATTCTGGTCAACGGCAAACCGACCGGAACGCTGATCCTCGACAACCTCATGCCGGGCCGCAATCTTTATCTGATGGCGACCGGTACCGGACTGGCCCCGTTCCTGAGCATCATCAAGGACCCCGAAACCTACGAACGCTATGAGAAGGTCATTCTCGTGCACGGCTGCCGCCAGGTCGCCGAATTGGCTTATGAGAAACTCATCACCCAGGAACTGCCCGAACACGAATTCCTCGGCGAACTGGTATCGGGGCAATTGATCTACTACCCGACTGTGACCCGCGAGCCATTCAAGAATCGCGGCCGGCTGACCGACCTCATCACCTCGAACAAACTGTTCGCCGAAATCGGCCTGCCTCCCCTCTCGGTCGACAACGACCGCGTCATGATGTGCGGCAGCCCAAGCATGCTCGCCGACCTGGTCGGCATCCTCAAATCGCGAGGCTTCGTTGAAGGCAATCATAGCACGCCCGGTCATTACGTGATCGAGAAGGCCTTCGTCGAGAAATAGCGCGCCTTTTCGACGCGCTAATCCATCGCCAGTACGCCCTTTGACTTGAAGATATCGCGAATGCGCGTGGAGTATTCGTGAAAACGGTCCGGCAGACGGTCAAGCCGGCGTGGCCTTGGCAGGTCGATGTCGATAATCTCGACAATGCGGCCGGGGCGCGGCCCCATGACGACCACACGGTCGGCCAGCAAGACGGCTTCCGGGATACTATGCGTGATGTGCAGCGCGGTCTTACGCGTCTCCATCCATAGCCGCTGAATGTCCATCGAAATCTGTTCGCGCGTCAACGCATCGAGCGCGCCGAACGGCTCGTCCATCATCAGCATGCTGGGTTCGTGAACGAGGGCGCGGCAGATCGACACGCGCTGCCGCATGCCACCGGACAATTCATAGGGCTTCTTGGTTTCAAATCCCTCGAGCCCGGTCGCCTTCAACAGCGAGCGCGCGATCGGTTCGTATTTGGCGCGGTCCATCTTGCGGATATCGATCTGCAGCATCACGTTCGCCAGCACATCGCGCCAGTCGAGCATGATCGCTTCCTGGAAAACGATGCCGACGTCGGTTTGCGGCGACTCGACGCGCTTTCCCGCGACCGTGATCGTACCCGATGTATAGGGTTGCAACCCGGCCACCATCTTGAGGATGGTTGTCTTGCCGCAGCCGCTCGGGCCGACAATGGCGACGAATTCCGACTGTTTGATTTCAAGATTGATATCGCCGCAGGCTTCGACCGCGCCGGTTTTTGTCTCGTATTTTTTGCCGACGTTCGTCAGCCGAATGTACGGTTCGCTCATTGCCTGCCAGTCCGGGGTCATATTACGCGGGAGAAACCTCCTCGCGGCACCGCCGCGAGGAGGAAAGTGACAGAGCCTATTTGCTGCCGGTCGTATACGGCGGCTGGGCCAGATATTCGTTGGTGTAGTACTTGGACAGATCGGCCTGCGCGGTCAGACCGGCATACTTTTCCAGCAGGTCCTGGCTCTCCTGCCAGTCTTCCTTGGCCGACCAGAACAGCGGCTTGCCCTGGGTGTGCTTGGTGTTGGTGATCGTCAGCGTGCCGTTGATCTCCAGCAGTGCGATCTCGGTGTTGAACGAAGGCGCGTGCTTGATGAAGATCGCGGCGGCTTCGTCAACGTTCTTGCGGGTGTATTCCCAGCCGCGTTGCGACGCCGCCAGGAAGCGCTTGAGCTGATCCGCGTTTTTGGGATCCTTGACCCAGTCGTTGTTGACGATGATGGCGCTGCTCAGGGTCGTAATACCGGCCATGTCATAGAGCCGCGTCCAGCCCATCTTCACGCCGCTCTTGAGCTGCATGCGCGGACCCTGGTCCATGAAATAGCCGAGCAGAGAATCGGCCTGACCGCCGAGCACCGCCTGCTCCTTCGCCGCCGGATTGGCGACCGTGATCAACTTCACGTCGCTGACCTTCATGTCGAGCTTGCCCATGAAGGCGGTGAAGATCGCGAGACTGGCGTCGCCGGCGGTGATGGCAATACGGCTGTCCTTGATGTCGGCGATCTTGTTCGGCCGCGGATTGTCGGCGCGATAGATGAACGACATCGGGCTCTGTTGCAGCGTGACGCCGACCGCCTTGATCGGCATGCCGGCGTTGATGCCGCGCATCATGGTCGCGGCATCGACGTAGGACACCGGGTTGGTGGCGTTGGCGGTCAATTGCGCGACAGTCGTCGAGCCGCTGCCTTCGACGATATCGACGTCGAGACCGGCTTCCTTGTAGAAGCCCTTGTCGAGCGCGACAAAGAACGGCGCGTGCTCGCCATAGAGCGTCCAGTTCAGACGGAACGAAAACTTATCGAGTGTCTGGGCGCCGGCCGGCATCGCGAACGCCGACATCGCGGCGGCCGCCATGAGCGATAATAGAATCCCACTGCGTTTCATTGATATTCTCCTCCCTGAGATATGACTTCGTCTTTTAGCGAATCACTTCTTAAGCTTGGTAGAAAAGGCAAGGCTACATAGTGCCCAACTCCACCCGGTGGGTAACGTGCCAGGGGATCAGGTAACTCTCCAACAGTTCGACGAGATAGTAAAACACCAGGCCGATGATGGTCAGCGCCACGATGGTGGCGAACATCAACGCCGTTTCCATGTTTGAATTTGTTACCAGCAGCAGATAGCCAAGACCCTTGTCGGCGCCGACAAATTCGCCGACCACGGTGCCGGCGATGGCCAAAGTCGCGGCGACCTTCAATCCACTGAACAGATACGGCAGGCTGGTCGGCAGCCGGAACTGCGCGAACACCTGCATGCGCGACGCGCCCATCGATCGCGCGAGATCGGTCATTTCCGACGACATCGAACGCAAGCCGACAGCGGCGTCGATGACGATGGGGAAAAACGAGATCAGGAAGGCTACCAGGACTTTCGGCGTCGTGCCGACGCCGAACCAGACCAGGAACAGCGGCGCGATGGCGACCTTTGGAATGATCTGAAAGAACAACATCGTCGGCATCACGAGTTGATTGAATCGCCGCGATGACGTGATCGCAATCGCCAGCGGGATGGCGATGCCGACCGCCAGCGCATATCCCGCCAGCATTTCGTACACCGTGACCCACCCATTGCTGATCAGCAACGGAAGCTGGTTGATGAACGCGTGGCCGATGGCCGAGGGCGACGGCAACAGATAAGCCGGCACCCCCCAGGCGACGACAAAAATCTGCCACACCAGCAGGAAGCCGACGACGCCTGCCAGCGGCGTCAGTTTTCTGAGAGCGCTAATTGCAAAAGCGCGCGCCGCGCCGGTATCGGGTTTCACGGAATTACTCACCAGAGTCATCGTTCCCTTCCTAAGCCCACATCGTATAGTCGTGTGGTTTTCTTGCAGCGTAGCAGAGCCTTCAAGCCGGTAAAGCTTCTCGCGCCTCCGCGACAGTTGTCATGGAAGCCCGTGCCGCCTTTGGCAATTCGATTCCCAAACCCGGCCCGGTCGGAACCTGCATCACGTCGCCACGCGGGCGGAACGCAGGGTCCACCGTGCCGCGATCGGCGAGATATTGCGGGCCATTGACGGCCGCGGGTAGGTCAAGACCGGCGAAGGCGAAGAAATGCGCGGTCGCCGCCATCGACAGTTCCGGATCGGTGAGCCCTGAGGCAAATAGCAGCAGACTGTTTTCTTCGAGCAATCGCGCAATGCCGGCGGCATTCCACAGACCGCCGCAGCGAGCGACCTTCATGGCAATGCCATCGAACATGTCCAACGCAATGAACTCGGCCACTTCGACCGGCGAAACGATGCCTTCATCCATCAGGATCGGGAGCGCGCCTTGCCGCTTTAACGTTTGATAGGCGCGGATGCGGTTGGGCGGGAGCGGAGATTCGAGACCTTTCAGGCCCAGATCGGCGAGCCTAGGCGCGATCTTCAGCGCGGTGTCGAGATCGTAAGTCGTGTTGGCGTCGCACCAATGGAACCCATTGGGGGCAAAGGCCGTCACTGTGCGCACCAGTTCAAGGTCGTAGGCTGGTGTCTGCGGATAGCCCACTTTGATGTTGAAGCTGTCGTAACCGAGCGACCGCCCCGCCTGAAGTTGCTTCTCGGCACCAGCCAAGGTCGGCGACTGCACCGTCCAGCTCAGCTTGATCTGCTTTTTGCGCGCACCGCCGAGCAAGTCGCTGACTGATTTTCCAGTCTGTTTGCCCCAGAGATCGTAACAGGCCAGATCGATGCCGGCCTTGCAGAGCGGCTGGCCAACCGAAAACGACGGCCGGATCGCGCGCTCCATGCGGGCGTGGATGTCGGACAGATCAGTCGGATCGGCACCGAGAATGGCCGGCGCCAGATAGAGCCGCAGCGTGGTCTCCACGCTCTCGATCGTTTCGTAGGTCCACGTCTCGACCGGCACCGATTGGCCGAAGCCCTCGACGCCGTTCTCATCGGTCAGCCGCACGAGCATCGACGGCCGTGCGCCCGACTTGAAGAATTTGAATTCTCCAAGCAACGGATAATCGAGCCGTTTGATATCGACGCGGGTAATCCGAGCCATCTCGGCCGCCATCCTCTCGTTCCCAGGCCCCTCGATGATCGCGGTCATTCGACGCCGCCGGAGGGTTGGCAATCAGTTTAACTATCTGGTTAGATCAGCGCGAGGAAAATTATGAGGCCGTCTCCCGATTTTCAAAAAGAAAGCACCTTCAGCTTCTATTGCCTACACTAGCAGTCAAGGGACGGCCTCTGGGGCGATTAAAATGCCACATAATATCAATGACTTGAGGTCTTATCGACGTGCTGGGTGCCGCCTGCCAGGCTGGCTGGCTGGCCCGGCGCCACTGCGACATTTGGCATCACGCGCATGACCGGCCCGCATTTCTTTGTCCGGGAGGTGCGGCTCTACGAGCGTGACGTCCGCCTTCGGATGCCTTTTCGCTTTGGCGTCGTGACATTGACCGAGGCGCCACAGTGCTTTGTGCGCGTCCGCATCGAATTTCCCGATGGCCGTTCGCAATGGGGCGCGGCCGCCGAACTGCTGGCGCCGAAATGGTTCGACAAGAATCTGGCGCTGACGAATGAGGACAACTTCGCTCAGTTGCGCCTGGCGCTCAGGCTTGCCGCCGGCAGTTATACGGATGGCAAGGCCCGCACCGCCTTCGGCCATTTCGCCGCCCATTACAGCGAGCAGATCGAAGCCGGCGTCTGGCGGCATCTCAATTCGCTGGTCGCCAATTTCGGACCGGCCCAGATCGATCGCGCTATTCTCGATGCGCTGTTCCTGGCGCTCGATTGTTCGTTCTACAACGGCATGCGCGCCAATCTTGCCGGCATCGATCCGTTGCTCCTCGCCGGCCATCTGGCCGATCTGGCGGGTTTCGCTATGCCGCATTTTCTCGCGCGACTTAAGCCCGCCAATAGCATCGCCGCGCGCCATACCGTCGGCCTTGTCGACGTCATTGGCGGCCACCCGGGACAGGTCGACGATGGACTGCCGGAATCGCTGGAAGAGGTCGTCGCCGCCTACGGCCACCGCTACTTCAAACTCAAGGTCGGCGGCGATCCCGCGGCCGATCTGGCGCGGCTGATCGACATCGCCAGCATCATCGATCGCATTGCCGAGCCCTATTTCGTCTCCCTCGACGGCAACGAACAATACAACGACATCGCCGCGCTGCTCGACTTGTGGCGGCGCATGCAGGACACGCCGCAACTCAAGCGGCTGACGGCGAGCATCCTGTTCATCGAGCAGCCGATCACCCGTGCCCATGCGCTCGACGGCGATATATCGGCGCTGGCGCGGATCAAACCTGTCATCATCGACGAATCCGACGACAGTCTCGACGTCTTCCCGCGCGCCCGCGCGCTCGGCTATGCCGGCGTTTCAAGCAAATGCTGCAAAGGTCTGTATAAATCCATTCTGAATGCCGCGCGCTGCGCGCACTGGAACGCCGAAGCGGCTGCGCCGAATTACTTCATGACCGGCGAGGACCTGACCACGCAAGCCGGTCTCGCCGTCCAGCAGGATCTGGCGCTGGTCAATCTGCTCGGCCTCACCCATGTCGAGCGCAACGGTCACCATTACGTCAACGGCATGGCGGACCTGCCCGCGGCCGAGCAGTCAGCCTTCCTCGCAGCGCATCCCGATCTCTACGCGCAAAGCCATGGCACGGTGCGTTTGAAAATCCGCGCCGGGCAACTGGACATCGGATCGCTGGCGGCGCCGGGCTTTGCCTCCGGCGCCTACCCCGATTGGCAAACGCTCAGGCCGCTTTGACTTTGGCGTTGCGGCCTTCGTAGAGGTCGCGGCCGAGCACCAAAGCCTTGATCTTGCCATCGGCGATGCCGCGCTTGAGCATCCAGAACCCGCAATCGGGGTGAATGTATTTCACCCGGCCGACACCGAGCACCTTGTCGGCATGTTCGATGGCGCGGGCGATGGAATCCGCCGATTCAACGACGGTCTGCTTGATATCGACGACGCCGAGACCGAAGCCGATATCCGGACGCAATTCCTTGAACACGTCGAGTTCGGTCGGCGGGCGATGCGCATTCTCCATGACGATGTGATCCACATGGAGCTTGTTGAGATAACCGATCAGTTGGCCCCAACCACCCTTCTGGATGGTCTGCCCGCCGTAATTGCCGAAGCAAAGATGCACCGCCGGAACGGTCGGGATGGCGTCGAGTACGACGTTCATGGCGTCCGCCGCCCACTCCCATTCCTCCGGACTGCCAGGCAGATTGGCTTCGTCGACCTGAATGACTTCCGCGTTGATATGCTTGACCTGTTCGGCCAGCACGCCGGCGATCGCCATCGTCAGCGCGGCTTTGTCCTTGTAGTGGGTGTCGAGCAGCATCTTGGCCAGCATATGCGGACCGGTCAGCGTGAATTTCAGCGGCTTGGTCGCCAGCTTTCGCGCCCGTTCGCAGGCCGCCGGCAGATCGAGCGAACCCGGCCCGACCGCGCTTTCGACCACGCCCGGCGGTCGCGAGCGGAACTTGTGATCCGCGGACTGCTTGAACGCCAGCCATTCGGCCAGGCCGATCTCATTGCGGATGCCTGACATCGGCCGCACAAAATACTCGATCATGCCATTGGTTTCGGGATGATTGACGTCGAAACGATAGAGTTCGCCGTCGCACACCAGGTCGATACCCGCCTGTTCCTGGGTATCAATGACAACGCGGGTGGCGTCGATCACCGCCTGGTCCGACGGCAAGGCCACCAGCCAGTCCGGCACCGGATAGGAGCCGACCGTGGTGGTGAGAATGCGTGCATCGGAACTGCTTTTGAAAATTGCCATTGTCGTGATTTCCCTGGGATGATTGTCTTGATGTGTCGAGCGATCAGGCGGTCACACGCTGCGGCCGTGCGGCCTGCGATGCGATCCGCGTGCCTTTCACTAGCGCCTCGAACTTGGCCCAGACGATGGTCTCATGGATTTCATCGTTGCCGGCGAAGCTGGCAAAGCCGCAATCGGTACCGGCGATGACGCGCTCGACGCCAAAGGCATCGACCCAACGGCCAAGCCGCTGCGCCACCGACTCGGGATGCTCGACCATCACGTTGGATTGCGTGATCATGCCGGGGATCATGATGACGTCGTCGGGCAGCTTGGCGTCGCGCCAAGATGTCCATTCATGTTCGTGCCGCGGATTGGCGGCCTCGAACGAGAAGGCGCCCGCGTTCAGGCGCCCCAGGATATCGGTGATGTGTTTGACCTCGATGTCGTGGACGCGCGGGCCGAAATTGATGCCGTAGCAGGTGTGAAAGCGCACCCGGTCCCTCGGAATCCCGCGCAAGGCGTGATTGATGGCCTCGACCCGCAGCGCAATCCACTTGCGGCATTCTTCCATGCTCTTGTCGGGGTGGCAGACGTAATAGGTGACGAGATGCGGATCATCGACCTGAAGCACGAAGCCGGCCTCGACGATGGCGCGGTATTCCTCGCCGATCGCCTCAGCGAGCGCGACGAGGTAGTCCTCCTCGGACTTGTAATAGACGTTGCGGTTCCAGTCCTCGATACTCGACACCGACGTCGACGGCACAAAAGCATCCACAATATCGACGCCCTTTAGCGCGGCCTTGAGATTGTCGAGATCGACTTTAAGGATTTCCGCGCCGCGATATTTGACCGGCCCGTTGCACAGATAGTGGACGTGTTTGGTATGCACGTTGGCGAGTTGCGGCGCGTAGAATTCGGGAAACGCCTTGACTTCGCGCGAGCCGAACCATGGGCTTCGGTTGCGGTCGGCGCTGTCGATTTCAAAACCGGCGAGACGCTCGTTGATATAGGTGATGAAGCTCGGCTTGCTCATCTCGCCGTCGTCGACGATGTCGATGCCAAGTTCCGCCTGTTTGCGTACGATATCGGACACCGCCTGACGCAGGCGGGCGCCATAGGCGGTCTCGTCGACTTTTTGGCCGCCGCGGCGCGCGACGTTCATGGCGTGAAGGTCCGCCGGACGCGGCAGGCTGCCGACATGGGTGGTCAGGATTCGATCGGCGCTGTGCTTCATGGCGTTTCCTTCATTTTGTTTTTGCGCGCCTGAAATCCTACGCCAGGTAACCATCCGGTTACAAGGGTCATTGCTGCTGTCGCGCCAGCCCAACGAGGCGCCCGATCACCACAGGCGGCGGGTGCTAAATCTGTCCCACCGCGATTTGGGGAAGTTGTCGCGCATGGCTTCACCATCTGCCCAAAAGCGAGACCCCGCGCCGATTCCCGCCGGGTTAAATGCGGGCGGCGGTCCGTTGCAGCGCCTGCCACACCCGTTCCGGTGAGGCCGGAAGGTCGAGATGATCGATGTCGCGCACCATTAGTGCATCGACAATCGCGTTCATGGCCGACGGCAAGGCGCCGGCGACGCCAGATTCACCGGCGCCTTTCACGGCAAGCGGATTGTTCGTGCACGCCACGCTGTGATGCACCGTGCTAGAAGTTTTTTATGGCTAGATGAGCGCCGGATACGACCCGCCATCGAGATGCAAATTTTGGCCGGACATGAAGCCAGCGAATGCGCTGCATAAAAACGCGCAGGTCGCGCCGAATTCTTTTGGATCGCCGAGGCGTTTGGCGGCGATACTTTCCACCTGACGCGCCCGCGCCTCTTCATAGGAAATATTGTCGCGCTCCATCGCCGCCTTCGCCATCTGAACCTGCCGATCGGTATCGAAGCGCTCCGGCAGCATATTGTTGACCGTGACATTGTAGCGGGCGACATCGAGCGCCAGCGCTTTCATCGCCCCGGTCAGTCCGGCGCGCGCGCCGGCCGACGGCGCCATGTGCGGGCGCGGCGTCGTCACCATCGCCGAAGTGATGTTGACGATGCGGCCGAACTTGCGCTGCTTCATGCCGGCCAGCACGCCGCGCGTCAGCATGAGTGGCGCCACCATGTTGGCCTCGATCACGCGCATCCAGGTGTCATGATCGATGTCGGCGAAATTGCCCGGCTTCGGTCCACCATTGTTGTTGATGAGGATGTCACAAGTGGGCGCGGCGGCGATCAGGCGTTCGCGGCCCTCAGTCGTGGCGATATCGGCGGCCATCGCGGTTACAAGGCCGGTGGCGACGGCGCGCAACGCGGCCGCGGTCTTTTCCAGTTTGGCCGCGTCACGCCCATTGATAATGACATTGACCCCTTCCCGCGCCAGCGCCTCCGCGCAAGCCAGGCCCAACCCCTGGCTGGAGCCGCAGATAATAGCGGTGCGGCCTTCAATGCCGAGATTCATTGTCTTTTCCCCCTGTTTCGCGCGATACCGTTCCGGCATGCGGTACAATAGTCGATTATATACAAATTTCGTCTTGATAATCGATTATTTCTGATCCACGTTCGGGCGATGCCGCCGGCCACCATGACCGAGAGACGGCACCCCACAAGAACGCGAGGGAGGTTTTTCGATGAAGAAGATTTTCGCAGCCGCGCTGCTGATGCTCGCGGCCCTTGCGCCGGCGGCAGCTAGCGCTGAACCGGTCACACTCAAGCTCGCCTTCTTCGCGTCGGACACCGAGGTCAACTACGCCAAGGCGATCAAGCTCTGGGCCGACGCGGTCAATGCCGACCCGGCCGGCGCGGTGAAGATCGACGTCTTCCCGAACGGCGCGCTCGGCAAGGCGCTGCCGGCCCAGCCGCAAATGGTACTCGACGGCGTCGCCGACATTGCCTTCGTCAATCCGGCTTTGGTGCCGGGACGCTTCCCCGACGACCAGGTCTTCGAAGTCCCGGGTCTTGTCGGCAACATCAAGGAAGGCGTCGCGCTTTATCAGGCGCTGCTGAAGGCCAACTTGCTGCGCGGCTATGCCGATTATTTCGTCATCGGCTCGTTCATGAACGCCAATGCGCATGTGTTCTCGCGCAAAGCCATCAAGTCGGTCAACGACCTCAAGGGCTTGAAGGTACGCATCAGCGGCGCCGTCATCGGCCAGACCGTGAAAGAACTTGGCGTCATCCCGGTGCTGATGCCGCCGAACGAAGTCGTCGAAGCCATGGGCCGCGGCACCATCGACGCCACGACGACGGTTCCCGCCGCGGTCGTCGACTTCGGCATCGACCGAGTCACCAGCTACGATTACCTGATCCAGCTCGGCACCAATCCTTTCGCCGTGCTGATGAATCGCAAGAAGTTCGACTCGATGCCGAAGGCGGCGCAGGACCAGATCGCCAAATATTCGCCCGGCTGGATCAACGATACCTACATCAAGAACCTCAGCGCCTATAATGAAGAGGTGATCGGCCAGTTCCGCGCCGACAAGAAGCGCACGGTCGTAACTCCCGCCGACGCTGACATGCCGGCGATCAAGGCGGCGTCCGAAAAAGTCACCGCCGACTGGGCCGCCAAGAGCCCGGAAAACGCCGAGTTGCTAGCCAAGGCCCGCGCCATGCTGGCCGACATCAGAGCGAAGCAGTGAACCAACTGGAAAAATTTGTCACTGGCACAGCGAATGGTCTCGCCGTCGCCGGGTTGACGATCTTGCTGGCGCTCGCGGTATGCACGTTGTTCGACGGGCTGCTGCGGGCGCTCGCCAACTATCCCCTCGATTTCGTGCGGGAAATCGGCGACCTGATCGCCGCTATCTGCGCTGCTTGCACCCTCCCGATCGTGCTGCTGCACAAGAACAACATCACCTTGCGTATTTTCGAGAATATTCTGTCGAAGGCCGGCGCCCGGCTATTTGACGCCTTCGCCGAAATTCTCATGGCAATCGTGATGATCGCGATGGCTTGGCAGTTCTATCTATTCAGCCAAAAGACCGCGCTGGCCAACGACGTGACATGGATGATGAACGTGCCGAAGGCGCCGTTCTGGTACGCCGTCGACGTCATTCTGTGGATCGCCGTCCTCGTCCAACTCTTCGTCACGGCGCAAACCCTCGCCGGCACGCCAGCGCGGCGTGATTCGGAGACACCGGTATGAGCGCGACCGCGATTGGGGTCGGCGGGATCATCGCGCTGTTCGTGCTGGTCGCGCTGCATCTGCCGCTGGCATTTGCCATGATCGTCGTCGGCATCGTCGCCTTCGCGTTGCAAACCGACTGGGGCCCGGCGCTGACTTTTCTCGCCAGCGAGCCGTCGCAGGTCTTGGGCAGCACCGATATCGCCGCGGTGCCGCTGTTCCTGATGATGGGCGCTTTCGTCAACGTCTCCGGCTTTTCCAAGGATCTTTACACCGCGGCCGCCGCGCTGCTCGGCCATCGCCGTGGCGGCCTGGCCTATGCCACCATCGGCGGCAGCGCCGCCTTCGGCGCCATCTGCGGCTCGTCACCGGCCACGGTCGCCACCTTCACCCGTGTCGCCTTGCCGGAAATGCTCGAACGCCGCTATTCGCCGGCCTTTTCGGGGGCGACCATCGCCGCCGGTGGCGCGCTCAAGGCGCTGATCCCGCCCTCGCTCAGCATGATCCTGTATTGCGTCGTGGCGCGCACTTACATCTTCGACGTCTTCATCGCCGCCGTCATTCCGGCGCTCATCACCATCGTCGCCAACATCGCGGCGATCGCGCTGGTGGTGCGATGGAATCCATCGATCGCGCCGGTCGCGGAACAGGTATCGCGACAGGAAAAGCTGATCGCCCTGTGGCGCGCCGCCCCGGCCATTCTGCTGATCGGCGTCATCTTCGTCGGGCTTTATAGCGGCATCTTCACAGTCAGCGAGGCCGCGTCGGTCGCCGCCGTCGTGTCTTTCGTGTTCGCACTGATGCGCGGCACCGTCACCGTCAATAACTTTGTTACCGGTATGCGCGACACGGCACTGACCGCCGGCATGATCTATTTTGTGCTGATCGGCTCGTCGGTCTTCACTTATTTCATCAGCCTGGCGAAGGTGCCCGAACAGCTCATCGACTTCCTCGGCCATGTCGATCTGCCGCCCGTCGGCATTATTGTTTTAATGCTTGGCGGCTATCTTGTGCTCGGCGCGGTGTTCGACGAATTGGCGGCGATGATCGTGACTCTGCCCTTCGCCCTGCCCATCATCGTCCATTTCGGCTACGACCCGGTGTGGTGGGCGATCATCAATGTCATCATTGTCGAACTTGGCCTGGTCATTCCGCCGATCGGCCTGGTGATCCTGATCCTGCATGCGATGCGGCCGGATATTCCGTTGCACCGTCTCTATAAAAGTATCGTTCCGTTCGTGGTCGCGGATATGCTGGTGCTGGCCTTGCTCACCGCCTTCCCGGCGATCGCGCTGTGGCTGCCGGCATTGTTGCGCGGCTGAACATTGGAGAACCGCGCTATGTCGCTGCCCGCCGTCAATCTCGATCCACCGTTCCGGATCACCCGCTCAAGCCATGTCGTGCTGACGGTGAAAGACCTCGCCACCAGCAAGCGGTTTTATTCTGAAGTGCTCGGTCTGGTGCTGAGCGCCGAAGACAGCGACGCGCTGTACTTTCGCGGCGTCGAGGAAGCCTGCCACCACAGTCTGGTCCTGCGCAAAGGACTTGAGCCGGCCTGCCGGCGGCTCGGCATGCGCATGCTGACCGAAGACGATCTCGATCGCGCAAAGGGCTATTTCCAAGCGCAGGGCTGCGTCGCGGCCTTTGTCGAGGTGCCTTTTCAGGGGCGCACCTTGCAGGTGACCGACCCGGTCGGCACACCGATGGAATTCTGCGCCACCATGCCGGTGATGCCGCGCATGATCACCGCATTTTCGCAGCAACGCGGCGGCTGCGCGCTGCGCCTCGACCACTATCAGGTTCTGACGCCGGAAGTGCGCAAGGCCTGCGAATTCTACATGGCGGCCGGCTTCCGTCTCAGCGAATATATCGCGCCGAAGGGCACCACCGATCTGCGCGGCGTCTTTCTGCAACGCAAGGGTAATCCACACGATATCGTTTTCTTCAACGGCACAGGGCCGCGCCTGCACCACTTCGCCTATCTTGCCGCGGAGGTGCACCATCTCCTGCGCGCCTGCGATATCGCCGGCGAACTCGGCTACGGAAGCACGGTCGAGCGCGGCCCCGGCCGGCATGGGCCCGGACATGCGATGTATGTCTATTTCCGCGATCCAGACGGCCACCGCGTCGAATTGTTCAACACGCACTACCAGGTCATGGATATCGAGAACGAGCCTGTGGCGTGGGACCCGACCGACCACAATGTTTCGTTCCCGTGGGGCCTGCCGGCTCGCCAGGAATGGTTTACGCAAGCGACCTTGTTCGAGGGCGCAAGCTTGCAGGAGCCGCGGATCAAGCCGACGCCAATGACACTGGAGAAGCTTCTCTCCAAACAGGACTCTTGAGGAATGGTCGTGCCCAGCCTCCATCTCGCCTCCACCGACGAGCCGAAAGAAACTCTGGCCTCCGCCGCTTACGACCGGCTGCGGCAGGAGATCATCACCGTCGCAATTCCGCCCGGCGAGAAGCTGCACATCCGCGCGCTGTGCGACCGCTTCGGCGTCGGCTTGAGCCCGATGCGCGAGGCCTTGAGCCGGCTGTCCAGCGAAGGCCTGGTGTCGCAGAGCGATCATCGCGGCTTCGCAGTCGCCGGCATGAGCGAGGACGATCTGGTCGATCTGACGCGGGCACGCGGCTGGGTCAACGAACTGGCGATCCGCAATTCGATCGCCCATGGCGACGCGGCGTGGGAAGAATCCGTGGTGCTCTCCTTCCATCGCCTGTCGCGCACGCCGCGCTTCGAGCCGGACAGCGCGGAAACCCGCAGCCCGAACTGGGAGCACGCGCACCGGGTTTTCCATTCAAGCCTGATCGCGGCATCCGGTTCGCGCCGGCTGGAGCAGTATTGCGAGCAGTTGTTCGAAAGCTCGGAGCGCTACCGGCATGTCGGCCGCAAGGCCGGCATCAAAGGTGAAAATCGCGACCACGAACATCGCGCGCTGATGGAGGCCGCGGTCGCGCGCGACGCCGATGCCGCCGCCAAATTAATCAAGGCGCATTTCGAGCATACCGCCGAACTGGTGCGCAAAGTGCTCCGCGAAAGCGCCCTTTAACCGCTCCGAATTGAAGTTGATGCCACGCAATCCCGACATTTATGACGTCGCCATCGTTGGATATGGCCCGGCCGGCGCCACCTTCGCCAACCTGCTGGCTAAATATGACCTGCGTATTGCGGTCGTCGAACAGGCCGCCGACGTTTATGACAAACCGCGCGCCATTACCATCGACCATGAAGTGCTGCGCGTGTTTCAGGCCTGCGGCCTGGAGGAAACGATCGCCGCGCATACCGCGCCGCATCCGGGCACGCATTACCTCGGCGTCGATGGCGGCATTATCAAGAAATTCGATCCGATGCCGCCGCCCTTCCCGCTCGGCTGGGTGCCGACTGCGACTTTCCTGCAGCCAGCGTTCGAGAAGGCCTTGCGCGAAAAGCTCGCCACTTATGACAAGGCCGAAATTTTCCTGTCGGCGCAGGCGGTCGGCATCGCGCAGGATGACGCCGGCACAGCGCTGACGATCAAAGCCGAGAATGGCGATGTGCAGACCTTGCGCGCGCGCTATCTCGTCGGTTGCGACGGCGCCAACAGCTTCGTCCGCAAGGCGCTCGGCATCGGACTCACCGATCTTGCCTTCGACGAATGGTGGATGGTGGTCGATGCGCTCGAGCGCGGCGCGACCGAACGGCCGGAGAAATGTTTTCAGTATTGCCGGCCGTCGCGACCCGGCACATTTCTGCCCGGCCCGGGCGAATTGCGGCGCTGGGAGATCAAGCTGTTGCCCGGCGAAGAGCCGGCGACGTTCAGCGAGCGCGAGAATGTACTCAAGGTACTGGCCGATTTCACCGACGTGTCGAAAGTGGAAATCTGGCGCACCGCGGTCTATCGTTTTCACGCGCTGCTGGCGCAGGACTGGCAGGTCCGACGCATCTTCCTGATGGGTGACGCCTGTCATCAAACGCCGCCATTCCTGGGTCAGGGTCTGTCGGCGGGCATCCGCGATGCGGTCAACTTGGCCTGGAAGCTGGCCCTCGTGCTGCGCGGTGACGCGCCGGCATCATTGCTGTCGACCTACAGGCAGGAGCGCGCACCCCATGTCGGCGCGATCGTTGCGCTGGCCAAAGACTTCGGCCTGATCATCGGCGAGCTTGATCTTGAGAAGGCGAAAGCGCGCGACGCACGGCTGCGCGCGGAATTGAATTCTGGCAAGGCCGAAACCATAAGGCAGCGCTTCATTCCTGATCTCGCCGGCGGGCTGATCGCCGTAGGCACGCCGGCCGCCGGCACTTTGTTCCCTCAGCCTCTTGTCGAGACCGCACACCGCGTTGTCCGTCTCGATGACCTGATGGCGCCCGAGTTTCTCCTGGTCGCGGCATCCGCCGATGGTCTCGATAGCTTGTCCGCTTCGTCCAACGCGACATGGAACAGACTTCGCGGCGAACGCGTCGTCATCGGCGCCGGCGGGCTTCACGAAACTGGCCGCCTGTTTGCCGATTGGCTTGACCAGCACGGTATAACTGTTGCCGTCGTGCGCCCCGACCGCGCGGTCTTCGGCGGCGCCCGCAATACTACCGAATGCAACGCTTTGATCGCCGCACTCGCCCAGAGGCTGAGCCCGACGCTATGATTGCTTGACGTGAATCTGTCACGCCGCTAAGTGAAATCTGGAGGCGATTACCTGCGCGTCTCACATTCTGTCTCGAACGGACAGATCATGGATCCGCTGCTCAAGCAGCGCGCGCATATTGTATATATTCATATGACCGCCGCCGGGCTCGGTATTTTGGCAAACGACGATCGGCTCCGAATACAGAGGACATTCCCATGAGCGAGAGCAAGCGCAAGTTCCGGATCTGGGCGCAAGGCGCCACTGGCCAGGGTCCCCACAAGCATTATCTCTCCTCGCTGCTGCCGCATATGCAGAAATGCGTGGATCCAGATTTCGATCTGACCTTTCATACGATCGCGACGCCCGTGACGACAGTGCATGCCCTGTCTGAATTTCGCTTTTCGCGAGAAGTCATCCGCAGCGCGATCGCGGCTGAAAAGGACGGCTGCGACGTGTTCTTCATGAATCATTTTCAGGATGTCGGTCTGTACGAAGCGCGGGCCGCCGTTTCGATACCTGTGCTCGGTCTCGGGGAAACCACCCTGCTGCACGCCTGCATGATGGGACGAAAGCTCGGGCTTCTGGCGATCAATCCCGCCTTCATCCCCGCCCATTTCGATCAGGTAACACGTTACGGCTTGCAGCAGCGCGTATCCGGCATTCGCGCGATCGACGCGAATATCAGCGACTATATGGAAGCGTTCACGTCGCCTGAAAAGAAAGCGGCCTTGAACGAGGTTTTTGAACGCGAAGCCCGGCGCCTGCTGGACGACGGCGCCGACGTCATCGTACCCACCGGCGGCATACCGATGATGCTCTTTGCCGGCGAAGCGGGCGCAAACATCGACGGCGCTCCGATCGTCAACGGCGTCACCATTGTGGTCAAAGCCGCCGAGATGGCGGTCAAGCTGCGAACGCTGGGCGGCATCGGCACCAGCCGTGTCGCACAATCGGGCTTCGCTTTGCCCTCAGAGCAGACGCTGCGGGAATTTCTCCAGCACGGGTAATCGTGCCGAGCGCGCTAGCGGATCGTCAGCACCGTTTTGCCGCGCGTGTGTCCGCGTTCGGATTCGGCGTGAACCAAGGCGAAGTCCGCCAGCGGCACGATGCGCTCCACCATCGGCTTGATGCGCCCGGCAGCGGCCAACGCGACGAGCTGGGCCAGCGCCGCGGCGTCCGGCATGACCTTGGCCATCGCCACGCGGACGCCGTATTCGGCGCCCCGATCCTCGTAAGGCTCCGCGCTCAAGCAGGCGATCACACCGCCTTTGCGCAGGACCTTGTAGCAGCGGCGGTGCACGTCCCCGCCGACCGTATCGATCACGACGTCCAGTCCGGACAGTTTGTCCTCGAAGGCCTCGCTGTCATAGGCGATCGCTTCCTCGGCGCCGAGTGCGCGCACAAAATCGACATTCCGCTGCGAGCAGGTGCCGATGACTTGTGCACCATGATCACGCGCAATCTGCACGGCGATCGACCCGACGCCGCCGGCGGCGGCATGGATCAACACCCGCATGCCGGCGCTCACCTGCGCCTCCGTCACCAAAGCGGCCCAGGCGCTCAAGCCGCCCAGAGGCAACGCCGCGGCTTCGGTGAAGGACAGCGTGTCGGTGATCGCCACGGCCAGCGCCGCCGGCAGCGCGATCTGCTCGGCCCAACTGCCGACGCCCCGGCTGACCAGAAAGCACACCCGCTCACCGATGCGGCGCGCATCGACGCCCTCGCCGACGGCGCTAATAACGCCAGCGCCATCGCGCCCGCTGGTCATTGGGAATGTCACCGGAAAATATTTCGCCATGAGCCCGGCGCGTACCTTCCAGTCGACCGGATTCATGCTGGCGGCGTGCACGTCTATCACCACCTCGCCCACCGCCGGTTGCGGCGCGGCGATACGGCGGGCATCGAGCACTTCGGGACCGCCATAGGCGGCAAACTGGATCGCGGTGATGTTGGTCATTGGCTCTTAAAGAGTTGCAGTGAGAACCGGAGCGGCCACTTCGGCGCCGCGCGGATTCCAGATGACAGTCGGATCGTCTGGCGGGACAGCGGCGAGCAATGCCCGCGTATAAGCATGCGATGGTGACGCGAATACCTGCTCGGTGGGTCCGCTTTCGACCACCTCGCCGAGCCGCATCACCAAAACCCGGTCGCACAGATAGCGCACCACCGACAGATCATGCGAGATGAACAGCATCGAGAAGCTGCGGCGGCGGCGCAACGCCATCAGCAGATTGAGCAATTGCGCCTGCACCGAGACATCGAGACCGGAGACGATCTCATCGGCGATCAGGATATTGGGCGCGACGCACAGCGCGCGCGCGATACTCACGCGCTGCCGCTGGCCGCCCGACAATTGCGCCGGAAACCGCAGCGCCGCTTCGGGCGGCAGCCCAATTTCCGACAGCAAGGCTTCGGCGCGTGACAGCCGCTCCGCGGACGTACTGCCGCCGGCCGCTTCCATGGCTTGCGTCACGATGCTGCCAACACGGCGGCGCGGGTTGAGCGCCGATTGCGGGTCCTGGAAAACCATCTGGACGTGGGTGCGCTGATGCTGCCGCGACACGGCGCCGCCATCGGTAACGTCGCGATCGGCGATGACAATTGCGCCCTCGCCTGACTTCTCAAGCCCGCACAGGAGGCGCGCGACCGTGCTCTTGCCGCTGCCGCTCTCGCCGACGATGCCGACGAACTCGCCTTCGTTCAACGTGAAGCTGACATCCTTGACCGCGGCAAACGCCGTGCGCCGGAAAAAGCCGTGGCTGCTTTTGAAGATCTTCGTCAAACCTTTGGCTTCAAGCAAAGGCTGGCCGGCCTGGGGCAACTCGGCTCGTTGCAACCCGGGAGGGGCAATTGCTTTGGTCGCTTCCGGCCGGATGCAGGTGGCGACATGGCCGGGCTCGATGTCGATGAAAGGCGGTAACGCCTTGGTGCATGCCTCAATGACATTCGGACAGCGCGCCGCGAACAGACAGCCCACGATGCCCTTGATCGCACTTAGTCCAGGCATGCGCTCGGGCAGCGCATACAAGTCGCGGCGCGGACCGCTCACCGTCGGGTTCGACAGTTGCAGGCAGCGCGTATAGGGATGTGCCGGATTAGAGAAAATATCGCGCGCTGGCCCAACTTCGGCCGGCCGCCCGGCGTAGAGAACCATGATGTTGTCGCAAATCTGCGCCGCCAGCCGCAGATCATGGGTGATAAAAACCACCGCGGTCTTTTCTCGGCTCTGCAGTTCGGCGATCAGTTCGACGATACGCGCCTGAATGGTGACGTCGAGCGCGGTGGTCGGCTCGTCGGCGACGAGAAGCTTCGGCTTGCTGGCGAAGGCCATCGCAATCAGCACGCGCTGGCACATGCCGCCTGACAACTGATGCGGATATTTGTCGAGCAAGTCGGCGCCATGACTGAGGTGAACGGCATTTAACATGTCGAGCGCCCGCTCGCGGCGCAGCCGCGCATGGCCGAAATTCAGCCGGCCCAGGTGCTCGTCGATCTGGCGGCCGATGGTCAGCACCGGGTTCAAACCGGACAAAGGTTCCTGCGGCACGAAGGCGATGTCGCGGCCGAGCAATTCGCGGCGGGTCTCCGCCGGCAGCCGGATCAGGTCCTGGCCGTCGAACATCAGTTCGCCGCTGGCGACCGAAAATCCCGGCGGCAGCAATTGGGCGATGGTTCTCCCGATCATCGATTTGCCGGCGCCCGACTCGCCGACGAGACCGAGGATGCGGCCGGCGGGCAACGAAAAACTCAGCTCCTGAATGACAGGGACAATGCCGCCGTCAAATGAAGCGGTAACGGAAACATCCCTGGCAATGAGCATGTCCATGGCGTCAGACCCGCTGCACGGCGGTCAGCCGTACGTCGAGGGTGCGGCGCAGGCCGTCGCCCAGCATGTTGAAGCCGAACACCGCAAAGAAGATTGTCAGCGCCGGAAACAGCAAATTCCATGGCGAGTCGTAAATATACTGGCGCGCATCGGCGATCATCTGCCCCCAGGCCGGGGTTTGCGAACTGACGCTCAGGCCGACGAAGGACAGCACGGCCTCGACGATCACGGCGATGCCCATCTCCAGACTTACGAGCGTGATCAGGAGCGGCAGGCTGGCCGGGATGATCTCGCGCGTGATGATCCGCCAGTGGGAAAAACCGACGAGGCGCGCGGCGGCTATGTAGTCCTTGCTGGCGACGACCAGTACCTCGCTGCGCAACACGCGGCAAAACCGGGTCCAGTCGACGATGACGATGGCGAGGATCACGTTGCGCAGGCCGACGCCGAGGCCGACCATCAGGATCAGCGACATGATCACCGGCGGGAACGACATCCAGACATCGACCGCGCGGCCGATCAGGCTGTCGATGCGGCCGCCGAAATAGCCGGCGAGATAGGCGAGCGTCGCGCCGATCACCATGGCGCCAAACGAGGCGATCACCGCGACCATCATGGCGACGCGCGCGCCGTAGATCAGCCGCGACAGCACATCCCGCCCAAGGCTGTCGGTACCCAGAAGATAGGCCGAATCCGCGCCCTGAGCCCAAACTGGCGGCAGGAACGTCGTCAGCAGGTTCTGTTCGTTGGGGTCGTGCGGCGCCAGCAAGGGCGCAAAGACCGCGCACAAGGCGATCACCGCGATAATCGAGAGCCCTATGATCACGCGAGCCGAACGCAGCCAAGGCGGCAGAATGTTACGCATCACCGCAGCCTCAGCTTCGGATTGAGCACCAGATAGAGACTGTCGACAATGGTGTTGATCATCAACACCACCACGCAATAGGCCAGGCCGACCGCCTGGATGATCGGCAGGTCGGCATTGCGCACGGCATCCACCATCAAGTTGCCAAGCCCGGGATAGGAGTAGATAACCTCGACCAGCAGCGTGCCGCCGAACAGGAAGCCGAACTGCACGCCCATCAGGCTCAAGGTCGGCAGGATGGCGTTCTTCAACGCGTGGCGCAGCAGAATACGCCGTTCAGAGAGGCCGCGCAGTCGCGCGAGATGTATGTAATCTTCCTGATAGACGTCGAGGAAGCTCGACCGCAGGACGCGCATGATGGTCGGCGAAAAGGCGATGCCGAGCGCCAGCGACGGCATGATCAGGTGGCGCACCGCGCTCCAGAAGATATCGGGACGTCCGGCATACAACGAATCGAACAGCAGGAAGCCGGTGCCGGCCGGCAGCGACATATTGGGATCGAGACGGCCAGTAAACGGCAGCAACGGCAAGGCAACGCCGAACATCAGGATGAAGAACAAGGCCCAGAGGAATTCCGGCGTCGACAGCAAAAGGATCGAGCCGAAATCGATCGCCTTCTCCGTGCGCGTGCCGCGCGTGTGAAACAATAGAAGGCCGCCGGCCAGGCCGAGCACGGTGGCGACGATCATCGACAGTAGCGCCAATTCGATGGTGGCCGGCAAGGTCGCCATGACAAGGCCTAGCACGCCGCGGCGGAAGTGGATCGAGGTACCGAAATCGCCGTGCGCCACCTGGCCAAGCCAAATGCCATACTGGACGTATAACGGCCTATCGAGGCCCATTTCGACGCGCTTGGCCTCGATTTCGGCCAAGGTGGCATTCGGCGGCACCGACATCGCCGCCGGATCGACCGGCAGGACATGCAGCACGACGAACAGCAGGAACGAAACGATCAGCAGGATAAAGACCGAGGCGACAAGCCTGCGGCCGACCAGGGGGAGCACGCCCGTCATCATCAGCGTGGGTCTCCCATGTCAGGTCAGCTCCATTGCATCGTATTGGCCAACACCCAGCCATTGCCGTAGGTCTGGAAGGTGAGCCCCTTCTTTCGCACCAAAGTCTGCACGCTCTGCAGCAGCGGGATGGTGGCGCCATACTCAACGGCGAACTTGTTGAGATCCTTGTAGCCGGCGATGCGCTCGTCGTAGTTCACGGTGTTGAACAGCTTGAGCACCTTCTCGCCGACTTCCATGCCCTTCCACGCCGAGAACGGCATCTTCGGATTCAGCAGATAGCCGGCAAAGATTTCCGGATCGCCGGAGCCGTTATCCCAGCTGTAGAGCGTCGCTTCCGGCAGTTTACCGCCACGATTAAGCTCGAAATATTTGGCGTATTCGATCGTCTCTAGTTCGGCGGCGATGCCGACCTTGCCCCACATCTGCACAATGGCGCGGGCGATGTCGTAATCGCTCGGGAAGTGGCCGTTGGTCGAGGCGAACTTGATCTTGGCCGGCTTGTCCGGGCTAAAGCCCGATTTGGCGAGATAGGCCTTGGCCTTGTCCGGATCGAAGGCGAATTTGTAATCCGGCACATAGCCCGGCGTTCCCGGCGTCGCCGGGACTGCCAGCGGCACGGCGGCGCCGTTGTAAAACGCCTTGGACAGCGCCGCCTTGTCGATCGCGTGATGCGCGGCGAGCCGCACATTCTGGTCGGCAAAGCCTTCGTCGTTGCGGCATTGCAGGAGAATGACGCGGGTCATCGGATCCATCTGGCCAGCCAAGGTCGGCTCGCGCTCGAGGCGGGTGACTTCGCGGACCGGGACGTTGGTGGTGATATCGACCTGGCCGGACTGGATCGCCGCGACGCGCGCCGACGGGTCCTTGATGATTTCGATCACCACCCGCTTGATTTTCGGCTTCGGACCGAAATAGGCGTCGTTGCGCTCCAGAACGATACGGGCGTTGAGCTGATATTCGACGAGCTTGTATGGACCGGTACCGACCGGCTTGTCGCGGAACTTCTCGACGCCGACCGATTCCATGTATTTCTTCGGCACGACGAAGCTGCCCATGAAGCCGAGCCATTGAACGACGGTCGCGTTCGGTTCGGAGAACTTCATCACCACCTTGGTCGGCGACTGGATCTCGATGTCGCTGACCTTGCGGAACGAGTTCTTGGTGTCGACGGCATGGCCGGCCTTGATACGTTCGAAAAAGGTGTAGCGGAAATCTTCCGCAGTCATCTTGTCGCCGTTGTGGAAGACGACGTCGTCACGCAATTCCAGCGCCAGGCTCAGGCCGTCCGCGGCCAGTTCCCATTTGCTGACCAGCCTCGGGATGTATTTGAGATCGGGGCCCTGATCGATCGCCGTATCGAACACCAACTTGAAAATGGACTGTGCATCGGGCGCGAAGCGCTGGTTCGGATCCCACGACGGCACGTCGCTCGGCCATCCGATGGTGACGGTATCCTTGCCTTGCGCGAAAGCCGGCCAGCTCTCGCCAAGCGCGGTGCCGCCGACGACGCCAAGACCCAGCATCTGCAACAAGGTGCGGCGTTCGAACTCTAATGTCATGGCCATCCTCATTTCGGACAAGGTTGCACTCTTCGCCACGACACAACCGGCAGCCCGCAGGCAGGAGAGCGGCAGCCACAGCGACGGCGAATTCTTTGAAGCTTAAAATGTCTGGCGCGGACACGCAACAGAACCGGACGCCTACATAGCCCTCAATTTTCGCACACGCCTGCCCGCATAGACGGCAATCTAGTGGTCCGATTCTAACATTCGCATCCCTTCGCGGAGGCACTTTTGCGAATGTTAGAATCAAAGGACCACTAGCAAGTTATTGTTGCTAGTGGAGCTTTGGATTTGACGTTCGCTTAAGACCGTCGCAGCAGGCGGGTAGCGAACGTCAAATCCGCTCCACTAGTCTCAGCCGAAAAAGCGCCGCCGGGCCATCGGAAAATGCGTGTTGCCGCCGCTGAACGGCGGGAATTCGCGGAAATGCGCGCGCAATTCCTCGCGCACCGGCGAGGCCATCGCCACATTGAAGGCGGCAAGGTCATCGAACGCCACCTCGTTGCCGATCATGTAGTTGGCCGACTCCAGCGGCGCCCGCGGGCCGAGTTCGTCAAAGACCAAGTAACACATGATGGCGCGGATGCCGGGCAATGCCGCCTGCGTCACCGGATGGGTGCCAAGATAATTGTCGATGAAGGCTTTCTCGTCTTCGGCGGGCCGATGGTAACGGACCACGTAGGAGAACGGCGCTTCGAGCGGCGCCGGCGTGGTGCCTGTGCCGACAGGATAAAAGCGCCGTTCGAAGGCAGCGCCGGTGGCGGCAACCTTGTCCGGTAAAGCGCCGAGTGCCCCAACGATGGCGCCGCTGTTGACCGCATCGGCCAAGGCATGTCGCGACTTGAAATCGAGCGTCAGCAGCAATGCCGGAAACGACGTTTCGTGATTGTATGGATCCTTGGCCGAACCCTGCACGGGTGTATAGATGTCGGCGCAAACCAAACCCGGCAATGCCGCCAGCGCCCTGCCCGCGCCTTGCGCAAACCAGGCGGTCGAAGCCTCGCCCGCCTCCGGGCCGCCGCGCAGGGTGATTTCATAGACCCAGCTCATCGGCATCTCGCTTGGAGAATTCCTTAGCGCAAGGCGGCGGCGCAATCGGTTGCACCGCGCCGCGGATACTTTATATTTAAAATAGCTGCCGGCGATTGGCAACAGTTGGAGCAAGTCATGGCGATCCCCGCAGCGGCCCCCGCGAAGATTGCAGAGCCGACGCCGGGCGTCGCAACGGTCATCGCCGAATTGACGGCGCGCTGGCCGTCTCAGACGTCGACGGCCACAGCGGTGCGGGATCATCATGCCAACCATCTGACATGGTATCCGCCACAGATGCCGGACGCGGTCTTCTTTGCGTCGAGTACCGCGGACGTCCAGAGCGTCATGCAACTTTGCGCGGCCCATCGCGTGCCGATCATTCCTTATGGCACCGGCACATCGGTGGAAGGCCAGATCAACGCGCCGTTCGGCGGCATCACCATCGACCTGTCACGGATGAACGCCGTCCTGTCCGTCGAAGCCGAAGATCTGACCTGTACGGTGCAGGCCGGCGTCACCCGCAAGCAGATCAATGAGCATTTGCGCGACAAAGGCCTGTTCTTCCCGATCGATCCCGGCGCCGACGCCAGCCTGGGCGGCATGGCGGCGACGCGGGCATCCGGCACCAATGCGGTGCGATACGGCACCATGCGTGAAAACGTCATCGCGCTGACCGCGGTCATGCCCGATGGCACGATCGTGCGCACCGCGCGCCGTGCCCGCAAATCTTCGGCCGGTTACGATTTGACCCGGCTGCTGGTCGGCTCGGAAGGCACGCTTGGCGTCATTACCCAGGTGACGCTGCGGCTTTACGGAATTCCAGAATCCATCGCCGCCGCCGTCTGCCCGTTTCCAACTCTCGACGCGGCATGCAACGTCGCGATCGGCGCGATTCAGGCGGGCGTGCCACTCGCCCGCGTCGAATTGCTCGATGAATTGCAGATCCGCGCCTGCAATATCTATTCGAAAACGGCGCTGGCGGAAACGCCGACCTTGTTCGTCGAATTTCACGGCACGCCGGCCTCCGTCGATGAGCAAGTCGCGCTGTTCAAGACGATTGCGAAAGAGCATGGCGGCGGCGATTTCCAATGGTCGACACGGCCGGAGGAACGCTCGAAGCTTTGGCAGGCGCGCCACGATGCCGCTTATTCCTGCATGGTGCTGCGGCCCGGTGCCAAAGTCACCGCTACCGACGTCTGCGTGCCCATCTCACGGCTGGCCGAGTGCATCGCGGTGACCAAGCAGGACCTTGCCGACCACGGACTGTTTGGCCCGATCGTCGGGCATGTCGGCGATGGCAATTTCCATGTCGCGGTGCTGTTTAATCCCGGCGATGCCGACGAATTCAAGCGCATGAAGGATTTCTCCGAGCGGCTGGCCATGCGGGCTATCGTGATGGACGGCACCTGCACCGGCGAACACGGCGTCGGCCAAGGCAAGATCGCCTACCTGTCCGCGGAATTCGGCGCCGGCCTCGACCTGATGCGGCAGATCAAACGCAGCATCGATCCGGACAACATCATGAATCCGGGCAAAATATTCAGCGCGTGAGCTATTTCTGCATTTGTTTATGGCGGCCGACCGGGTGGGGCAAAGGGTTTGCGGCGGCCCGGGAATTGCTTTAGGTTTAAAATGTCCGGCGTTGCATGGCCGGTCGGCGCCTTCCCGCTTGGGACAAAGCGTCGGGCCGGGTAATTTGACAAATGATGTAACCTGTCGCGGAGCCCGCCATGGCTGAACGGTCCTTTGCCAAAGAAGTCCGCGATCTCGAACTTGGCGCCGGCGACGAATTCCGCGGCGAAGGCATCC
>CAIMEA010000188.1 GCA_903839845.1 uncultured Hyphomicrobiales bacterium
ATGACAGCCCCTTGGCTTCGCGGGTCGACGCGGTCAAGGATGGCCGTCGCTCACGCTCACCACGACATCGGCGCCGACAGGCCACGCCTTGAGGGCGGCGGCGCGAGAAGCCACGCTCGGGTCAAGCTGCAAATTCAGAACTATCGCTCTTGACGAAGCCGGGACAAACCAAGATCGTCAATCAAATAACCGGCTGTTGCAGTTCAATTTTGAAACCGCCGAGTGAATTCTTTATTTTCCGGATTACGCTCCGCTTCCAACCGCGACCCCCACTGAAATTACGATTCCACCAATATTTTCCGCAGCTTATGAACGGTAGCTGATGGGGTCATTGTTGGGATCGTTTTTGCAGCCGTGGACTGCTCACGGCGCAGCGAACCCTCGGTTTCAGCGGCGTCTGGCCCGTGGATTTATCCATCGCGCCGCCCTGGTCCGCACTCGAGGCTGTGGTTGTTCCGATCGCGCGATTTCGAACTTCGGCGGCGCCGGGGATTTTGTCGATGGCTTTGGTAGGTCACGGACGTTCTTCGTTACAGGCGGCGCCACACTCGCTGGCTTGGTAGCTCTCGCGGTTCCCTTGACGGGTGTCACTGGTTTGGAGGGAGCCGCAGGTTGCTTCGGTGTTGAAATTTTGGGCGGCGTTGTCACTGTGGCTGTGGCTGTGGATCGCGCCTTACCCTTGGAATTTTTCACCGGCGCGGTCTTTGCGACAGGAGCGGATGGCTTCTTTGCCGCTGGCGTAGCGACTGCCGGTTTTGCGGTTCTTGTCGCGGCTGACTTGGCCGGAGGGGCGCGAGTTACTGGAATGCGCGCCTCGGGCGAGAGTTCCAGATCGACGCCGAACAACGCCGCCATGTCGTCATCGGCGAGAATGCGGTCGGACGCGACGCCGCCATTCACTATGGGCAAGTCAGCGCCCGCGTTTGCGATCAATTCGGAGCGGTCGACGCCGCGCAGGGTGAACAGAAGGTCAGGCGCTGCGTCGAGCCGCGCGCCGGCGCCATAGAGTGTCGCCGCGATGTGCTTGCACATCAGGACGCCGTCAGGACAAGAACATCGCATTTTGATTTCGGCTGGGCCGGGGAATAGCCCGTCGCCGGTCCGGCAGACGCGTTCCATCACGTTTTTCGACAGCTTGCCCCGCAGCAGTTCGACCAGCGATCCAATGGAGCCCATGCAGTCCTGGCGAATTGATTTCCAGCGCGTCATTGGTAGCGTGCCGATGTCGATCGTCACCGTGTAGATTTCAGAACCGCTGACCATCGCGTCGATCCGGCCGCGCGCCATTTGCAGATCGACCACCGAACCATTGCGAACATAGGTTCGTCCGCGCGGCAGGCGATTGGCGTAGTCCGAATAGCGTTCGAGATTGTCGCACCACGCCTTGCCCCAGAACTGCCGCGCGATGGTTCGGCCCTCAATCACCACCGGCGTGATCGTTCGGCCCTTCTTGCCCAGCTTTTCCATCTCGCGCGCGGCCTTGGCCCGCCGCACCGCAACCGGCACATAATCGCGAAAGCCAAAGTAGCTCATGACGTCGCGCCCTCATTCATCGCCGCGCCGAGATCCAGCGCCACGAGCGACAGCAGATCCTTGTCGCTCAGGCTGGTCAGATTGATCTCCCCGCCGGGGCTGAGGAAATCGTCCGCCAGCTGTTTCTTCGACTCAATCAGCTGGTCGATTTTATCCTCGATCGTGCCGCGGCAAACAAATTTGTGCACCAGCACGTTTCGCTTTTGGCCGATGCGATAGGCGCGATCGGTCGCCTGGTTCTCCACCGCCGGATTCCACCATCGGTCGAAATGGACGACATGGGATGCGGCGGTGAGATTGAGCCCCGCGCCACCGGCCTTGATTGACAGGACGAAGAACGGCGGGCCGCCATCGTCCTGAAACTGTTTCACCAGATCCTTGCGCTTGCCGATGGCAGTCTCGCCGTGCAGGACAAGGCCCGGCCGTCCGAAAACCCCGGTCAGGACGTTGACGATGGCCGGGATGATTTCCTTGAACTGGGTGAAGACAAGCAGTTTTTCCTGACGACTTGCGATGGGTTCGGCGATCTCCCGCAGCCGCGCGAATTTGCCGCTTTCGGCCTCGTCCCAGCCGCCGTCGTCGAGCCATTGCGAGGGATGGTTGCAAATCTGCTTGAAGCGCATGAGGAAAGACAGAACCAGCCCACGCCGGGCAATGCCTTCCTCGGCGACTTCAAGCGCCTGTTCGAGTTCGGCGACCGCGCCTTCATAGAGCGCGGCCTGCTTGCGCGTCAGATGACAGAACGCCCGAACCTCGGTCTTGTCCGGAAGATCGGCGATGATGCTCTTGTCGCTTTTAAGGCGTCTAAGGATGTAGGGCTGCACGAGGCGGCGCAGCGGCGCGTAGGACGCGCCCGGCTGATCGGCGAGCTTCTTGACGAAACTGGCGAAGGCCTTCGACGACCCCAGCAATCCCGGATTGACGAAATCGAATATCGACCAGAGATCGCGGAGATTGTTCTCGATGGGCGTGCCGGTGAGCACAATGCGCCCCTGCGCCTTCAGGGCTTTGACGGCCCGCGTCTGCTTCGCGTTGGGATTCTTGATGACCTGCGCCTCGTCGAGCACGGCCAGACGCCAGTTCACCTCGCCGAGCCAGTCGAGACGCAGAAGCGTCGCGTAGCTCGTCACGACGAGATCGATCTCCCCGAGGCGATCGGCATTCATCGCGCGCAATTCGTCGGCCGCCATGAATGACGGGTGCGCGATCATGATGGCAAGCCCCGGCGTGAAGCGGGCCGCTTCCTGCGCCCAATTGGCCAGCAGCGAAGCGGGAGCCACGAGCAGGCTCGGCGTCTTTATCGACTTCTTGCCAGCGCGTCGGTCGAGGGTGAGCAACAGCGCGAGAACCTGAATCGTCTTGCCAAGACCCATGTCGTCGGCGAGGCACGCGCCCAGACCGAGCCGGGTCAGAAAATGCAGCCACTGCAATCCGGTCTGCTGATAAGGCCGCAATGTCGCCTTCAGCGCAGCGCCGGGATCGACGCTGGCGAGGCCTTCAGGGCTGCGGCATCCCTCAAGCGCCTGTTTGAGCCACGAGCCAGCCTGCACATGCGCCCATTGGGCGCTGGACGCAGTAGGAGCAGCTCCATCGAGATCGGCGCCCGCCAGCAGCCGCATGGCCTGCGCGAACGGCACGCCCTCGGTCGCCGCCAGCTGTTCGATTGCGTTGAACCGGTCGAGGGTAGATCGCAATCGCGTCGCGTCGATCTCGACCCATTTGCCGCGCAACAGCGCCAGACCATGCGTTGAGGCGAGCAACGCGTCGATTTCGGCATCCGTCAGAACCTCGCCGTCGAGCGTGACCCCGACATGGAAATCGAGCATCGAGTCGATGCCCAGCACCGATGGCGATGTCGACCCGACTGTCGCCTCGACCTGCGGCCGGGCCGGTCGGTTCATCCGCCAGTTGGCCGGTAGCCGAAGGACGAGGCCTGAACGCTCCATCGCCTCGGCGTCGCCGAGGAAACGCATGGCGTCGGCGGGCGTCCAGCGGAGTGGGTGAAAGATTTCGCCGGACTCGACGATCGTTTTCAGCCAGCCGAGAACATCGGCGGCTGTCTGGACCGGCTCGAGCAATTGCAACAATTTCGCCTTGTCGCCAGCGCCAGCGTATTCGCTTAGCGCCTGACCGAGGGGCTGGTGCCGCAACGCTCCATTCGCTGAAAGGCCGGACGTGTAGGTCGCCATGAACGCGAAGGGAAAATCGGCGTCACGACGGTTTTCGGCCAGATTGAAATGCACGCGGCCGACAAGACGCCAGCGGCTGTCGCGCGATTTGAGGAATTGCTCAAGCGTCAGGGCGCTCTCGGCAAGTTCGGCTGCCAATGCACCGTCCATGTCGCGCCAGAGTGCCGCCAGAACAGGCGGACGCAGGTATTCGCCACCCACCATGGGCGGCAGCGCGTCAATCATCGCCTCCAGATCCTCTTCGGACGGGGGCGGAAGATCAAACTTCCGTTGCGCGCGATACGCTTCGCCAAGCGTACAGGCGGCTGTCACAAAGCGCCTGGCGAAATCCCTCCACCACGCCAGCGGCGGTGGTAGCGCGACGTCAGTTTCGGCGGTTCCGAGCCAAAGCAGTCCATGTCCAGAACCGCGCCCGAAGTGTGCTTCGAGGCGTTGGGCCAGACCTACGTCCAGAACCGCGTCTGCTGCGCCCTGATCGAGACGCAGCGCTCCATGCGGCGTGATGACGGGAATGAGCGAACTCAACATTTTGCGGGCCGAATCTCCGGGCAGGGCAGGATGGCTCGCGTGGGGCCAAAATTGCAATGTCATCCAGCGCCAAGTGTCGGTAGCACACGATATGTCCGGATTATGTAGCACACGATCTGTCCGGTAATGAGCTGATCCCTTTGGGGGTCATTCATGCGCCGGACGGAACACCGACAGGGTGTGCGAATGATGAGTTTTTTGAATGTTTTAAGCCGCTACGAGGCTTCGGAGATCAGCCAGATGTATGCCGCCGAGCTTTTGGGCGTCTGCGAGCGGACGTTTCGGCGTTGGCGCGACGATTACGAAGAGGAAGGAGATGCGGGGCTTTTGGACGGCCGGCTTGGGAAGGCGTCCGGCAAGAAGGCTCCGCAGAGCGAGCGCGACGAGGTGGAGGCGCTTTACCGCAAGCGCTACCAGGGCTTCACGGCGCGGCATTTTCACGATCATCTGACGAGCCATCACAACTTCACGCGGGGCTACACGTGGACGAAGGCGCTGCTGCATTCGACGGGCTTGCTGCAAAAAGCCAAAACGCGCGGCGCGCATCGGCGCAAGCGTCCGCGACGGCCCTTGCCGGGCATGTTGCTGCATCAGGACGGCTCGCGGCATCAATGGCTGGCGCAGGGGCCGGCTCTCGATTTGATCGTGACGATGGACGACGCGACGAGCGGGATTCTATCGGCCTTTCTGTGCGCGGAGGAAGGCACGGCCTCGACGTTCCGGGGCTTGCAGGAGGTGTTTGAAAAACATGGCCTGCCGCTGGCTCTCTACACGGACCGGGGCAGTCATTATTTTCACACGCCCGAGGCGGGCGGCAAGGTCGACAAGACCAACCCGACGCAGGTTGGCCGCGCCCTCGCTCATCTGGAAGTCGAACACATCCCCGCCTATTCGCCGCAGGCACGGGGGCGTTCCGAGCGCGCTTTTCTCACGTTGCAGGACAGGCTGCCGAAGGAGCTGGCGCTGGAGGGCATCGTCACGATGGAGGCCGCCAACGTCTTCATTCGCGATGTCTACGTGCCCGCCCACAACGCACGTTTCGCCATTAACCCGGAGCAGGAAGGCGCGGCCTTCGTGGCTCTGGCGGCGGGCGTCGATCTCAACGAGATTCTTTGCCTGCAGGAGGACCGCAAGGTCGGCAACGACAATTGCGTGACCTTCCACAAGCTGACCCTGCAAATTCCCGAAAGCCCGCTGCGCCCGCACTTCGTCAAGACAAACGTCAAGGTTCGGCAATACCACGACGGAACCCACGCAATCTTCCACGGCCCCAGATGCATCGGCAGATACGATGAAAAGGGAGCCGCCGCGCAAGCCAAAAAGGCCGCTTAAGTCCGCTCGGCGGCCAGCCTGGGGTGCGGCACGGATAGATGAGACACTCGGCTGAGGTAAATTTAACCTCAACCGGAGTGTCAAACATGACGAATGATGAAGGGCGCAAGCCCGAAGGGACGCCGGAGCGCTCCCCCAAAGCTGGCGCAGGCGTCCCTTCGGGCGTCGATGTTAACTGG
>CAIMEA010000189.1 GCA_903839845.1 uncultured Hyphomicrobiales bacterium
GATACCGCCTCTCCCGCGGCCCGCAAAAACACGCCCAGCGAAGCATCGACGGATGAAATAATTGCTTGAATTCAAATACTTATATGAGATATGGACAACACAACCTCAGGTCTATATTTAACCAATATACGCAACCTGAGACAGAATTTGACCGCTATTTTTCGCAGAACCAGACCTCCGCGGCGACTTCCGAAGGCTATCGGCTGCCGCGTCAGTAGGCACGCCGCGTTCCCGGAACCCCAAATCGGGGGCCAGAACAGCCGTCTGGCCGGCGAATTGATTCGCGGCAGCCAAAACGGCGCTCATCGACGCGTTTGACCGAGCATTCGCACCATATGCTGTTTGGAAGCCTGTCGTTTGGACGTCCTGCGAAGCGCATCAGCGCGAGGCAGGATGGCAGAGCCGCAGGATTCGAACCAAGGGCCCCGGCTGCGCCCGGGCCGTCACCGCGCGGCGCGCTTGAATATGCAGGGTGCGAATTGGGTTCAAAAGTTAAAGTGGCGGAGCCGCAGGGATTCGAACCCTGGATACGCCGTGAAGCGTATGACGATTTAGCAAACCGTTGCCTTCAGCCACTCGGCCACAGCTCCGTTACTGGAAAGGCCTATAGAATCGGGGTTTGCCCGTCAATTCGCGTGAGGCTTGGTGGCGGCCTATATTGCAAAAATAATAGCCGGCGCCGGAACCTGCAAGCCATGGCGCTAGTGGTCCGATTCTAACATTCGCATCCCATCCGCGGAGCCACTTTTGCGAATGTTAGAATCAAAGGTCCACTAGCAATTTAATGTTGCTAGTGGAGCTTTGGATTTGACGTTCGCTTAAAATAGCCCCGGCAAACGGGTAGCGAACGTCAAATCCGCTCCACTAGTCGCGTTTCGGCGACGGAATTGCCGCCCCCGACCGTTGTTAATGGGGATATGCCTCGTCTACCCAAGGAGACAGCGATGCTGAAATCGATCGCCGCGGCTTTTGCCATGGCTACCATGGCCTGCCTGATGGCCGCCTCACCAGCCAGAGCGGAAACCCAGTACCCTTGGTGCGCGCAATATAGCGGCGAGGACAACAACTCGACCAATTGCGGCTTCGTCACCCTTGCCCAGTGCAAGGAGACAGTCAGCGGCATTGGCGGCTTCTGTCAGGAAAACCCGGCCTATCCGGCCGCCCTGCCCAAGCCGAAGCGACAACGCGCGCCGCGCAACTAACAGAGACGAGCAACGCGCTGGCTTTTCGGGCCGGCGCTGTGGCGCGTTCGGTCTCAAGCCGCGGCGCGAATCTCGACGACCGGAGCTGGCGCCTGAGGATGGCTTTTGAGCCAGTCGCGCGCCGCGCGCTGGGCGCAGCCGATCTCGCTGTCGCTCATCTGCTCGGCGATCTCGCGGCGCAGCCGCGCCGCGTCGCTGTGGCCGCGCATCGCCGCGATGTTGAACCACTTATGCGCCTGCACCAGATCGACGGCGACGCCGGCGCCCGCCGAATAGATCATGCCGAGGCCGAAGCAGCCGTCGGTGTCCGGTTCTTCGGCGCTCGCCGCCGTCATGTCGATGTCAGCCATACTGGCCTCCCGTTTTTTCTGTTCCGCCGCTTCAATCCTGAAGCAACTGTCCCTGCCGGGCGGTCAAAACATCCCGCCTGATCCACAGCGATCATCGGGATAAAATTTGAATGACAGTTTAAGTATCGCGATGAATCGAACATGAAGAAACCAGCGGCGACTTTAGGCGACGATGCGAGAAACCCTTGGCGCACAGGCACATCTCGACTGGTTCCGGCGGCTGTTACAATTCGTTCACCGATTTGATTGAAGCCAGGCTAACCAATCCGCATTATTGCACTTATATGACGTTCATCGAATCGAGAGCGGCGCTCGTCATTGCGCGTTGTTTTCGTTCGAACCAACAGGCTGGTTTTCGGGAACACACTTCGGGAATAGATTGATGAAACTGACGTTTGGAAAATTTGCGGCTATTGCGCTTCTGGCTCTTGCGCTCGGCATCGACGGCGCGCGCGCGGCACCACCGGCGCTCGGTACCTGGCTGTCCGCCGACGGCGGCACCAAAGTACGCATCACCGACTGCGGCGGCAAATTATGTGGCAAGGTCGTCTGGCTGAGCGACCCGGTCGGCAATGACGGCAAGCCGAAGACCGACAAATACAACAAGGACGAGTCGAAGCGCTCACGCCCCCTGCTCGGCGTGCCTGTGGTGGAGGGCATGGCGCCCAATGGCGACAACAAATGGTCGGGCAAGATCTACAACGCCGACGACGGCAAGACCTACGATGCCCATGTTACGGTCATCAGCGCCGATGCCATGAACGTGCAGGGCTGCGTGCTCGGCTTCCTGTGCAAGAGCCAGAAATGGACGCGCGCCGACTAGAAGAGCGGGAGGGCGGTCAGCCCGCGCTCAGGCCTTGCGCGCCCGCTGACCGAACAAGACCGCCTGCACCTTTGGGTCTTTCATGTCGATGCCCTGGCGCAGCTCGAGGCCCAGCGCCATGCCGCGCTTGACCGCCGGCCGCGCCTTCATCGTCTCGAGCCAGCGCTTGAGATGCGGGAAGTCGTCCATATGCTGGCCCTGCTTCTCCCAGCCATTGACCCAGCCAACGCAAGCCATGTCGGCGATCGAATATTTGCCGGCGAGGAATTTGCGGTCGGCGAGCCGTTTGTTCATCACGCCATAGAGCCGATTCACTTCGTCAACATAGCGGGCAATGGCATAGGGAATTGTCTCGCGGGCATAGTTCTTGAAATGATGCACCTGCCCGCACATCGGCCCGATGCCGCCGACCTGCCAGAACAGCCACTGGTCAACCTCGACGCGGCCGCGCTCGTCGGCGGGATAGAACTTGCCGGTCTTGCGACCAAGATATTGCAGGATGGCGCCGGACTCGAAGATCGAGATCGCCCGCCCACCCGGTCCATTCGGATCGACGATCGCCGGCATGCGGTTGTTCGGTGAGATTTTCAGAAATTCGGGCTTGAACTGTTCGCCCTTGGCAATGTTCACCGGTACAAGCGTGTAGGGCAGCTTGCACTCTTCCAGCATGATTGAAATCTTGAAGCCGTTCGGCGTAGGCCAGTAATAGAGATCGATCGGCTTGGGTCCTTTCGGCGCGGCCTTGCCGGCCTTGGTTTTGGCGCCGGCGGCAACTTTCGTCACCTTCATAGATGGCCGGCCCTTGGAGGCCGCCGTCCGCTTCGCCGCTTTTCCCGCCATGGCATCGCTCTCCCTGCAAATGACCGTCATTGTACGGTGCGAACAAGACAAAGGGCACCGGAAAGCGCGGTCGACCCACTGACAAATGCTTGAAGTCGCAGGCTTTCTACAACCGCACTGGACGGATACAACCCCCGCTCGGTAATCTATGAACTTCGGGTTGCAGTGGCGGGCAATCGCGCGTCGCGCCGGGCGACGGCCAATCAAGGCCAACAGGGGGAAACATGATCATCAGTCGTAAAATGAAAAACCATCGCAATCGCGCATTGGCCGTGGCCGTGCTGGCCGCTGGCCTCGCCGCGGCGCCATGGTCGATGCAGCCGGGATCGGTGCTGAGCCGCGCCGCGGCACAGACCGCCGCGCCGTCGCTGCAAGCAGCGCCCGGCTCCAACACGGCGCAAGCCGAAACAAAAAAGCCGCCGAGCGCCGGCCAGGTCGCCATGCATGAGCGGCAAAAAAAATGCGCGGCCGAATGGAAACAGGCCAAGGCCGACGGCAAGCTCGAGAAGGGAATGAAGTGGCCGAAGTTCTGGAGCGCGTGCAACAAGCGGCTCAAGGGCGCCGGCTGATCACCGCCTGGCTTTGCCGACCATGTAACGGCGGATCGCCGTCGCATGTATGCCGCGCATCGGATGCTGGCGCGTCGGGTATGTTGCGCGTCGGATATGCTGCGCGTCGGGTCGCGCGATCGACAAACACGTAATGCTGTTCTGAAACTCTGAGGGCGTCGGCGAGACGTGATGTCTCGCCGACGCCCTCTGATGTCACCGGAACCGGGTGGTCTTGGTGCGACCGCTTGCGCTATCGCGCCACGACGCACACCGGCTCCCTATGACGCAATCCCCGCCGTATCAGTGACGAGGAAAGGGAAGTGGCCTCAGACCTAGAGCTTCTTCTTACGCTTCTTGGTCTTCTTCGCCGCCTTCACTGCCTTCTTCTTACGTTTTGCCATTGCTGCCCTCCTAGCGATGTAACATCGCGGGTGTCGCATTAGTGCGGTCGGGAATCGACCTGCACTGCATTCCGTTTACTACAGCACAACGAAAAAAACAGTGACTCCACCGCGGCGTTGTGTGTAAGCGGCGCAAAACCGTCGCGAATGACGATCGCGCGCGTCGCAAAAAACAAAACGGCGGCGCTTGACAACGGGTTTGCGTGCCGCAGCGGCGCGAAAACACCGGCCATGCAAATAACGCGGTGAAATAAGGACTTTTTGTTCAACCGTTTTCGCCGGCAAAGCACGCGACGGTGCGATTCCCGGTGCGAAATTCGAATATCGAGACGAAATTTTTGCGCGCCGATACGCGCCGTGCACAACGTAAAAATATTTTTCAAAAAAGTGCGCGCGCAACGCTGTTGGCGGACCTGAATCGATCAAAATCGAGCGAATCAGTGCAAGTGATTCGCGTCGCGCATGTTCAAGCGTCGGAATTTTTCGCGCGGCGACCGCTGCATGCACACGGTGGCCGACCGTCTCAACGGGAAATATTTGCCGGATGACGCATGATCGTCGTGGCCATGCGCCGGCATCCACGCGATTTGCCGCAGCGCGGCAAAATTATCGAACGCGGCGCGGCAACGCCGTCGCGTTCAGACGCCGAGTTTGGATTTTAAGAGTTCGTTTACCGCTTGCGGGCTGGCCTTGCCACCGGATGACTTCATCGCCTGGCCGACGAACCACATCATCGCCTTCGGATTGGCCTTGGCCTGCGCCACCTTGTCCGGATTTTGCGCGATCAGCTCGTCGATGATGGCGCCGATCGCGCCAAGGTCGGTCACTTGCGCCATGCCGCGCGCGGCGACGAGCGCGCGCGGATCGCCGCCTTCGGTCCACAGAATCTCGAACAAGTCCTTGGCAATCTTGCCGGAAATCGTCTTGTCGGAAATCAGTTCAATGAGCCCGCCAAGCTGCGCGGCGGACAGCGGCGACGTTGCAACGCTTTGCCCTTCCTTGTTCAGCCGGCCGAACAGTTCGTTGATCACCCAGTTGGCGGCGAGCTTGGCGTCGCGTTCTTTGGCCACGGTTTCGAAGTAGTCGGCGGTCTCTCGTTCGGCGACCAACTGGCCGGCGTCGTAAGGCGACAGGCCGAAGTCGCGCACGAAGCGCGCTTTCTTCTCGTCGGGAAGTTCCGGCAGCCTGGCTTTCAGCGCGGCGACCGCCTCGGCATCAAGTTCCAGCGGCAACAGATCGGGATCGGGGAAGTAACGGTAGTCGTGCGCCTCTTCCTTCGAGCGCATCGAGCGCGTCTCGCCTCTGTTCGGGTCGAACAGCCGCGTTTCCTGCACGATCGTACCGCCGTCCTCGATGATCTCGATCTGGCGGCGCGCCTCGTGCTCGATCGCCTGGCCGATGAAGCGGATCGAATTGACGTTCTTGATCTCGCAGCGCGTGCCGAGCGGCGCGCCCGGCTTGCGCACCGAGACGTTGACGTCGGCGCGCAAGGATCCTTCTTCCATATTGCCGTCGCAGGTGCCGAGATAGCGCATGATCGAACGCAGCTTGGTGACGTAGGCCTTCGCCTCCTCCGCCGAGCGCAGGTCCGGCTTGGACACGATCTCCATCAACGCGACGCCGGAGCGGTTGAGATCGACGGCGGACATCTGCGGATGACGGTCATGCAGACTTTTGCCGGCGTCCTGTTCGAGATGCAGCCGCTCGATACCGATCGTCACGGCTTCGCCGTCCGGCAGATCGACGACGATCTCGCCCTCGCCGACCACCGGCTGCTTGTATTGGCTGATCTGGTAGCCCTGCGGCAGGTCGGGATAGAAATAATTCTTGCGGTCGAACACCGAGCGCAGATTGATCTGCGCGTTCAGCCCGAGCCCGGTGCGCACCGCCTGATCGACGCATTCGGCGTTGATCACCGGCAGCATGCCGGGCATGGCCGCGTCGACCAGCGAGACGTGGCTGTTGGGGGCAGCGCCGAATTCGGTCGAGGCGCCGGAGAACAGCTTCGACTTGGACGAGACCTGGGCATGGACCTCCATGCCGATGACGACTTCCCAATCGCCGGTCGCGCCCTTGATGAGCTTGTGCTGGTTCGCTTGCTGGTTCATTGCCGCTTTCGCTACCTATGCCACGGCCTTCAGATCGCGCGCGCGGACGGCGGCGTCAAGGGCAGGACTTTGCAAGGGCCGGCAGCGGCTCAGAATCTGAGAATCGTGGCGCTTTCCCGCTCGCGCGTGTCGAAGCTGTCGGTGAAGCCGCGATAATGGGTCAACAGGCCGTTTTGCACGCGAAAGAACGAGGCGATCCGGCAGCGGATCGTGCGCCCGCCATCGCGCTCGACCAGAACGACGTCGGCGACGCCGGCGCCGCGATCGCCCTCGGCGATGACATGGTCGGTTACAAGGCTTTCGACATGATAGCGGACGACCAAAGCAGCGAAAGTGCAGCGGACGGCGGCCCTGCCGCGGCAGCGGCCGACCGCGGGAAAAATCGATGACGGCGCCTGAAACAGCCAGTCGATGTCGTCGGCAAAGCGCGCCGCGATCCGCGCGAAATCGCCCTTGCGATAGGCGTCCTGCATATCGGCGATGACCGCGCGCACATCGCCGGCGGCCGCTCTGTCGTCAATCGGCGTATCAGTCACCAGGCGCAGCATATCAAAGCTCGATCAGGCGGCCGAGCGCCTGTTCGGCTTGATCGAAGCTGTCGGCGAATTCTCGGAACTCGATCACCTTGCCGCCGGCGACGCGGATCAAATTGGCGGCGCGAAACCGCAGCAGCCGGCCGGTAGCCAGTTGCGTCAGGCTGATATCGGCCATGACCGCGGCGCGGTCGTCCTCGACGATGGTGAAATCCGGCTCATAGCTGTGCAAGGAATAGGACAGCCCCATCACCGCCAAAGCCTGCAACACGGCCGGCCGGCCGCGTCTCAGGCCGGCGAAAGAAAACACCTCGATCGGGCCATGGATAATCCAGTCGATGTCGTCGTGCAGCAATGCAACGAAGCCATCGAAGTCACGCCGCCGGTAAGCATTAAAAAGCGCCGCCAATATTTCGCGCGTTTCGCCTTCGCTCACCCTCATTCTCCCCTGCCGGTATATCCCGTATTAGCATACCTCCGGCGTTCGCCAAGTCCCTGTCGCCGATATCGTTAAAATCGTCGGACACTTATACGGCGACCACGTGACCGACGGCCTGTTCGACCTGATCGAAACTGTCGGCGAATTCGCGAAACTCGATCAGCCGGCCGTTCTCGATCCGCAAGAAATTGGCGACCCGAAAACGCAGTGTCCGATTGGTCGCCCGTTGCTTGAAGCTGACATCGGCCATCAAGGCAGCGCGGTCGCCGGTCACCAGCAAGACTTCAATTGCGTGCCGCTCCAGCGCATAGCTTTCGACGATGACGCCGATCGCCTGCAAAACGGCGGCGCGCCCCCGGCGCAGCCCTGCGAAGGGAAAAATATCGACCTTCCCGTGAATGACCCAGTCGATGTCCTCATGCAACATGTCGGCAAAGCGGTTGAAGTCGTGCCCCGTATAGGCGCGATAAAGCGCATCCACCGCCGCGCGGGTTTCCAACTCGCTGTCGCCCACACCATCCCCCCGAGATCGACACGAGTATGTCGTTACCTCAGGGGCGCGCCAAGGTACCCCTCGGCCATTTCAGTCACATTCGTTTTTTTGAATGCCGCCGCTCACCACCACGATTTGGCAACAAAGCGCCCGGCCTCGCGTTCGATCACCTCACCGAGCGAGAACAAGGTTTCCTCGTCGAAGGGCCGGCCGATCAGTTGCAGGCCGAGCGGCAGGCCCTGCGCATCCGAGCCCGCCGGCACGGCGATGCCGGGCAGGCCCGCCATGTTCACCGTCACTGTGAAAACGTCGTTCAAATACATCTCGACCGGATCGGCGCCGCCCTTCTCGCCAATACCGAAGGCCGCCGACGGCGTCGCCGGCGTCAGCATCGCATGCACACCGGCTTCAAAGCATTGCTCGAAGTCGCGCTTGATCAAGGTACGCACCTGCTGCGCGCGCAGATAATAGGCGTCGTAATAGCCGGCCGAGAGAACGTAAGTGCCGATCATGACGCGGCGGCGCACTTCGGCGCCGAAGCCCTCGGCGCGTGTCTTCTCGTACATGTCGGTGATGTCGCGCCCCGGCGCGCGCAGGCCGTAGCGCACGCCGTCATAGCGCGCGAGGTTGGACGAGGCTTCCGCCGGCGCGACGATGTAGTAAGCCGGCAGCGCGTATTTGGTATGCGGCAGCGACACGTCGACCAGTTCGGCGCCGCCGCTTTTGAGCCAGTCGCAGCCCTGTTGCCAGATCTTTTCGATCTCCGCCGGCATGCCGTCGAGCCGGTATTCCTTGGGAATGCCGATGCGCAGGCCCTTCACCGATTTGCCGATCGCCGCTTCGTAATCCGGTACCGGCCTGTCGACGCAAGTGGTGTCCTTGGCGTCGGGACCGGCCATCGAGCGCAGCATGATGGCCGCGTCGCGCACGGTCTTGGTGATCGGACCCGCCTGGTCCAGCGAGGAGGCAAAGGCGACAACGCCCCAGCGCGAGCAGCGGCCATAGGTCGGCTTGATGCCGACCGTGCCGGTGAAAGCCGCCGGCTGGCGAATGGAGCCGCCTGTGTCGGTCGCTGTCGCGCCAAGGCACAACTGCGCCGCCACCGCCGCGGCCGAACCGCCCGACGAGCCGCCCGGCACCAACGGCGTGTTCGAGCCTTCCCGGCGCCACGGCGACTGCACGGTGCCGAAGCAAGAGGTCTCGTTCGACGAGCCCATGGCGAATTCATCGTTGTTGGTCTTGCCGAGCATCACCGCGCCGTCGCGCCACAGCTGCGAGGTGATCGTCGATTCATAGGTCGGCACGAAATTGTCGAGGATGTGCGAGCACGCCGTCGTCCGCACACCCTTGGTCGCGAACAGATCCTTGATCGCCAGCGGAATGCCCTCAAGCGGACCGGCTTCGCCCTTGGCGATCCGTGCGTCGGAGGCCTTCGCCATCGCAACCGCCTGCTCCGGCGTCTCCAGCACATAGGCGTTCAGCGCGCGCGCCTTCTCCACCGCCGCGACATGGGCGCTGGTCAGTTCGACGGCGCTAATGTCTTTTTTGCGCAGACGGTCGCAGGCCTCGGCGAGCGTCAGCGAAGTCAATTCGGTCATTGTCAATTCTTCACCGGGAAAATCTTTACTGCGGGGTATCGCACACGAAAGCGTTGTTCTTTTTCAGCGCAGCAATTTCTTTCGGCGAGCGCTGTTTGATCATGACGGTGCCGTCCTTTTGCTCTTCGCGGTACAGTTCACCCGGCAGCGGCAGTCCCATTGCGCGCAGATCGTCGAGCGTATGGCCGTCCGGCAGCTTGCCGGTGGAGATGATCTCCACCAGCGCCCAAAGACGGTCTTGATCGCCCTGCTCGCAGGCCATGCACATGTCAGTTACTCAATCACCTTCGGCACCATGAAAAATCCATCCTCGCTTTGCGGCGCATTGGCCAGCACGGCCTCGGCATTGCCGCCGTCGGTCACCTCGTCCTTGCGCATTTTCATCGCCATTGGCGTCACCGAGGTCATCGGCTCGACGCCGGCGACATCGACTTCCTGCAATTGCTCGACGAAGGCCAGCATGGCGTTCAATTCGCCCTGGAGATGCTCGACCTCGTCCTCGGCGACCGCGATGCGGGCGAGACGGGCGATACGGCGGACGGTTGCGGCGTCGACGGACATTTCAAGAGCCTCGGGGCCAGTGCTGAGCCGCGTATAGCAGACGGCCGTTTGTCATCGCAATGGAGGCGAAATCCGCCCGATCAGGCCGCTTCCTGCCCGTGACCGGCGCAAGGATGCACCTCGACCGTGACATGCGACAGGCCGGCTAGCCCGTGGAGCCGATCTTTGTAGACGCCCGGCGGCTGCGGCCGGTCGGACACCACGGACGCTATTACGCCGGTGTGGCCCGGCCCGAGCCGCCACAGATGCAGGTCGCTGACCCGGTCGCCGTCAAGTTCCAGCCGCTTGCGGATCGAGCCCGCCAGCCGGCGATCCGGCACCATGTCGAGCAACACCGTCGACGATGTGCGGATCAACCCGAAAGACCAGCTCAGGATGACCGCCACGCCGATCAGCGCCATCGCCGGGTCCATCCAGACCCAGCCGAAGAACCGCGCGGCCAGCAGCCCGCCAATTGCCAGCAACGAGGTCACCGCGTCGGCCAGCACGTGCATATAGGCGGCGCGCAGATTGCTGTCCTGCGCGTCCGCCGGCGCATGATCGTGAGCATGACCGTGATGATGCGCGTGGTCATGATCGTGATCGTGCGCATGGTCGTGGCCATGCTCGTGGTCATCGTCGTGCGCGTGGCCGCGATGCGCATGATGGTGATCGCTGTCGTGCAGGAACCAGACGCTGGCGAGATTGACGCCGAGGCCGATCACGGCGAGCCAGGTCGCCTCGGCGAAATGGATGGCCACCGGCTCGTAAATGCGAAGAACCGATTCATAGCCGATCGCCGCCGCGATCATCGCCAGGATGATGGCGCTGGTAAACGCCGCCAGTTCGCCGACCTTGCCGGTGCCGAAGGTGAAGCGCGCATCGCGCGCGTGGCGGCGGGCAAAGCGGTAGGCGAGCGCGGCGATCGCCAGCGCGCCGGCATGGGTCGACATGTGCCAGCCATCGGCGACCACCGCCATCGAGCCGAAGATGTGACCGCCGACGATTTCCGCCACCATCATCGCGGCCGTCAGCGCCACCACGAACCACGTGCGGCGCTCGTGCCGGTCATGCTTGGCACCGAGGAAGACGTGCGGGTGCTGCCAGGATTCGACCGAATGGGTGTGCATCGTTTGGTCTCCGCTGGCGGCGCTCGGCACCGGATTCCGGCCCGTGCCAGACAGATATACCCAACGCCGGGAGATGCAAGCCGTCGATAGGACCTTAATCATAAATTTGTAAGGTCACATTCTCATGCGCCCGAACCGGTGCGACACATCCCTCGATTCGAGGGGCGATGGCGCGCGCGTTGGCGCAATTTTCATCGCGTGCTAACGCTCCGCACATGGGACTTGTCATGCCACTGGTGGAAGCCGCCGAACATTTGCCCGCCCGCGGCGGCTTGATCGGGCTCGATCTCGGTACCAAAACCATCGGCGTCGCGGTCAGCGATCCGGACCGGCGGCTGGCGACCGGCGTCGAGACCGTGGCGCGCAAAAATTTCACGACTGACGCGAAACGGCTGCTGGCGTTGGCGGCCGAGCGCGGCACGATCGGCTTCGTGCTCGGCCTGCCGATCAATATGGACGGCTCGGAAGGTCCGCGCGCGCAATCGACGCGCGCCTTCGCCCGCAATTTCTCGAAACTGACCGAATTGCCGATTGCACTCTGGGACGAGCGATTGTCGACGGCAGCCGTCGAGCGCGGCCTGATCGAAGCCGACATGCGCCGCGAGCGCCGCGCCGAGGTCATCGACCAGCACGCCGCGATGTTCATTCTGCAAGGCGCACTCGACCGGCTGGCCAATCTGAAAAGCTGACGCGGCGCGCCGGCCACGACAATGGGCGGACCTTACGGCCCGCCCATGTTTTGCAAGGACTTGAACGGTCGCTCGTTAGCAGGCGCCGTAATAGCCGTAGCCGCGGCTGCTATCGGTCACATGCCAGCAACCGCCGCCGCTACGATAACGATAGCGCGGGGCCGGTTCGACATAAACCGGCGCCTGCTCGTAAGCGTAACCGGGGGCGTAAACGGGTTCCTGGTAGTAGTAGCCCGGGCCGCCGTAATAGGCGTTATTGTTCGAATTCGCGACCGCCGCGCCAACCAGGGCGCCAGCGCCGAAACCGATCGCGGCAGCGGCGTTGCGGCCGTCGCGCGCTTCACTCGGCGAAGCCGCCGCGAGCGCGAAAGCGCCAGTCAGGGTCGCCGCAACAGCGAATTTCAAAAATTTGTTCATCGATGCCTCCATTGCCCGCAATCCGGGCGGTTCGCACAGACAACCCGCGACCGGCGCGCTGGTTCCGCCGATTTATTAATCTTGCTGGAAAACCGGCGTCCCCACGGCTGTGGATCGGCGGCACCTGCCCTTGCCCAGCACCAGCCTTGCGCCTATAGAACTGGCTTTAATGACAAGCCCGCCGAAATCCTCATTCGTCCTCAGCCATCGGCATTTGTTGGGGATCGAAGGCCTTTCCGCGGCCGATATTACCGGCCTGCTGGACCTCGGCGAGGAATTCGTCACCCTCAATCGGCAAGTCGAGAAAAAGCAGGCCTCGCTGCGCGGTCGCACCCAGATCAACCTGTTTTTTGAGGTCTCGACCCGCACCCAGGCCTCGTTCGAGCTCGCGGGTAAACGGCTGGGCGCCGACGTGATGAACATGTCGGCCTCCTCCTCGTCGATGCGCAAGGGCGAGACTTTGATCGACACCGCGATCACGCTCAACGCCATGCATCCCGACATTTTGGTGGTCCGCCACCACGCCTCCGGCGCGGTCGCCCTTCTCGCCAGTAAGCTTGACTGTTCGGTGATCAATGCCGGCGACGGCGCGCATGAGCACCCGACCCAGGCGCTGCTCGACGCGCTGACCATTCGCCGCAACAAGGGCCGCATCGAGGGCCTGCTGGTGGCGATCTGCGGCGATATCCTGCATTCGCGCGTCGCGCGTTCCAACATCATGCTGCTCAACACGATGGGCGCGCGGGTGCGCGTCGTCGCGCCCACCACCCTCCTGCCGCCCGGCATCGAACGCATGGGCGTCGAAGTCGCGCGCGACATGCGCGAAGGATTGGCCGACGCCGATATCGTCATGATGCTGCGCCTGCAACGCGAGCGCATGAACGGCTCCTTCGTGCCGTCGGTGTCCGAGTATTTCCACTACTGGGGCCTCGACGAAAGAAAACTGGCTTACGCCAAGCCCGGCGCGCTGGTTATGCATCCGGGCCCGATGAACCGCGGCGTCGAAATCGATTCCATCGTTGCCGACGGCGCGCAGTCGCTGATCCGCGAACAGGTCGAAATGGGAGTGGCAATACGCATGGCGGTGCTCGAAGCGCTGTCACGCAATTTGCCGAACGCATGATGCTATCCGACCGCCGCCCCATTCTGTTCGCCAACGCCCGGATCATCGATCCGTCGCGCGATCTCGACATCATGGGCGACCTGCTGATCGCCGACGGCGTCATCCGCGAAGCCAAGAAGGGTATCGGCGCCGCCGGCGTGCCGGAAGGCACCGACGTGGTCGATTGCCGCGGCAAGGTGATCGCGCCGGGTCTGGTCGATATGCGCGCCTTCATCGGCGAACCCGGCGCCGGCTACCGCGAGACCTTCGCCTCCGCCAGCCAGGCCGCCGCCGCCGGCGGCGTCACCACCATCATCTGCCAGCCCGACACCTCCCCGGTCATCGACGACCCCGCCACCGTCGACTTCGTTTTGCGCCGCGCCCGCGATACCGCGATCGTGCATGTGCATCCGATGGCGGCGATCACCAAGGGCCTCGACGGCCATGAGATGACCGAGATCGGTCTCCTGAAAGCCGCCGGCGCAGTCGCCTTTACCGATGGCGTGAAAAGCATCGTCAATGCGCAGGTGATGCGGCGTACGCTGACTTACGCCCGCGACTTCGACGCGCTGATCGTGCATCACACCGAGGATCCGGATCTCACCGGCGACGGCGTCATGAACGAGAGCGAATTCGCCGCCCGCCTCGGCCTGCTCGGCATTCCGAAAGCGGCGGAGACCGTACTGCTCGAGCGCGACCTGCGCCTGGTCGCGCTGACCGGCGGGCGCTATCACGCCGCCTCGATCACCTGCGCGGAATCGCTTGAGGTGCTGCGCCGCGCCAAGGACGCCGGGCTCGACGTCACCGCCTCGGCCTCGATCAATCACCTGACGCTGAACGAAAACGACATCGGGCCCTACCGCACCTTCTTCAAGGTATCGCCGCCGCTGCGCGCCGAGGAAGACCGCAAGGCGCTGGTCGAGGCGCTCGCCTCCGGTCTGATCGATGTGGCGATGTCGGATCACAATCCGCAGGACGTCGAAACCAAGCGGCTGCCCTTCGCCGAAGCCGCCGCCGGCGCCATCGGTCTGGAAACCATGCTGAGCGCCGGCTTGCGGCTGGTGCACGCCGGCGACGTCACGCTGCCGTCATTGCTGCGTGCGATGTCGACAACGCCGGCGCAGCGTCTCGGCATCGCCGGCGGCACCTTGGCGAACGGCGCACCGGCCGATCTGATCGTCATCGACACCGACGTGCCCTGGCTGGTCAATCCGGACGAACTCAAGTCGAAGTGCAAGAACACGCCATTCGACGAAGCGCGCATGACCGGCCGTGTCGTGCGCACCATCGTCGCCGGGCGCACCATTTACGAGGCGCTATGAGCCCAATGGTCATCATCGCTCTGGCCTTTGCCTTCGGCTATCTGCTCGGCTCGATTCCATTCGGGCTTCTGATCACGAAGGCCGCCGGCGGCCCCGATGTACGCAGCATCGGCTCCGGCAATATCGGCGCGACCAACGTGCTGCGCACCGGCCGCAAAGGATTGGCCGCGGCGACGTTGCTGTGCGACGCCTTCAAGGGCACCATCGCCGTATTGATCGCCGCGTATTTTGCCGGACACACGGCGGCGCTGGTTGCTGGCTTGGGCGCCTTTCTCGGCCATCTATTTCCGGTCTGGCTGAAGTTCAAAGGCGGCAAAGGCGTCGCCACTTACATCGGGCTTTTGATCGGCCTCGCCTGGCCCGCCGCGCTGATCTTCATCGGCATTTGGCTGTTGGTGGCCTGGCTGTCGCGCTATTCGTCGCTGGCCGCTCTGATCGCCAGCGCGCTGACCCCGATCGGCCTGCTCGGCCTCGGCGAGCCGAATGTCGCGGCTTTGTTTTTCCTGCTGACGATCCTTTTATGGATCATGCACCGCGCCAACATCTACCGCCTGCTCAATGGCAGCGAAGGCAAGATCGGCGCGAAGAACTAATCGCCCGCTGCAAACGTTGCCCTGCCACTCGGGGGCCGAGCGCCCGCGTCAACCAGCCGAAAAGGTACGACCATGTGGCAGGCTTTCGCCTATTACGCGACATTGCTGATCGAATCCGTGGTTGGCGTATTCGGCATCCGGCTCTATGAGGAACCGAAGCACGCGGTGATCGATCGTATCGGCGACCGGGTCGAGATCCGCAGCTATGGCCCGCGCCTGGCCGCCGCAGCCGAAGTGGCCACGACCGGCGCAGCCGGACGCAGAGAGGCGTTCCAACTGCTGTTCACCTACATCGCCGGCGCCAACACAACCGCGGGAGCGGCAGGCGCCCGCATCGCCATGACGACACCCGTCCAGGTCCGCCCGATGCGCGTCGCCATGACGACGCCGGTCCAAGCGGCCGAGAAAGCCGGCGCGGTGCAAATGCAGTTCTTTCTGCCGATGGAGTACACGCTGGAGAGCGTCCCCAAGCCAACGGATCCGCGGGTGCGGATCGTGTCCGTGCCGGAAGAAACCATCGCCGCTTTGACATTCTCCGGATCGGGCAGCGATGTTGCCGATCGACAGTGGGAATTGCTCGCGACTTTGGCCGCCTCAAAATGGAAGGTCACCGGGGCGCCCTATAATTTGAACTACGATGCCCCTTTCACGATCCCGTTCCTACGTCGTAACGAAGCGGCCGTCACAGTTCGAGCGGCGGACTAGGTTCGGACCGTTGCCGAGGCGCTGAAGCTGCGCCATGCTCCCAACCGGGGGCTAAGGTGGACAGAGACACGCACGGCGCACTGCGTCTGACCGACGAGCAACGGCTCGACTGGCTGCGCCTGATCCGCAGCGACAATGTCGGCCCACGCACCTTCCGCGATCTGGTCAACACCTATGGCGGCGCGCGGGCGGCGCTCGACGCGCTGCCAAAACTGGCGCGCCGTGGCGGCGCCTCAGGCACACATATCTGCACGATCGACGAAGCCGAAACTGAATTGAAAGCCTGCCGCGCGCGCGGCATCGCGCTTGTCGCCCTTGGTGAACCGGACTATCCGGCGCGGCTCCAGACAATTTACGATCCGCCGCCTTTGCTCGCCGTGCGCGGCAAGGCCACATTGCTGGCGCAACCTCTGGTCGCCATTGTTGGTTCGCGCAATGCCTCGGCCGCCGGCGTCAAATTCGCACAAGGCCTGGCGCGCGATCTGGGCGCCGGCGGCTTCGGCATCGTCTCCGGGCTGGCGCGCGGCATCGATGCGGCGGCGCATCGCGCCTCTCTGCCGACCGGCACGGTGGCGGTGCTTGCCGGCGGGCATGAACGCATCTATCCGCACGATCATGTTGATCTCCTGAATGC
>CAIMEA010000190.1 GCA_903839845.1 uncultured Hyphomicrobiales bacterium
CCAGCGGACATTTTAAGGGCGACGGCGCGGGCAAGAGTGGCTTGATCGGACATGGCGGGCTATCCTTTCAAAACCTTGATGTTGATTTTAACGACCTTCATGCCTTCGATTTTAGCCGCTTTCCAGCCCTCACTGTGATTGCCGTTGAGCCACGTTTCACCAACCGCCTCGCGCACCAGTTTTGCCGTTCCCTTGATCGTCCACGCCGCGATGTGGGCTGACTTATCGTTGCGGTCTATAGCTGCGAAGGCGGTCTGCATGGCGGCCTCTTAATCCAAATCGCGGGGGTGAGATTCGTCAGCGTTGCACATCGGGCAAGCGTGGACCGGGCCATTGTTGCCGGGGTACATCCATCCGCCACTTTTGAGGCCGGGAAAGCGCCGGTCATAGGCGCAATGCTCGCAGTTGGCGGGCGTGATACCGTTGGCCTTTGCGCCCTCGACCAACTCTGATTTTTGCTGTGCTGTGAACATCGGCGTCCTCTAACAATCGGAGTTCAATTCTCCAAGCTTATATAAACCGCTGCCGTTGACTTGTCCAGACCCAAAGCGTACTATCCGAACAATGGCAAAAAACAGTGCAAAGCCCCATCGCCGCGCCTACATCAATCCGCTGCCGGATTTCCCCGAGGCGGCGCAGCGCGCGGCTATCGAGCAGCAATTCAACGACATTGCGGAATGGTACGTTGAGAGCAACAAGATCACGCGGGCCGACTTTATCCAGCACCTTCGCAACGGCGACGAGGCCATCGTGGCGCGCGCCGGGTGCTTCGCCAAGTCGCGGGGAACCAATGACAGCCGATTGTCCGATATGGCGGAGGCGCGGGGCGACGTTCACGCCCGCTGCGCCGTGCTGGTGGCCGCTGATAACAAGCAACGGAACTCGCGCGACCATTGGCAGGCCATGAAGGCGGCGGCAAAGGTCGATCTTAACGCCTTCAAGAACATGAACAACGGGTCGGCCCGGAAGCACAATCTTACAGACGCCCAAGTGCGCCGCGTCATGCAGGTCCGCGACAGCAAGCGATACACCAATGATGCGCAGCGTCTCGCCGCCCTCAAGAAAGAGGGCATTGAAATTGGCCGCACATACATGGTGATGGACGTGCCGAGGATTGCTCGCGAGCGCGGGCTAGATTCATAGGAGCGACCCGTGAAGAAAGATACCAAGACCCACTATCTGACGTTGCGGGTGATCTTTGACCACGCCGTTTCAAAGGTAGAAGCAACTAAACACGCAAGGCGGGCGCTCCCGCGCATCGTTGACGTACCGAAGAAACCGGGCGGCTTTTACTACGAGCCGAACAATATGAAGATCGCCAGAGTTATGCCGCGATGATGCTTTCGCTCGCAGAAACCAAACGCACAATCTGCGAGCGGCACTACACGCGGTCGTGGCCTTCCGGCAAGTCGTTCGCGTTTCACTATGAGGATGCAATCGTGGTTTTTTCGATCCCGGCAAATTACAATGTGGCCCGCTGGCTCGGTTGTGAGAAAAACCGCGTTTGGGAATTGACGCGCCTATGGGCACCTGACGGCCACCGCAAGAACCTACTGACCGAAGCCATCAGCTTCGCCGTCAAGGAGTTTCACAAGCTCAAGTTGGCCGATGCGCTTATCTCCTACGCCGACCCGAACGCTGGTCACAGCGGCGGTATCTACAAAGCCGCGTCATGGGTCAACCTCGGACAGTCTGAGGAAGCGCGAGCCTATCGAAGCGGCGATCAAATCGTTTCGCGCCGTGCTTTCCATTCCGGCAAGAAGCACATGCTCAAGGCGGAAATTCTTGCGCTCGGATACACTGAGCTAAAGCTACCCGGCAAGCTGCGCTTCGCTCGCGGGCTAACGCGAGTTGGCAAGCGGGCCGTTGTTCGCAAATCAACCCACAAGGATTAGGAGATTGAAACATGGAAATTCTGCAACCCCTTTCACTGATTGCCGCGCTCTTAGCCGCTGGCTTCATGCTTTTTGGCGGGCTTATCTCAATCGCAGACATCGACAAATCGTGGCCAGTGCCGGCGTTGCCGATCGGCGGCGTGTGCATTACGATTATCCTAGTCGCTGGCTGGTTGAACGGATAGAAGCTATTCGCCTTGTAAACAGCGAGGCGAGAGCTTCCAGATAAGCCAGCCGAGGGCGAGGCCGTAGGCGAGGTGGGCTAGGAAGGTCATGCGACTCGCCCCTTCCTTTGCATCTCGAACTGTGCGGCGCCTTTGTAAGTAGCGATCGCGGTCCTAACCATGGCGTCGGGGTGGCGCATGAACAGCGAAGCAATGACGCGATCGTGCTGCTCGAACGTCGCCGCCTCGTTGGTGTTGGGGTTCACCAGGACAAACCGGCAGCCCTCGGGCATCCACCATTTGATGCGCGCCCAACATCCGGCGTCGAGGGCGGCCTTCTCCACGTTCTTGTCGATGAAATGATGCGGCCTTGCGAGTTTGATTTCCATCAGAGTGACTCCAGCCAGTAAATTAGCCCGAATACGGCAATAGCCGCGAGGAGAATCAGAAGGGGTTCCATTTTTATTTCTCCAATTCGTTAAGCAACCGCTTGAGCGGCACATATTGGTGGGCGCGAGCATGATCGAGACAGGCACAACAAACCTTCTCGCCAGCCGGCGGCGCGTCACACAGGCTCGCGCGATCCAACTGGGACTTGCGAGTGCAGCGGGCGCCTGGCTCGCAGACAATGTGTCATGTGCCGGTATTGAGGTGGCGAGCGAAGATGTGAGTCATTTGAGTACGCCCTCCAGG
>CAIMEA010000191.1 GCA_903839845.1 uncultured Hyphomicrobiales bacterium
CAATGATTTTCTTTATCAGTGGGGCTCGTCGGCCGACTATGACGCCGCGCCGAATCTCGAGAAGATCACCGCCGCGTTGGTCGCGGTCAACGCCGCCGATGACGAGCGCAATCCGCCGGAGACCGGCATCATGGAGCGCGAGATCAAGCGGGTGAAAAACGGCAGGGTGTTTCTTATTCCGGCCTCAGCCGACACGCGCGGCCATGGCACCACCGGCAATGCCAAATTCTACACGCAGGTGCTTGCGGATTTGCTGAAGTCGGCGCCGCAAAAGGCGATGTGAGATATCGTCATCCTAAAAGCCGTCATGGCCGGGCTTGGCCCGGCCATCCACGTCTTATTCCGTAGAAACAGAAGACGTGGATGCCCGGCATAAAGCCGGGCATGACGAATCTTAATCCCCCGGCTCGCTGATCCAGTTGCGTCGGAAGTCATAGCGCTGCTGCGGCGTCTCAATGACGGTCACGCCGCTGTCGTCATCATCGTCATAACGGCCTGGCGGCGGCGGCAGACGCCGCACCGTACGTTCGGCATCGCGCAGCGCATCGTCATAGCCGCCCCGCCCAACCGTTACGGCGCTGTTGGCGTCAGAACGGCGCGACGGTTGCGGTTGTTGTTGCGTCGTAGACGCCTGGGTGTTCGCATCCGGCGCTCCCTCGCAAAGCCGGCGCGGCCCGGCCAGCGGCTGATAGCTGCAATCGGATTCGCGGAACGAGCGATAGGCGCTCGCGCAGGCCGCGACGTTGCACGCATTCGCCGGCGTCATCGTCGCCGACGCGGCGGGCTGTGCTGTTGCCGACAGCGCCGGCGGCGCCGCGACAGCGGCCGGAGACAGAGTCGACGTGGCGTTGCCATTCGTTTCTGCCGACGGCTTTGCCGCCTGAACCACCGGCGTATCCTTGACCGGCAGATCCTTACCGGGACTCGTGGGATAAACTGGCGTCAGCTTTCCATCCGGATCGCCGAGATCGGCGGCCGATGGGCGAGCAATGGGAATCTGGCGCACCGCGCCGTTTGCGACCGGCGCGCCATTGGCCTGCAATTTCCCGCTGGGCGCGGTCAGCCGGTCGAAAGCGAAAGTGACGCCACCCGCGATCAAAGCCGCGGCCACCACATAAGCGGCGAGCCGGTAGTCGCCCAATCGATGGCTGGGAAGCTGCATGGCGCCGGAACCCCTGTTTCACCCGATCGGGCATAACGCGGCGGCGCGGCGCAGAGTTCCGTCAGCTATTTCGTGCAGGCTTTCCGCGGCCCCTCGGCCGGCTTGAACGTGCAGTCGGCGGCATTGAACGAACGCGGATAGCTCCGCGAACAGGCCGCGACATTGCAGGCGAGCGCGCGCGCTTCCGCCGCCGGCGTCGTTGCCGGACTTACCGGCGCGGGCGATGCCGGCACGGCGGCGACGGGTGTGGCCGGCGGCGCGCCCTTGGTGCAAAGCCGGCGCGGCCCGTCGCCTGGCTGATAGGTACAATCGGCGGCGGTGAAAGAACGATAGGCCGCGGCGCAGACGGCGACGTTGCACGCCGGCGACGATGCGTTGCCGACAGGCGCGGCGGCGCTGCCCGGCTCGGCCGCGACGATCGAGGCCGGCTGTCGATCGAGCGCGGTCGGCTGTGCCGGGCCCGGGGCGGGTCTGGCGGCAACCGCGACCGGCGGCTTTGCCGGAACGACCGGCGGCTTTGCCGCCTCGGCCGGTTCGGCTTTCGGTTCGACGCTGGCAATCGCCGGCGCGCTCGGTGGCGGCGGCACCGCGGCACGCAATGCGTAGGGGCTCGGCGGCATCGGCGACATCGGCGCGGGCACGGAATCGAGCCCGAACAGCACGCTCCACGCCGCGATCAAGGCCACGAAGAAATAGACGATGTAGGACATTCACCAACCCACGCCTGAAGGGCCTGCGGCGCTCCGCCAACGCCTAAATATAGGGTCGGTTCGACGACTGTGAAATAGCTGATTTTCTTGACAAAACCGCTCGTCTTTTAGCCTTTATGACGGCTGCGGGGAGCCGTGCTAGACAGCGCGCGTCTTTACCACTTTGTCCTGACCTTATTTGCCGGAAACCATGTCCCAAGCTCCCGCCCAAGCCCCCGCCCTCACTGCTTTCCGCCGCATCGTCATCAAGGTGGGCTCGTCACTTTTGGTTGATCACGCCGCCGGCGCGTTGAAGCGCGACTGGCTGATCTCGCTCGCCGCCGACATTGCGTCGCTGCACAAGGAGAAGCGCGATTTGCTGGTGGTGTCG
>CAIMEA010000192.1 GCA_903839845.1 uncultured Hyphomicrobiales bacterium
CAGATCGGTTTCCTCGGCGGCAGCGAACGCGCCATTTTCGGCCGTAGCTATGCGGCCGAGCCGGACGTGCTGATCGAGCAGTTGAAAGGCGACGAGGGCATTGCCGAAGCGGATACGTTGCTGCTGACCGTGCCGAACCAGCTCGGCGTCGCCTATAACGCGCATGTGCTTGAGGCGATCCTCAAACACGTCGCGCCGGGTTTGGGCTGGCGCTAAGAGCGGAGCAGTTTCTGTAGGGCGGTCTTGAAGGCGGTCGGCAACGCCACCGGCCGGTTGCTGGCGCGATCGACATAGACGTGGACGAAATAGCCCTGCGCCGAGGCCGTCGTTTCGTCATTGCGGAAAATGCCGATTTCGTAGCGCACGCTGGAATTACCGAGATGCGTCACGCGAAGTCCGGCGCGCACGCGATCCGGAAAAGCGATGGGCGCAAAGTAGCTGCACTTGGTCTCGACGACGAGGCCGATCGTATCGCCCTTGATGAAGTCGAGCGCGCCCTGCGCGATGAGATAGTCGGCGACGACGGTGTCGAAGAACGAGTAGTAGACCACGTTGTTGACGTGGCCATAGACGTCATTGTCCATCCACCGCGTGGTGATGGCGGAGAAATGCGGGAAGTCCGAAGCCGTGAAGGGCGCGGGGCGTTCCGACGCAGCCATCGCTTAGGCGCCCGCCTTCGGCTTCGCCGCCGTTTTCGGCTTCGTGACCTTGGCCGGCTTTTTCTTCTCGACGCCGCCTTCGATGACGCGGCCGTCAATGTCGGCGATCCTGGCCATGCCGGTCAGCGCCATGGTGACGCTCAATTCGTTCTTGAGAATGTCGATGGCTTTCGCCACGCCTCTCTGGCCGCCGGCGCCCAGACCCCACACGTAGGATCGGCCGATCAGACAGGCGCGGGCGCCGAGCGCCAATGCGCGGACGATGTCGGCGCCGGTGCGGATGCCGCCGTCGAACAATATCTCGCTGTCATTGCCGATGGCATCCGCCACGCGCGGCAGCATGGAAATCGACGACGAGGTGCCGTCGAGCTGGCGGCCGCCATGGTTCGAGACGACGATGGCGTTGGCGCCCATCTTCACCGCGGTCTTGGCGTCCTCGATGTCGAGGATGCCCTTGATGACCAGTTTGCCCGGCCAGTACTTCTTGATCCACTCGACGTCCTTCCAGTTCAGCGCCGGATCGAACTGGTCCTGCGTCCACTTGGCCAGCGAGTTGACGTTCTCCATGCCGGGAACGTGGCCGGAGATATTGCCGAAGGTCCAGCTCTTGGCGTTGAGCACGCTCCACGCCCAGGCCGGCTTGGTGGCGATGTCGATGACGTTCTTGATGCGGAATTCCGGCGGCACGGTCAGGCCGTTGCGCACGTCCTTGTGGCGCTGGCCGAGCACCTGCAGATCGACGGTGAGCACCAAGGTATCGACCTTGGCGGCGATGGCGCGGTCCATCAATTGCTTGGAGAAGCCGCGGTCGCGGATGACGTAAAGCTGAAACCAGAACGGTTTGCCGGTTGCCTCGGCGACCTGCTCGATCGAGCCGACCGACATGGTCGACAGGGTCCACGGAATGCCGGCTTCATTGGCGGCGCGGGCCGACAGGATTTCGCCGTCGCCATGCTGCATGCCGAGCAGGCCGATCGGCGCCAGGATCATCGGCGCGGCGAGCGTCTTGCCAAGCACCTTGGTCGTCAGATCGCGGGCCGAGACATCGACCAGCACGCGCTGGCGCAGCTTGATCGCCTCGAGGTCGGAGCGGTTGGCGCGCAACGTCTGCTCGCTGTAGGAGCCTGAATCGGCATAGTCGAAAAAGGCGCGCGGCACCTTGGTCTTGGCAAGGCTGCGCAGGTCATCGATGCAGGCGACATTCTTCATGGGTGGCTCTTTGGGCGCGCTCGTGTGGCTGGGCTTCAGGCGGAACCGCGGGGGATAACCGGTTAGCACAGGGCGCAGATACGCGAAATGGCCGGTTTACAGGGTAAACGCCGCGCGCAGGCGGCGCATTCGCCGGCAGTTAACCGCAGTCCGTAACGATTACTCATAATTTTTGACCTAATATGGCGTCATTGGCCGTACTATAAGCCGTGCAGGGGGCAAGCTTGTCGGCACCTTTGGCCGCTGGTATTCCCCGTTCATAAAAGGCACGTCAGGCCTGCGAGACGGTTCTTAGGGCGTTAGGGGATTTCATGGTTCGTCGTTATTTCGGCACCGACGGTATTCGCGGGCTGGCCAACCAAGTCATTACGCCGGAACTGGCGCTCAAAGTGGGGCAGGCCGCCGGTCTCGTTTTCAAGAATGGCGAGCATCGGCACCGCGTGCTGATCGGCAAGGACACCCGCCTGTCCGGTTACATGATCGAAACCGCTTTGGTCGCCGGCTTCACGTCCGTGGGTATGGATGTCTTGCTGACCGGCCCGATCCCGACGCCCGGCGTCGGCATGCTGGTGCGCTCGATGCGCGCCGATCTCGGCGTGATGATTTCCGCCTCGCATAATCCCTATACCGACAACGGCATCAAACTGTTCGGACCAGACGGCTTCAAGCTGTCGGACGAGGTCGAACGCAAGATCGAGGACCTGCTCGATTCCGAACTGCACAAGCAACTGGCCCAGGGCGACGACCTTGGCCGCGCCAAGCGCATCGACGGCGTGCAGGACCGCTACATTGAATTCGCCAAGCGCACGCTGCCGCGCGACATCGATCTCGCCGGATTGCGCGTCGTGGTCGATTGCGCCAATGGCGCCGCCTACAAGGTCGCGCCCGGCGCGCTGTGGGAACTGGGCGCCGACGTGATTTCCATCGGCGACGAACCGAACGGCATGAACATCAATAAGGATTGCGGTTCGACCGACCTCGGCGCCATCACCCGCAAGGTGCGTGAGATGCGCGCCGATATCGGCATCGCGCTCGATGGCGACGCCGACCGCGTGATGATCATCGACGAGAACGGCAAGGTCGTCGACGGCGACCAGTTGCTCGCCGTCATCGCCGCAAGCTGGAAGGAAGACGGCCGTCTCAGCAAGCCCGGCGTCGTCGCCACCGTGATGTCCAATCTCGGCCTCGAGCGCTATCTCGGCGGCATTGGCCTGGAGCTGATGCGCACGCCGGTCGGCGACCGCTATGTGCTCGAGCGCATGCGCTCGGGCGGTTACAATGTCGGTGGCGAACAGTCCGGCCACATTATCTTGTCGGATTATTCCACGACCGGCGACGGCCTGGTTGCCGCGTTGCAGATGCTCGCCGTCGTCAAGCGCCACAACAAGCCGGTGTCGGAACTGTGCCACCGCTTCGAACCGCTGCCGCAGATCCTCAAGAACGTGCGCTACAAGGCTGGCAAGCCGATGGAAAGCGCGTCGGTCATCACCGCGATCGCCAGCGCAGAAAAGAAGCTCGGCCAGGGCGGCAGATTGCTGGTGCGTCCGTCCGGCACCGAGCCGGTGATCCGCGTCATGGGCGAGGGTGACGACAAGGCGCTGGTCGAGGCCGCGGTCGATGATGTCATCGACGCGCTGACGAAGGTGGCGGCGTAGCTTTTCGCAGTCGAATGTCGGGTCCTTGTGTGGCCGTGCCGCCGGCCACATCTAAACCGCGTCGATCTTTCGCTTTTCCCTCGCACCAGAAAAATGACGATGAGCGTCGCCTTTACCAAAGAGGAAGACAACGAGGCTGCGGCGGCTTATCTGCCCGAGCGGCCGATTTCGCCGCATCCGAATCTTGTGACCGAGAGTGGATTGGCGCAGCTCGATGCCGCCCTTGCCTCGGCAAAAGAGGCGGTCGCATTGGCGCAGACCAACGCCGATCTGAAAACCGATCGGGCGGCGATGTCGCGCGCGAGGCGGGATCTGCGTTATTTCACGGCACGCCGGGCCAGCGCCCAATTGTTCCAGGCAACCGACGCGCCCGATCTCGTGCTGTTCGGCAGGCGCGTGACTTTTCGCAGAGATGACGGACGGACCCAGTCGTTTCGGATCGTCGGCGAGGATGAAGCAGACGCCGCGCACGGAACGATTTCGCACATTTCCCCGATTGCAAAGGCACTGCTCGGGAAGCGAATTGGCGACATCGCGGCGCTTAACGATTCCGAGCTGGAAGTTCTTTCGGTGGAGTGAGAACGGCCCGCTCGTGGGCGCGTCATGGGCGAGGGTGACGACAAGGCGCTGGTCGAGGCGGCGGTGGACGATGTGATCGACGCGCTGACGAAGGTCGCGGCGTAAGTTTCAGCGTTAGCCTGAATGACGGCTCGGTCCGCTCAGGTGGCAAGCCGGGGGCGCCCCCTTATCCCCGCGTGATGCCCAACCAGGTCCTCCGCTAAACCCGCGTCCGCAGTGCCGCTGAACGACTAAGTGCGACATCAGACATTATTGATTTAGCGCAATGCGGACGACCGCACCGGCAGAACTAATGAATCAAATTAAGTCCGACGCCGCTTCAGCCGCAGACGATGGTCGGCGTCCAGATCGCATTATTCAACTTGATTTCAACTTGCTCGTCTAAATAATAGGAATTCGATATGCAATCCAGAGCGTTAAGGACCGCGGTAGCGGACAAAGCCGTTTCGACGCTTTTCGCAGCCGGCTTGGCCATCGGGTTCGTTCTAGTTGCGCCTTTCGTGCCGATCGCCGCGAAAGCCGGGCCCGCCATTGCGACCGAATCATACGCTCAGGCGCAGCACGACGAGAAAAAAGAGGCTCCCGCCGCGCGACCGGCGCAGCCGAAGCGCGCAACGCCGCAAAGATCTGCACCGCGTCCTTCGGCTCCCCGGCAAGCTGCCCCGCAGCGGTCTGCTCCCCGGCAAGCCGCCCCGCAACGAGCCGTTCCGCGGCAAGCAGCCCGGCAACGTTCGGCTCCCCGGCAAGCGGCGCCGCAAAGGTCGGCTCCGCGTGTCGCTAAGTCTGCCCGGACCACGCCGCGTTCCGTCACGCGACCGAAAGCCACTTCACGCGCCGCCCGGCCCGCCGCGACCCGGCGCGCCAACAAGCAACCAAATGCCGCGCCGGCGAGCGCTGCCCGCAAGGCGGCATCGCCGGCCGCCGCTGCACGGGTGGTGACGCCACGCGGGACCAGAGCGGTTACCGCATCGCGCTTGCGCGCGGCCCCGGCACGCGGCGCAGGCCGCACTGTCATTCAGGGCCGTAACTATTCCGTTTGGCGCAGCGGATACCGCGTCCGCCACGGCAGCGCTTGGCGCACGTTTGTGGCGTTGAGCACCTTAGGAGCTATCGCTATCGGCTCGAGTGAATACTACCCCTACGCCTACATTTCAGCGCCCGAACCGTATTGCGAAGGTTTGACCGAAGACGGCTGCGAGCTGCAATGGCAGGAAGTGCAAACAATTGAGGGGGATGTGATGGATCAGTGCGTGGCCTATTGCCCGTGGCGATAGCCATTGCTTGGTCTGAATAAGCAGAGGCAGGGCTTTCCAAGTCTCAAAACGTTTGCCACACATAAAGGAGATTGACCGATGAAATGCTTTCACACACTTGTTGCCGCTGGCATCCTGACGGCGTTCGCCGTCTCTGGAACTGCCATCGCGCAGACTCCTGCGACCCCACCGGCCGCGAAGACCGCACCTTCGGCGGCTGCGCCGGATTCAGCGAAGCCTTCTGCCGCGGCCCAGGTCGAGAACTGGACCACCAAGCAGTGGGATGCTGCGAAGCGGGAATGGGCCAAGGACAAGAAAAAATGGGCCGACTGCAACAAGCAGTCGAAAGACAAGAAGCTTGAAGGGCGCAAAAGTTGGTCGTTTCTCTACACCTGCATGAAGAGTTGAGATTGTGCTGACAGCCGGCGTCCAAATCGTTCGCCGCGCGGGCGTACGGTAACGCTCTCAGGAGGATATGATAGGCGTCGTTCTGCTATTGCTTATTCTCGTTCTTCTTTTTGGTGGCGGCGGCTTTTATCTGGGGCCTTCCTTCCATTATTATGGCGGCGGTCTCGGGACGATATTGGTGATCGTCATCATAGTTCTTCTGTTGAGACGATAGTCTGAGCTGGCTAGAGACGAAAGACAGGAAATGCGATTGAATTCGCATTTCCGTATCGTCAATCTTTAGCGAATTGCGAATATCCGGTGTGGGCTGTTCGTGAACCTTGTTGTGCGCCGCACAAGCGTCCACGTCATGCTGCTACTGACGATCCGTTCCAGGAACAGTCGATGCGATTCTTTTTCATCAGTGCAGTCATTTGTCACTTGGCGCTCTCAGTCGCAAACGCCCAACCGGCGCCGACTTTGCCCGTGATCCTGCCTGCGGTAGTCGATACGAGCGCGGTCAAGGCAAAGGCAGGAAAGCCCGAGATTCATCTTAAAGTATTAGGCGCGGTCGAAACCGCCGTGGTGTTCCCGCTGGTCGCTCTTCAGCTATTGTCCACGGCCCTCATTGAAGGCGCAACTTCGGAATCAGGTATCGCATCCGTCTATGCCGGCGGAATGACCGCAAGCGGTGAAAAAACAAGGGCTGGCGATACGACGGCTGCGCACCGCTCAATTCCGTTTGGATCGCGTGTTCGCGTCACGAACCGTGCAAACGGAAAGTCTGTCGTGGTTCGGATCAATGATCGCGGTCCATTCGTCCGGGGGCGTATTATTGATCTGATGCCGAGTTCGGCAAAGGCGTTGGGCTTTTCCGGACTGACGCGCGTCACGATCGTGGTGGTGGGCGGTGCAATCCGCAAAGAATAATTTGGTCAGCGAATTGTAAGGGCCCGGAAGCAGCGTCAGATCACCGTTCCAAATATCTTGCCGATCCCGGCGGTCAGCGCCATCGCAAGGGCGCCCCAGAATGTAACGCGAGCCGTGGCCCGCATGATATCGGCGCCGCCGGCCTTCGCACCGATCGCGCCGAGCACCGCGAGAAATGCCAGGGATGCCACGGACACGACGGGCACCAGCACAGCGGCAGGTGCGACGACAACCATGAGCAGGGGCATGGCCGCGCCAACGGAAAACGTCGCTGCCGAAGTCAGCGCGGCCTGTACGGGTCTCGCTGTCGTGATGTCGGAAATTCCAAGCTCGTCGCGAGCGTGCGCTCCCAATGCATCCTTCGTCATCAATTGCTGGGCAACCTGCCGTGCGAGGGCGGCATCGACCCCCCTTTTGACGTAGATTTCGGCCAACTCATCAAGCTCGGATGCCGGACTTTCGCGCAGCTCCTTGGTTTCACGCGCCAAGTCCGCCCGCTCGGTGTCCGATTGCGAGCTGACCGACACATATTCGCCGGCGGCCATGGACATCGCTCCCGCGACCAAGCCGGCCGCGCCCGCGATCAGGACGTCGTTCTGCGCCGCCGCGGCTGCGGCGACGCCGACGATCAAGCTTGCCGTCGAGATGATGCCGTCGTTTGCCCCGAGGACCGCGGCTCGCAGCCAGCCAATGCGCGTGACCAGATGGTTTTCAGGATGCAGCCGAAGTCGTGACATGAGACGCGCTCGTCCATCTGATGTTGCGGTTGCGGCCTCCTGGCCCGGCGTCCGCTTTGAGGATAAAGCGACCATACAATGCTATGTGCGTCTTGCGACAATGGCGTTGACATACATCAAGCGACAGATTGCCGGCTATCTTTGTGGCGTGCCGCAAACGGAACAATCCACTGCCTCACGCGCATTCGTCGCAAGTCGGCTGATGTGCCTGCGGGCTTCGCCGTCAACGGAATATCCCGTCTCTCGCTCAAACGTCGGCGAATTGGCTGTGGACGTGTTTCTCGATGATTCGGGACGGCGTGCTGCCGCGGTGGTTTACGCCCAGGGGAATCCATGTGCACACCGCCGACGGGTCGGCCCACACGGTGGCGACCGCGCTCGGCACAAAAAATTCCGAGAAGATCATGTCGTCGTCGCTGCCGCCTTTCACCCAGTGCGGCTCGCGGTCGTCATAATAGACAATGTCGCCAGCCTTCACCTGCATGGCCTGGTCCTTGCCGGCGAAGCAGGTCCCTTGGCCGGCGAGGAAGTACATGAAGTGCGCGCCGCCTTCGTGGTGGTGCACCGGGCATTCGGTGTGCGGCGGATAGATGATCATCTCGCCACGGATCGCGCGGGTGCCGAACATTTTCGGCGTCACCAGATAAATCCGCTTGCGGGCATCGTGTTCGGATTGCAGTAACGGTTCGTTCTGCCAGTCGACGACGCTGAAAGGCGGCGGCGCGCCGGCGATGGCCGGGTCGATCTTGTGCACGGCTGGCACCGAGGCGAGCAGCAAGGTCGCGCCGGTGTCGCTCGACAGCGTTCCGTCAAATCCCGGCGGCAGCAGACCGATATGGCTCGCTGTGATCGACGTCGTGCGGCCCGCTGTGCGCACGGTCGCGTTGCCGCTGATCATCTGAAACCAGGCAAGCTCATCGGGCGCGATCGCCAGAGCCTTTTGGCCCCCCGGCGGAATCGTCAGCCGATCGAGCTCGAACAGAATATCCGGCACGCGCGCTTTGTTCAGCAACGGCTGATGCGTCACGCCGTCAGCCGAAATAATCGGCGTAACCGTATTCTCGTTGAAATGGATAGCCATCGTATCGTCTCCCGCCCCCGAGGCGGAGGACGTCCATCGGCATCAGGTCCCGCGCGCTTCGAAAGTATACTGCGGCAGATCGACCGCCATTGCCACACGCCACTTTCGTTGCGACCGGCGCGGTTCAACCTCCCGCCAGGCCGGCCGCGATAAGTCCAACCCCTTCCAGCGCTGCGATATTGTTAGTTGCATAGAGGTTTTCTAAACTGGGGGTATTCCAAAAAGTCTATATAATTCAATAGATTAGACATTTTTTAAACTGCGTTTTCCTTTGACTTGGCGCAAAGGAGCCGGTAGCCACAGCGTCATACTGCGATTTGCAAATGCACAGAGGCGTCGGGACTTCGATGATCGTCTGCTCCTGCAATGTCATCAGCGACCATGCCGTGCGCACCGCCTGCGCCACGTCGGCGCCTCGCACCACCGCCCAGGTTTATGGCTGTCTCGGTTGCAGCGCCCAGTGCGGCCGCTGCGCCCGCACGATCCGCAAGATCATGGACGAGGCCTTGGCCGGCGCCGGATGCCCGAGCGGCTGCGCTTGCGCCGCGCATCCGTCCACGCATAAATGAAACGATCGGTCACGGCCGACGTCAAACCATTATAAGGATCAGCGCCATGAAGGGCGATACCAAGGTTATTGAGTACCTCAACAAGGCGCTGCGCCACGAACTGACCGCGGTCAATCAGTACTGGCTGCACTACCGCCTGCTCGACAATTGGGGCCTCAAGGATCTCGCCAAGCAGTGGCGCAAGGAATCCATCGAAGAGATGGAGCACGCCGACAAATTGATCGAGCGCATTATTTTCTTCGACGGCTTCCCCAATCTGCAGGTGCTCGATCCGTTGCACATCGGGCAGAACGTCAAGGAAGTGCTCGATTGCGATCTCGCCGCCGAAATGTCGGCGCGCGCGCTCTACCAGGAGGCCGCGCATTATTGCAACGGCGCCAAGGATTACGTCACGCGCGATCTGTTCGAGAAATTGATGTCGGATGAAGAGCACCACATCGACTTCCTCGAAACCCAGATCGATCTGGTGTCGAAAATCGGCGTCGAACTTTATTCGCAGAAACACATCGGCGAGATGGGTGAGGCGTAGCGATCGCTGCCACCGGCGCGCCGCTGCTGCGGGCCGGTTGCGCGGGGAAAATTGCTTCTTCTGCTATTCGTATATATTGATTGGCACCGCAATTCAGGCGAGAGTTCGGTTCTGTGACACCGCTGGAGTCCGCGCCATGAGAATTCGCGCCATGAGCAAGTCGCTGCGTCGAGCCTTTCTGACCCCCGCTATCGGCCTTTTCGCCACAGTGGCGGTTTTCGGTGGCGCGCCGCGCCCCGTGGCGGCCGAGGACTGGCCGACGCGGCCGATCACGCTGGTGATCGCGTCCACCGCGGGCGGCATGATGGACGTGATCAGCCGGTCGATCGCGCAGGATCTTTCCGTGTCGCTCGGGCAGCCGGTTATTGTCGAATTCAAGCCTGGCGGAGGCGGCGTCATCGGCCAGCAGTCGGTCTCCAGGGCGGAGCCGGATGGCTACACGCTGTTGCAGACCAACACCGGTCCGATGGTGTTTCGTCCACTGATGGACAAGACAGTCACCTATGACGCCGACAGGGATTTCACCGCGATCTCGCTGATTGGCGATACGCCGAATGCGGTGCTGGTCAACGGGAAAGCCGGCATCAAATCGATCAAGGACTTGCTTGCCTATGCCGACACCAAGGACCGCAAGCTCAACATCGCCCATCCCGGTCCCGGCACGATGGGGCATCTTTGCGGCCTGTTGCTCGCGCGTAAAACAAAAATCGAAGGCAACTTCGTTGCCTATCGCGGTGCCCAGCAGATCCTCCTCGACCTGATGGGCGGTCAGGTCGACATGGGCACGCCGGCTTTCGGTCCGGGCATGGACTCGCTGATCGTGGCTGTCGCCGCCGATCAGCGAATGGCTTCGCAGCCCAATCTGCCGACCCTGAAGGAGAGCGGCATTGACGTGGTGTGTTCCACCTGGGCCGGGATTTTCGGGCCGCCGAATATGCCGCCGGCGATCGTCGCGAAACTCAATGCCGCGATTGACGCCTATCTGCGCAAGCCCGACGCTCACGCAAAATTCGATCCCATCGGCCTGCGAATTATCGGCGGCGCGCCGGACAAGATGACCGCGCGTATCGCCGCCGATCGCGCCCAATGGACGGATATCATCCGCAGCGTCAATATTGATCTTTCCAAGTGACCGGCAAATCCGCAAGCAAGCGTGATCGCTGACATGCAAGATCGCGACGTGACCGGAGAGGCGATCGATATCCCCACCCCGGACGGAATCATGGACGGCTATGCCGCCCATCCGGATGGCGCCGGCCCTTTTCCGCTGGTCGTGCTGTTCATGGATATCTGGGGCCTGCGCGAAGAATTGTTTGCAATCGCGCGCTGCATCGCGGCGCAGGGCTATTATTGCGTCCTGCCTAACCTGTTCTATCGTGAGGGCAAAGTCCGTTATGAGCGGCGCAACGCTGCCGGCCAAATGGTGTCGTTCGATGCCCTTCCGCATGCGTTGCAGGAGGAAATGCGCAGTCACGCTTTGGCGCTTAATCGGCGAACCGCGGCCACCGATATTGCCGCTGTTCTCGACTTCTGCCGCGACCGGCCCGTCGACAATACTGTCGCGGCAGGCTCGGTCGGCTTCTGCATGGGCGGCCGCCTGGCGTTCCAGGCTGCGCAGGAATTTCCCGGCCGTTTTCAGGCCAATGCCTGTTTACATGGCACGCGGCTCGTATCGGACGCGGCGGATTCCCCGCATCGTCTGGTCGGCGTGATGCAGGGCGAGATGTATTGCGGCTTCGGCGACCGCGACGGTCTGACGCCGCCGGCGACGCGCGCGGCGCTCGATCAAGCCTTCGCCGGCCGCGACCATGTCAGCTATCGCCGGAATGTGCATGAAGGCGCCAACCATGGCTACAGCCTGCCGGATCGCGACGTTTACGATTCCGGCGCGGCGGAAACCGACTGGCGCGAGATTTTCGCCATGTTCGAGCGCCGGCTCGCGCGCTCAGCCTGAACGCGCCTGAGATCGTAAGAAATTGATATAGGCCAAAACCACCGGGGCCGCTTCGTTCTTGCGATGGACGACGGCAACGTCTGCCGTCGCGGCCGAGCCGACGATCTTGCGAAACACAAGCCCGGGCATGCTGATATTTGTGAACGGTTTCGACAGCACGCTGACGCCGATGCCCGCCGCCACCAGCGCCATCAAGGTGAAGGCATCCGGCGCGCGCTGGACAATGCGCGGCGTCACGCCGGGTGGCAAAATAGCGGCGATGTTGCCCCAAAATCCGGTTTCCAATTCTATCGACATGGCAACGAATTCTTCTTCAAGCAGCATTGCCGGCGTGATCGTTTTGCGGGCGACGAGGTGATGGCCTTCCGGCAGCGCCGCATATAATGGCTGCCGGCTGATCGTGAAGCCGTCCAGACCGGATGGGTAGCGTTTCGCCACCTGGGCAAAGCCAACGTCGAGCGAACCGTCGGCAATCGCCTTATACTGGGTAAATGTCAGCATCCGGGAGATCTGGAACGACACATCCGGATGCGTCTTGTGGAATTTAACAAGGGTCGACGAGATCAGGCCGCTAAAGCCGGCCGAGAGAATGAAACCGACCGAAATCGAACCGGCGTCGCCGCGCCCGGCCTGGCGCCCGATAAGTTCGGCGCGCGCGGCCTGCTTGATCGTGTCTTTTGCTTCGATCAAAAAGTGCTTGCCTGAATGCGTCAGGGAAACCGAGCTTTTGGTTCTGCGGGTCAACAGCTTGGCGCCCAGCATGGTTTCCAGCGCGGCGATCTGATGGCTCAGCGTCGGCGCCGCGATATTCAGCCGCGCGGCGGCGCGGCCAAAATGCAGTTCCTCGGCGACCGCGATAAAATATTTAAGGTGGCGCAATTCCATGAAAACATTATGCGATGAAACCTCATAAAACTCCACAACGCCGCTAATGACTTCCGGTCAGCCAAATAGGCATGTTCAACGCGAAGTTGACTTAAGGCCACGTTTCGCTGACGGGCGTAACCCGTTACCAATTCCGTCCCCAGATTTGCGAGTTCCAGCAGCCATGAAATCCACGGGCAAAACGCCGCGAAAACAGGGCCATAACATCGTCGAACTGCCGATCAAGAAAAAGTCGACCGCGGAAGGGTCAGTCGCCGTTAGTGCCGAAGGGTCGGTCGCTGGTATTGCCGAGGCCGGGGCGGGCAACGCTGTCCCGCCGAACGATGCGCGGGTCAAAGAGGCCATGCGGCTGGCGCAAGCCTTCCTGGCCATCGAGGACGCCGCCGCGCGCAACGCGCTGGTGACCCTGGCCGAGCAACTGGTCAGTTTCGACTGGGTCCGCAAAATCAAGTGACCGGGTGCCGCCATGTCGCGGCGCCCGAATCGCAACGCCCAAGTCGCAGCGCCCAAGTCGCAGCGCCGGGCGGCTTTGGTAAACTATTTCTTAAAATCATTTTTCCAGTTGGCCGCGATCCCGTGCGGCACGCGCGCAACCCGCTTTGATTAATCGACGTGGTTAAAAAACAGGGTTAAGGGCCACTTAAGGTTTTCCTGCCATCGTCCTCGGACATTCCGTCGTTTCGGCGATCGACGGAGAATTTTCGAGGGATGCCGGCATGACGGTTTCGCGTTTCAATATTTTGATTCTGACGGCGATAGCTTCGATAGCGACAAGTGCCGCGCGCGCAGCCGATTATGCGCCGCCGTGCTATGACGCCGGACTGATCGCAACCGGCCGGGCGCCTTACGGCGCGGTGCCGTGTTATGTCGCGCCGGTCGTGGAGGAATTCTCCAGCTGGTATCTGCGCGGCGACATTGGCATCACCAATCAGTCGGTCGGCGATCTGACCAATATCCAGGACGTCAATAATTCGGTGCGCAATATCGGCCTTGGCTTCGATGCCTCGCCGCTGTTCGGCATCGGTATTGGCTATTACTATAACGACTGGCTGCGCTTCGATCTGACCGGCGAATATCGCTCCCGGGCGAATTTCCACGGCACCCAAATCATCAGAAGCGGCGGTTCCACCTACACCGACGAATACTCCGGCAGTAAATCGGAATGGTTGTTCCTGCTGAATGCCTATGTCGATCTCGGCACCTGGAGCGGCTTTACGCCGTTTGTCGGCGCCGGCATCGGCACGACGCGCAACACAATTCACAGCCTGCAGGACGTCAACACGCCGAATCTCGGCGTCGCCTTCGGCGATGTGAATTCAAAATGGAATCTGGCCTGGGCGCTGCACGCCGGCGTCGCCTACAAGGTGACGAAGAATTTCACCGTCGAATTCGCCTATCGCTACGTCGATCTTGGCGATGCGTCGTCGGGCGATCTCTACACCTATCTCGGCGGCAACGCGATCTACAATCCGATGGAATTCAAGCACCTGACGTCGCACGACCTGAAGCTCGGCCTGCGATTCAACTTCGACGCCTTTGATTCGCGGCCGGCGCCGTATTACGCGCCGGCGCCGGTTTATCAGCGGCCGCCGGTCTATGCGCCGCAGCCAATGTACGTGCAGCCGCCGTTGCGCAGCAGAGGCTGATGCGCCGCCGGAATAATCCGGAACGACACTCCGCATAAGGCACGGCAAACGAAGGGGCGGCCGCGCGGCTTTGATTAATCGACCGACCGTTATGGTGAAAAAGCTTGGTTAATCGCCGTTTAACCTAACTGCGGCATGATGGGCCAACGGTTTGAGTTCTGCGTTGTGAAGGAACGAGTCATGAGTCTGTTGCGCAAGTCTGCTTTCGGTGGCGCGCTGTTTATTGCGTCGGCAGCCGGCGCCCTGGCCGCCGATGTGCCGTATAGTTCGCCGCCCCCCGCGCCGGCGCAGCCCTTGCGGCGCGCCGAGCCGCTGACCGGCTGGTATCTGCGCGGCGATCTCGCCTACCGTCTCGGCACCAGCGATGGCGCGGCGCCCGCCACTGGCTTCACCACTCCGTCCGGCGAAAAGATGGGCAGCAGCATCGCTGCCGGAATTGGCGGCGGCATCAAGAGCGGCTGGCTGCGCACCGATGTGACCATCGATTTCGCGACGCCGATGAAATACGAGGCGACCTCCGGCAACACGTCGGCCAAGGTGTCGGCCGCCACCGCCCTGTTTAACGGCTATGTCGACCTCGGCACCTGGTACCGGGCAACGCCCTATATCGGCGCCGGCGCCGGCACTGCGCGCGTCAGCATCAACGATTACACCAGCGCGACCTTGCCGCCGTTCTCCGGCAATACGTCGCGCGTCAAATGGAATTTTGCCTGGGCCGCGATGGCCGGCGTGGCTTACGCGATGTCGCCCAACACGATGATCGATCTCGGCTATCGCTACATCAATTTCGGCGACGTCACGACCGGAAACGATTCGTTCGGCAGCATGACGTTGAAACAAGTCGCCGCCCATGAAGTACGGGTTGGCCTGCGTTGGAGTTTCGATGATTTCGCAACGGCGCGCTAGTAACGGCGGGGCGCAAGCTTCGGCCGTACGACATTCGCAGCGCCGGCGTGGGCTGCGCATCGGCATGGCCGCGGCGGCGGTGCTCGCGGCGTTGCCGCAGGGCAACGCCGCTGCCGCCGACTGGCCGGATTTACCGCTGCGCGGCACGATTTCGTCACCCGGGCCGGTGCGCTGGGACGGCATCCAGCTCGGTGGCCAAATGGGTCTCGCCAATATGGGCACCGATTTCGGCAACAGCACCAGCCAGCAGGTCGCCTATATCCTGCGCAACAGCACGCTGGAAAACGAGGCGCATCCGTCGGCCTGGGCTACGCTGCCGCACAGCAGCACCAACACCCGCAGTTACGGCGGGTTCCTCGGCTACAGCACGCAGCAGGAGCAACTCATTATCGGCTTCGATGCTGCTTACAACAAGGTCTCGTCGGCGCAAATCGGCGCCAGCGATTCAATGACGCGCATCGTGACGACTTCGGACAGCGTCCAGCACACGGTCACGCTCTCCGCGCAATCATCGACCAAGCTCATCGATTACGCGACCGCCCGCTTTCGCTTCGGCTACGCCATGGCTCAGTTTCTTCCCTATGTTTTTGTCGGCGGCAGCGTCGGCCGTTTTGACTACGCAAACACTTCGACGGTTCGGGATTCGCAACTCGCCGGCGGCGTGACGACGGTTTTTGGCCCGATCACGATGAGCGACGCCAAGGCCAACGCCATCGTCGGCGGCTTTACCACCGGCGTCGGCATCGATGTCGCCCTGATGCCGAATCTGTTCCTGCGCGGCGAATTTGAATATGTCGGGTTCGCCCCGATCGGCGGCATCCGCACCAGCATCAATACCGGCCGCGTCGGTATCGGTATGCGGTTCTGACCGGGCTAACCCGGGAAATTTTGCCGTTATCCTCCCTAATACGTATTAAGCCGCTGTTGACCGCGGCCCTCCGTTCGACTAATCCCGCCAGTGGGACACCTCTCCCCAACGAGAGGCTTTCTATCTGGAAGGATAGGTTATGACAGCGACGAAGCCCGGCGTGCGGCCGGCAAATCCGCATTTTTCGTCCGGCCCCTGCGCCAAGCGCCCTGGTTGGTCCCTCCAAGCTCTCACCGACGCGGCGCTGGGCCGTTCGCACCGCGCCAAGATCGGCAAGGCGAAGCTCAAGCGCGCCATCGATCTGACCGGCGAAATTCTCGGAGTTCCCGCCGGCTACAAGATCGGCATCGTGCCGGCCTCCGACACCGGCGCCGTCGAAATGGCGCTGTGGTCGATGCTCGGCGCGCGCCCCGTCACGATGCTGACCTGGGAATCGTTTGGTGAAGGCTGGGTCACCGACGTCGAGAAGCAACTGAAGCTGAAAGACGTCACGGTGCTCAAGGCGCCATATGGCGAACTGCCCGATCTTTCCAAGGTCGATTTCAAGACCGACGTGGTGTTCACCTGGAACGGCACCACCTCCGGCGTGCGCGTGCCGAACGGCGACTGGATCGCCGCCGACCGCGAAGGCCTGACCATCTGCGACGCCACTTCCGCAGCCTTCGCGCAGAAGCTCGACTTCGCCAAGCTCGATGTTGTCACCTTCTCCTGGCAGAAGGCGCTGGGCGGCGAGGGCGCACACGGCATGCTCATTCTGTCGCCGCGCGCGGTAGAACGTCTGGAAAACTACAAGCCGGCCTGGCCGCTGCCGAAGATTTTCCGCATGACCAAAGGCGGCAAGCTCAACGAAGGCATCTTCACCGGCGAAACCATCAACACGCCGTCGATGCTGTGCGTTGAGGACTATCTCGACACGCTCAGTTGGGCGAAGTCGGTCGGCGGCCTCAATGCCACCGTCGCGCGCTCGGACGCCAATGCCAAGGCGATCAGCGACTGGGTTGCCAGGACGCCGTGGGTGGATCATCTCGCCAAGGTCGAAGCGACGCGTTCCAATACGTCGGTCTGCCTCGTCGTGACCGATCCGGCGGTGACGGCGCTGCCGCTCGATGCGCAGGCGGCTTTTGCCAAATCGCTCGCCGGCCTGCTCGAGAAGGAAGGCGTCGCCTACGACATCGCCTACTATCGGGACGCGCCGCCGGGCCTGCGCATCTGGTGCGGCGCCACCGTCGAGACCAAGGATGTCGAGGCGCTGACGCCCTGGCTCGACTGGGCCTTCGGCGAAGCAAAAGCCGCGCTGCCGAAGGCGGCGTAGCCGCTAAGCGACATGCCCCGCGAAAGCGGGGCATCCAGCCCTTCAATTTATTCACTCTAGCGCTGGATCGTCCGCCTTCGCGGACGATGACGGCGACGGAAACCGAACTGGACCTTCATCATGACCGCACCCAAAGTTCTCATCTCCGACGCCCTGTCGCCCGCCGCCGTCCAGATATTCAAGGATCGCGGCATCGACGTCGATTTCCAGCCGAACCTCGGCAAGGACAAGGACAAGCTTGCGGAGATCATCGGCAATTACGACGGCCTCGCCATTCGCTCGGCGACCAAGGCGACCGCCAAGATTCTCGAAAAAGCGACACGGCTCAAGGTGATCGGCCGCGCCGGCATCGGCGTCGACAATGTCGAAATCCCGGCGGCGACGGCCAAGGGCGTCATCGTGATGAACACGCCGTTCGGCAATTCGATCACCACCGCCGAACACGCGATCACCTTGATGCTGGCGCTGGCGCGTGAAATTCCGGCGGCCGATGCTTCGACGCAGGCCGGCAAGTGGGAGAAGAACCGCTTCATGGGCGTCGAGATCACCGCCAAGACGCTCGGCGTCATCGGCTGCGGCAATATCGGTTCGATCGTCGCCGATCGCGCGCTCGGCCTGCGCATGAAGGTGATCGCGTTCGATCCTTTCCTGTCGCCGGAGCGCGCCCGGGATATCGGCGTCGAGAAGGTCGAGCTCGACGATCTCCTCAAGCGCGCCGACTTCATCACGCTGCACACGCCGCTGACCGACAAGACCAAGAACATCATCGACGCGGCGGCTCTGGCCAAGACCAAGAAGGGCGTGCGCATCATCAATTGTGCGCGCGGCGGTCTGGTCGACGAGCAGGCGCTGGTCGATGCGCTGAATTCCAAGCACGTCGCCGGCGCCGCTTTCGACGTCTTCGTCGAGGAGCCGGCGACCAAGAACGTCTTGTTCGGCCATCCCAACGTCATCTGCACGCCGCATCTCGGCGCATCGACCACGGAAGCGCAGGAGAATGTCGCGCTGCAGGTCGCCGAGCAGATGTCGGACTATCTCTTGACCGGCGCCATTTCCAACGCGGTCAACTTCCCGTCGATCACCGCCGAAGAAGCGCCGAAGCTGAAACCCTTCATCGCGCTGGCCGAGAAGCTCGGCTCTTTCGCCGGCCAGCTCACCGAAACGGGCCTCAGCAAAGTCACGATCACCTATGAGGGGCAGGTCGCCGAGATGAAGATCAAGGCGTTGACCTCGGCGGCGCTGACCGGTCTGCTGCGGCCGATGCTCGGCGACATCAATTTCGTCTCCGCGCCGGTCGTCGCCAAGGAGCGCGGCATCATCGTCGAGGAAACCACCCGCGAAGTCGCCGGCGATTACGACAGCCTGATCACCGTGACGGTGGTGACGGAAAACCAGACCCGTTCGGTCTCCGGCACTGTGTTCGCCGACGGCCGCCCGCGCATCGTCAACATCAAGGGCATCCGCATGGACGCCGAGTTCGGCCCGTCGATGATCTACATCACCAATCTCGACAAGCCGGGTTTCATCGGCCGCTTCTCGTCCACCTTGGGCGAGGCCGGCATCAACATCGCTACCTTCCATGTCGGCCGCGAGGCGCCCGGCGGCTCGGCAGTGGCGTTGATCGAGATCGACGGCGAATTGCCGGCCGATGTGCTCGAGAAGGTCCGGGCCCTGCCGCAGGTGCAGAGCGCCCGGCCGCTGCACTTCTAGAAGCCCCGAATTTCTAGAAATATATCTATATTATCAATCTGTTGAGGACCCCGCCCGGTATCCCCCGGGCGGCGTCCTTTGCCTTGCCTCGGCCTCACCTATCCTTTATCCGAGGGTGGACCTGACCGGCACCGCCCGGCGTCAGTGTCCTAACGCTGACGCGGAGATGAAGTTTTCATGGCGAATGTGGTGGTTGTCGGTTCCCAGTGGGGCGACGAAGGCAAGGGCAAGATCGTCGACTGGCTGTCGGAGCAGGCTGACGTCGTTGTCCGCTTCCAGGGCGGGCATAATGCCGGCCACACATTGGTCATCGGCGACGCGGTGTATAAATTGTCGCTGCTGCCGTCCGGCGTCGTGCGCGGCGGCAAATTGTCGGTCATCGGCAACGGCGTCGTCATCGATCCGCAGGCGCTGCTCAACGAAATCGCCACATTGCAGAAGCAGGGCGTCGCGGTGTCGCCGGACAATCTGCGCATCGCCGAGAACGCGGTGCTGATCCTGCCGCTGCATCGCGAGCTGGAAGCAATCCGCGAGGATTCATCGGCGCGGATCGGCACGACCAAGCGCGGCATCGGCCCGGCCTATGAGGACAAAGTCGGCCGCCGCGCCATCCGCTTCATGGATCTCGCCGACCTGCCGGCGCTTCTGCCCAAGATCGACCGCCTGCTGGCGCATCACAATGCACTGCGCCGCGGCAACGGCCTCGCTGAAATTTTGCCCGCCACGGTCTACGATTATCTCGCCGAGCTGGCGCCGAAGGTGCTGCCTTATATGGATTCGGTGTGGTCGCTGCTCGACACCAAACGCCGTGAGGGCAAGCGCATTCTGTTCGAAGGCGCGCAGGGCGCGCTGCTCGATATCGACCACGGAACTTATCCGTACGTCACGTCTTCTAACACGGTGGCGGCGCAGGCGGCGACCGGGTCGGGGCTTGGTCCTAACGCCATCGATTACGTCCTCGGCATCACCAAGGCCTACACCACGCGCGTTGGCGACGGACCATTTCCAACCGATCAAATGCACAATGACATCGGCAAGACCCTGGGCGAACGTGGCCGCGAATTCGGCACTGTCACCGGCCGCGCGCGCCGCTGCGGCTGGTTCGACGCCGTACTGGTGCGCCAGACCGTTCGGACCTCAGGCATTGACGGCATTGCCTTGACCAAGCTCGATATCCTCGACGGCTTTCCCGAGATCAAGGTCTGTGTCGGCTATCGGCTGGACGGCCGCGACATCGATTATCTGCCGGCCGGCGAGCGGGCGCAGGCCGAGGTCGAGCCGATCTACGAGACCATCGACGGCTGGCAAGAGCCGACCGCGGGCGCGCGTTCCTGGGCGCAACTGCCGGCGCAGGCGATCAAATACGTCCGGCGCATCGAGGAGTTGATCGGTTGTCCGGTCACCCTGTTGTCGACCAGCCCGGAGCGCGAGGATACGATCCTGATGAAGAACCCCTTCGAGACTTGATGGCGGCAACGGCCCGAACAGGTTAGTTTAAAGTGTATGGCTGACTATTACCCCCTGATTGCCCGCGCCGTCGCTGGCCTAGACAAAAACACGGGCGAGAATCGGCGCGCTTTATACGAGCGGGCACGCGCGGCGCTGGTCAACCAGCTGCGCGGCGTCGATCCGCCGCTCGACGAATCCGATATTACCCGCGAGCGGCTGGCGCTCGAGGAAGCGATCCGCAGGCTCGAAGTCGAGGCGGCCAAGCGGGTGCGGCCGGATTCGCCGGAACCGGACGACAAAAGCCATTCGTTGCGCGATCAGGGGCTACGCGATTTCCGCGATACCGTTGCGGAGGCGCAGGATCTTGGCGAGGCCAGTGCCGAAGCCAGTCGCTCGGCACGCGCCGCCTATGATGACCTGCAGACCGATGCAGCGCACCAGCATGACCATGGCCACAGTGACGACGGCGCCGCCGCGCACGATCATGCGCATCCGCCTCGGCATGAGCACGATGCAGGCAGCGAACATTACTTCGAACCGCCCGAGGGCGATCAGGCCGGCGCCTCGCCAGACCCGGAGCCTTACGGCGACGCACCGCACGACGATTCACCGGACGGCGATGCCGCGGAAACCTCGGCGCGCGCCGGCTGGCGCGGTCAGGCCGCGCCGCGCGACGATGACTATTCGCGTCCGCTGCGCTCCTATGGCCGCATCGTCAAAATCGCAATTCTGTTGCTGCTGATCGCCGGCGTCGCCGCCGCCGGCTTCTGGCAGCGCCATGCGCTGATGAAGATGGCGTCATCGACCATGACCGCGCTGCGCGGATCGCCGACGACGACGCCGAAGCCCGCCGCGACGAGCGAGCCGGCGGGCCGGCCCAAAATCACCGATCGCATCGGCGCCAATAACGGGCCGTCATCGTCCGCGACGTCGCCGGCCGCGGCGGTGGCGCAGAAGGTCGTGCTGTATGACGAAGACCCGTCCGATCCGAAGGGCAAACGTTATGTCGGCTCGGCGGTGTGGCGCACCGAGACGGTATCGCCGGGACCCGGCCTTGCCCCCGAACTCGCCATCCGTGCCGATGTCGATATCCCCGAACGGCGCATGCGCATGACCTGGTCCTTGCGCCGCAACACCGACAAAGCGCTGCCGGCCAGCCACACGATCGAGATACTGTTCACGCTGCCGGCGGACTTCGCCGAAGGCGGCATTGGCAATGTGCCCGGCGTGCTGATGAAGCAGAACGAGCAGGCGCGCGGCGTGCCGCTCGCCGGCCTCGCGGTCAAAGTGACCAACGGTTATTTCCTCATCGGCCTGTCGGCGGTCGACATCGACAAGCAGCGGAATATTTCGCTGCTCAAGGAACGCGACTGGTTCGACATTCCGCTGGTGTATGGCAACGGCAAGCGCGGCATCCTCGCGGTTGAAAAAGGCACGCCCGGCGGCCGCGCCTTCGAGGAAGCGTTCAGGGCCTGGGGCGAGTGACGCTTCACCCGGAAGTTTGAGCGGATCACCATATTCCGCTCATCCCCGCGTAAGCGGGGATCCAGATATCAAGCTCAGCATTCTGAATCTGAGAACTGGATTCCCGCCTTCGCGGGAATGAGCGGACTTTGATGCGGTCGTTTTCGCTATTTATTTAGCCCAAGGAAACAGTACGGCCGGGAAATCAACGGCCGAGCGTTTGCCTTTTTCCTCGACACGCAAGGTCGGCCGCGGCGCGCCATCCGACACCACCAGCTTGCGATAGAGATGCCAGGTGGCGTGTCCGAGCACCGGCATCACCACAGTCAGGCCGATGAATAGCGGCAGCGAGCCGAGGAACAGCAGCGCGGCGACGATCAGCCCCCACAGCGCCATGACGGCCGGATTGCGGATGACCGCGCGGATCGATGTCATCAGCGCCACCGCGGCGCCGACGTCGCGATCGAGCATCAGCGGAAACGACACCGCGCTCATCGCCAGCACCACCACCGCGAACAAAAAGCCGATGAGGTTGCCGACGACGACCAAATGCCAACCGGCGCTCGTCGTCAGCACATCATGCAGGAAGGCGGCGATCGAAACCGGCGTGCCGTAGCCGAAATCGGCGATATAGAGCGCATTGGCGATGGCGATCCAGATGCCGAAGATCGCCATCAGTAAAAGGCCGAGCGCGACGATGCCGCCGATCGATGACGATTGCAGCACGTCGAACGCATGCGTCACCGATGTCGGTTCGCCGAGTTCGCGCCGCCGGCTGAGTTCATACAGACCGAGCGCGGCGAGCGGGCCGAGCAGGGCGAATCCGGTCGCCAGCGGATAGAGCAGCGGCAGCACCGAATAGCCGAAGGCAAGGCGAGCCAGCAGGAGGCCGACCACCGGATAAATCAGGCACAGGAACATGGCATGTGTCGGCATCGCGTTGAAATCCGCGAGTCCCGAACGCAAGGCGTCCTTGAGGTCGGCAATACCGATGCGGCGGATCGAAAGCTCGGCGGTGGTATCGCCGGCGCCAAGCAAGACATGTGAGCGCGCCATCATAGCCTCCTGAAACATGTTCAGGCTGCCGTGGCGTCTCGATCCCTAGCCGGTCTTGTCTAACGGCCGCGGTCGATTCCGCCACGAGCCTGATTGACAGTAACACGCTACGGCGGCGACTGGTTTCACGATTTCGCGCGTATCGTGCCGCAGTGCATCATTGCGGGAGGTAATCAGCGCCGGGTCTTGCGCTTCTTCAAGGTGCGCTTGACGAGCTTTTTCGACACCTTCCGCTTCTTCTTCCGCGTGCCGCCGGTCAACGACTTTTTCGCCGCGGCAATGCGCTTGCGCAGTTGCACGATGATCTTTTCGGCGGAGTCGATGGTCCGCTCGGCGGCGCGGATATAGCGCCGTTGCGCTGCCTTGTCGGAGACCTTTTCGGCCGAATGCATGAAGCGGTCATATTGCTTGCGCGCCGCGCCCAATAACAAATTCAACTGCCGCCCGGCGCGGTGTTCGACTTGGCCCAAAAGCTTCGGCGTCTTCATGGCGCTGTGTTCTCCAAAGTTCCCGGGAGAGAAGCGCTGGCGCGACAAAAGGTTCCCGGGCGGGGAACTGAAGCCCCTTCGCGGGGACGACAAGCTCATAGCAAAAATGGCCAGGGTTGCCCCCGGCCATTTGTATTCTCTCTCAATAAGCGAAAGCCTAGTGAACCGTAGCGGTGACCTGCGGCGTGGCTTTAGGCGTTTCCAGCTCGGCGATCGACGACTTGACCGCCTTCTGCACCTTCTCGAAGGCGCGGACCTCGATCTGGCGCACGCGCTCGCGCGAGACGCCGAACTCAGTGGCGAGATCCTCGAGCGTGATCGGATCGTCGGCGAGGCGGCGCGCCTCGAAGATGCGGCGTTCGCGGTCGTTGAGCACGTCGAGCGCCGAGATCAGCGCCTGGTGGCGATTGCCGCTCTCCTCGGTATCCTCAAGGATGCGTTCCTGGCTCGGCGCGTCGTCAACGAGCCAATCCATCCACTCGCCGCTTTCGCCGTCGTCACGGATCGAGGCGTTGAGCGAGGCATCGCCGCCGAGACGGCGGTTCATGTCGACAACGTCCTGTTCCGTCACGCCAAGCTGAGTGGCGATGGTCTTGACCTGATCGGGCTTGAGATCGCCTTCTTCCAGCGCCGAGATTTTGCTCTTGGCCTTGCGCAGGTTGAAGAATAGCTTCTTCTGGTTGGCGGTGGTGCCCATCTTCACCAGGGACCACGAGCGCAGGATGTACTCCTGGATCGCCGCCTTGATCCACCACATCGCGTAGGTGGCGAGGCGGAAGCCTTTTTCCGGTTCGAATCGCTTGACCGCCTGCATCAGGCCGACATTGCCTTCGGACACGACTTCCGAGATCGGCAGGCCGTAGCCGCGATAGCCCATGGCGATCTTGGCGACGAGACGGAGATGACTGGTGACGAGCTTGTGCGCGGCTTCACGATCGCCGTGCTCACGCCAGCTGCGCGCCAACATGTATTCCTGCTGCGGTTCCAGCATCGGGAACCGGCGGATTTCTTCCAGGTAGTGAGAAAGACCGGATTCGGCCTTGAGTGCCGGCATTGCGGCTGAACGGGCCATGGTAGCGCCCTCCTAATGGTTGCCCCCGACGGATCGGCGGGCGGTTTACTCCGTCGCTCCCCGAGCCGACGGTGTGCACCGTGTTGCGACCGCGAAAGGTTGATCGCAGGTGCAGCATACCGGGTGAGGCGGGGGAGTGGAAGCGGTCCGCCGTCACGTCGCCGTGACCCCGCTTCGCCGGTTTAAGTATCTGTTTTATTGCAGCTATTTTGTTCGCTGGGCTTCTGCCGGGCGCTTCGGAGCGGGGCAGGTCACCATGATAACGACACAAAGCGCCCGATCGTTCCGAATGGAACTCGAAGGGCGCCCGGCCGGACTAAGGGTAACAGCGTGTTAGATCACCCCTAAATGGGGACGCGAACCCGTCTTGCCAAGGTGTGCTGAGATGGCTTGCAACCTGATCTATGGGCTCCGTACAATCTCTCTTTGTTAGATCATTCGATCCAGAACGGCCTTGTGACCAGTTTACGAAGAGCACCGGGATAGGGCGTCAATCAGCGGAGGGGGGCGACCGTGGTATCTTTTGCAGAATATGAGGCGGGTTACCTGCAGAATTGGGCGAGCCTACAGATCCGGCCAAACATTGTTGCGGAAGCTCAGAAACAGGCCAAACGCCTTCTGCAAGGTAAGTCGACCTATCAAGTGGTCGAGAGCAAGAGCGGCGTTCCGTGGTGGTTCGTTGGGCTTTGCCACTACCGGGAATCTAATTACAACTTTAATACCTATCTTGGTAATGGCCAACCGCTCAACCAGCGGACCACGATCGTGCCTTTGGGGCGCGGCCCGTTTACCGGACCTACCGCGTTCGTGGACGGAGCGCTTGACGCACTTCGTATTGAAAATTTTGTCGGCGCCACGGATTGGGGAATTGCGCGTGTTCTATTTCGGCTCGAAGGATTTAACGGTTATGGATATCACGGCTTCGGTGTCAATTCGCCTTACCTTTATGGCGGCTCCACCTGCTACGGCCCGCCGGAGGCGAGGGGCGGCAAATACGTCGCCGATCACGACTTCAACCCCAACGTCTTCGACACGCAACTGGGCACGGCGGTCATTCTAAAATCGCTGATGGCACTTGATTCGTCTATCAGTTTCGGTGCCGCGACGTCGCCGACGCAGGACCCTGCTGCTCAACCGGACGATGAACTAGCAAAGACCATTTTATGGGTGCAGCAGGCGCTCAACAAGCTTGGAGCCAATCCGCAACTTGTCGAAGATGGGAAAAACGGCCCGCTGACGATGGCCGCGGTATCTCAGTTCCAACAGCAACATATTTTGCCGAATACAGGTCTCGCAGACGCGGCCACGATCGCGGCAATCGGACAGCTTATTACGCCTGACGCCACCCCAACATCAGGAACCGTGTTCGACACGATCCTGCAGCGCCTCGCACAGTTAGAAAAAATAAGTGGAGTTTTCGCCAACCCAAGTGTCAGCCAAATCACAGGGACAGGGCAAGTGTCAACCAATTCGAACGACCTCACAGCGTTACTTCAAGGCTTGCTGGCAATTGTTCAAAGAGCACAAGGCCAAGGATCAACCGTTCAGACTCCGAACGCCACTCAGTTGGCGGATCAAGTTAAGAAAGCTGCCGATTTTCTGAATCTTATAATCGCGCCGGGTGGCGCAAATATATCGTCGTTGCCGGTCACCAATGCGCTCGGCACGACCATCGGCAATCTGCTCGATGGCAAGAAAACAGCTATCGGCATTTTTGGCGCGCTGGCGACATCGCTGTTGTCATTTGCAACGACGGCGGCGCCCGTTGTGGCCGGAGCAACAGGCGCGGCCACTGCCGGCGCGACAGGCGCAGCGAGCGGCGCGGCAGGGCTGAGTGCCCTGGGCCAGATCCTTGCGCCCTTGATACCAGCCGCGGGTCTGAGCGGCTATGCGATGCCGATCTTCCTGGCCATGACGGCGTGGGGCGTGCTCAGCAAAATGGAAAAGTGGACCAAGGAAGTCCAAACCAAATAAAGCTGCTCGTTAGTTCAGCGCGCGAAAGCGGGGCGCCGTCAGCCCTTCCGCAACGCCTCAACCAGACGCGCCATATCCGCTGGCAGCGGCGCCTCGAAGCGCAGGGCTTCATGCGTCATCGGATGCTCGAAGCCGAGCACAGCGGCGTGCAGCGCCTGACGGCCGAGCGCCGCCAGTGCCGTTTGGGCCTGCGGGCCGAGCCTTGAGGCCTTGGTCTTGAAGCCGGTGGCATAGGTCTCGTCGCCCATGATCGGATGCCCGATATGCGCCAGATGCACCCGGATCTGGTGGGTGCGGCCGGTTTCCAGCATGCAAGCGAGCAGGCTGGCGATCGGCTTTCCCACGTCCTTGCCTGCGTGTTTGATATCCTGCGCTTCGTA
>CAIMEA010000193.1 GCA_903839845.1 uncultured Hyphomicrobiales bacterium
CCGCTCGACCGCCTGATGGTGGGAACCGGTGCTGCATCGGTATCCGACGCCATCGCGCTCACCCGCCATGCGGCGGAACTCGGTTTCGGCGGCGCGTTGGTGCTGCCGCCCTTTTATTACAAAGGCGTCACCGACGATGGACTCGCCGATTATATCGGTGCGCTGGTCAAAGCGACCGAAGCCAGCAAGCTGCCGATCTATCTTTACCACTACCCGCAACTCACCGGCATTCTCTGGAATGTTCCGCTCATCGAGCGCTTAAGGAAATCGTTTCCCGCCCGTATCGTGGGCTTGAAGGATTCGTCCGGCGACATGGCCTTCGCGCGTGCGGCCGCGGCGGTGGGATCAGACTTTGCCGTCTTCCCGTCGACCGAGGCCTGCCTGTTAGAGGCCCGCAAAGGCGAGTTCGCCGGCTGCATTTCGGCCACCGCCAATCTGAATGCCGATCTCTGCCAGCGCGCCTGGGCCAAGGGCGATACCGTCGCGCATGAGGCCGCGGTGGCGATCCGCAAATTGTTCGAAGGCCGTCCGCTGGTGCCGGGTGTCAAGACTTTGCTGGCCCATATCCATGGCGATCCGTCGCTGGCGCGGGTGCGGCCGCCGCTGGCGCCGGTCTCAACCGCCGACCGCGACGCCATAACCGGCGGATACGACGCGATTCGGGCCAAAAAGGCCGCATAAAGCCGTTAAAATAGCCCGATTTTCTAACGTTGACGCACGGGCGGGGGCTGACTATAAGCCACGCCACTGGAGGCGCGTTTTCTCGCCCCCATCTTCTATTCACATCGTCCGGTTGCTTGCCGGTCGCTTGAGCGGACTGATCCGCCGGCTGCCAGTTGCCTGGATACGCACGAGATACAAAGAGAATTAAATGGCCAATACCAGTTCCGCCCGTAAAGCGACCCGCAAGATCGCGCGCAAGACCGAAATCAACAAGTCGCGCCGCACCGTGCTGCGCAATTCGGTTCGCAAAGTCGAAGAAGCGATCGCTTCCGGCGACCGCACCGCGGCAATGACGGCGATCAAGGAAGCAGAACCGGCGATCATGCGCGCAGCGCAGCGTGGCGTCGTTCACAAGAATACCGCCAGCCGCAAGGTTTCGCGTCTTGTGCATCGCATCGCTAAAATCGCTGCGAAATAATTTTTCCGGAAACTTTTGTCGGCCCTTGGACGCGCGACCATCTTTTGTTCACGCGACCTGTGCACTGACAGACGATCTGGATACCCAGCCACGCTAAATTGCGTGGCGCTTTTCCAAAAACCGTATGACAATATCGGGTGGCGGTGCGCTGATGCGCGCCGCGCGCCCGCGCCCGCGTTCGTGCGAGTGTCATTGTGCTGTCTTGCTAATCTGCGTTGGCAAGATTTTGCTGGACATATCGCAACGCAAGCCGAGCACACTCCAGCGCCGTCTTCATTTTGCCGCGGGAGTTACCCTTTCATTTCGATCAAAAATTTTTGCGGCTTCAGAACGACTTAAGCGGAAAGCAGACGCAAGGACCCTGAAATAGCTCAGCCACAGGGGTTTCTGGCATTCATCGCTTAAAAAAAACTGACGCGCTGCACGGGTACGCGCCGCGTAAACGACTCCGAGATTCCTGACGACTCATCAACACCTTGGAAACCATGCGTCGATTTTTGAGCGCACAGCGGGTGAGATGCGCGTGCGCGCAACGGCGCATCGCCGTTTAAAGAAATTGCCCCGCCCTTCGCCTTGTGTATTTTTGGAATTGCGCAAGGGCTTCCCGAGCGCCATCAGGAACAAGGATTGGTTCTGCGCTCATCAGCAGATGAGACCGGCTATTTATTGTCCGCAGGGAACAAGAAGGCCGTCGATCATTCTGCCGAGAGCCGCTACGCGATAAATCACTTCGCCGAGTTACATCGTAATGCGATGACAAAGCGGGTGACCGGACGAGAACAAGACCCTGCCGGGTCCAGGACGAAAGCAGATCGGGCGAAAGTCCGAAGACGACGGCCGAGAGGCCAGAGACGATGGGCGAAAGCCCGGCGACGACAAAGGGGGGTTATCATGGCGGTAGCGGAATATGGTTCGACGCGGCGTGTGCGCTCGTTTGAAATTGCTTCGCTCAATATCGTTCTGTGCGGCGCTTTCTTCGATTATGCCCGTCCGTCGGCTGATGTTTCGCTGGTTGCCGCCATTTCCGCCGTCACCCTTCCCGCTAGCCGTATAAGCGCGGCCACGTTGCGCGCCTGGTCGGAGGCAGTGGTTCGTCCGGCGACTGCGCCGCCTTTCCTGAATTAGCCGCGCGGCGTTTCGTTTCATGCCGATGACGTCTCCCCGGCCCTTCGATGCTTAGAGCCGCTCCGACGCATCGCACCGACCCCTTCGCGTGAGATTAGTTGCGACCCGTATCCCGGCGCGTGGGTAACCTCATGCCGCCATGCCGAGCCAATCATGTCCGTTCAATCGATTCAGCCAACAGAGAATAAAAAAATGTCCAACGACGATGAGAGCTGGTTGCGGGTCAAAGCACGTCTGCGCGCCGAAGTCGGCGACGACGTCTTCTCCAGCTGGTTTGCGCGCATGGACCTCGAGCAGCTTGCCGACGGCGTGGTCCGGCTGTCGGTGCCGACGCGCTTCCTGAAGAGCTGGATTCAGTCGCATTATGCCGAGCGGGTGCTCGCCTGCTGGCAGGCCGAACAGGATCAGGTTGGCCGCATTGAACTCATCGTCCGCTCGGCGGTCCTCAAGACCACGGTGCAGCCAAAGCCGAAGGCCGAGTTGATGGCCGCCAGCGACGGCGCGCGTGGCTTCGGCAATGGCGTCAATGCCAGCGTCGGCCGTCCGATGTCGGCCGGCGATCCCGGCGTGCACGAGGCGCTCGGCGGTTCGCCGCTCGACGCCCGTCTGACCTTCGACAGTTTCGTCGTCGGCCGTTCCAATACCCTGGCGCAGGCCGCCGCCCGTCAGGTCGCCGCCGCCCGCCGTGGCGATCCGGTGATGTTCAACCCGCTCTATATCCATGCCGGCGTCGGGCTGGGCAAGACGCATCTGTTGCAGGCGATCACCTGGGCCGGCAATGCCGGCGGCGAACGCAAGGTGCTGTATCTCACCGCCGAGAAGTTCATGTACGGCTTCGTCTCGGCGCTGCGCACGCAGACCGCGCTCGCCTTCAAGGAAGCGCTGCGCGGTATCGGTGTGCTGGTGATCGACGACTTGCAGTTCCTGCAAGGCAAGTCGACGCAAGCCGAGTTCTGCCACACGCTCAACGCGCTGATCGATGCGGGACGCCAGGTCGTCATCGCCTCCGATCGTCCGCCATCGGAACTGGAAAGCCTCGACGACCGCGTCCGCTCGCGCCTGGCCGGCGGTCTCGTTGTCGAGATGGGCACGCTCGGCGAAGAGCTCCGCTTTGAAATCCTCAAGGCTCGCGTCGTCTCGGCGCGCTCGCATCACCCGTCATTCGACGTACCGCTGCCGGTGCTGGCCTATATCGCCAAGACCGTCACCCATAACGGCCGCGACCTGGAAGGCGCGCTCAATCGGCTGCTCGCCCATAACAAGCTGACCGGACAATCGGTGACGCTGGAAATGGCCGAGCGCGAGGTGCGCGACCTGATCCGGCCGCAGGAGCCCAAGCGGGTCAAGATCGAGGACATCCAGCGTATCGTCGCGCGCCAGTACAATGTCAGCCGGTCCGACCTGCTGTCGTCGCGCCGGACCGCCAATGTCGTCCGCCCGCGCCAGGTGGCGATGTATCTGGCCAAGACGCTGACCTTGCGGTCGTTGCCCGAGATCGGGCGGAGGTTCGGCGGCCGCGATCACACCACGGTGCTGCACGCGGTGCGCAAAATCGAAGGGCTGGTCGGCAACGACATGGCTTTGGCCGAGGAAATCGAGATCCTCAAGAGGCAGCTGCAGGAGTAGACCAAAGCTCCGCTCATCCCCGCGAAGGCGGGGATATAGACAACGTCCGAATTTCGGTCAAAGAACTGGATTCCCGCTTCCGCGGGAATGAGCGGTGGGTGGGGCACGTCCGCGGTTTCCCAAGGAAGTCCCCTGTGCACACCTGGGGAAATTTGCACCCGCCCCACCGCCGCCCTTGCTTAAATGCCCCGCTCTTGCCACCTTTGCCCCCCGGCTCCGCATGCGCGGATGGCCGGCTTGCCGTTGCGCCTGGTTTAAGGGCTCATTTTGAAGGCGCCGAAGCGGGTCTCCCATGAAAGTCACTGTCGAGCGTGCTGAACTCTTGAAATCCCTGGGCCACGTCCATCGCGTGGTCGAGCGGCGCAATACCATCCCCATTCTCGCCAACGTGCTGGTCCGCGCCGACAAGGGCAAGCTCAGCATGAAGGCAACCGATCTCGATCTTGAAGTCACCGACTCGATTTCGGCCGAAGTCGCGCCCGGCGGCTCGACCACCGTGCCGGCGCATATGTTCTACGACATCGTGCGCAAGCTGCCCGAGGGCTCGCAGATCGTTATCGAAGGTTCCGGCGACCGCGCCGTACTGTCGATCCGCGCCGGGCGCTCGCGTTTCACGCTGCAGACTTTGCCGGAAAGCGATTTCCCCGATTTGGCCGCCGGGGAGATGAGCCACAAGTTCTCGGTTCCCGCCGCCGACCTGAAGCGGCTGATCGACAAGACCCAGTTCGCGATCTCGACGGAAGAGACCCGCTATTATCTCAACGGCATCTATCTGCACGCCGCCGGCGCCGCCAAGGCCGCGACTCTGCGCGCGGTCGCGACCGACGGGCACCGGCTGGCGCAGGTCGAGCTGCCTCTGCCGGAAGGCGCGGCCGGCATGCCGGGCATCATCGTGCCGCGCAAGACGGTCGCCGAGGTGCAGCGTCTGATCGAGACTGGCGAAGGCGAGGTCCTGATCGAACTGTCGGGCGGCAAGATCCGTTTCTCGATCGGCAACGTCGTGCTGACCTCGAAACTGATCGACGGCACGTTCCCGGACTATGGCCGGGTCATCCCGGCCAACAACGACAAGAGCCTGATCGTCGACAAGAAGGATTTCGAGGCGGCGGTCGACCGCGTCTCGACCGTATCGAGCGAGCGCGGCCGCGCCGTCAAATTGTCGATCACCAGCGGAAGGCTGGTGCTGTCGGTCACTAATCCGGATTCGGGGTCCGCGACCGAGGAACTAGAAGTCGAATACGATTCCGATCCGCTCGATATCGGTTTTAATTCACGTTACCTGCTCGACATCGCTGCGCAGATCGAAGGCGAGGTCGCCGTGCTCAAGCTCGCCGATCCGGGTTCGCCGACTCTGGTTCAGGACAAGGACGCCAAAGGCGCGCTGTATGTCTTGATGCCGATGCGGGTGTAACCGGCGTCCGCTGGTCATCCATCGTTCGGAAAGACTGCAATGCAGATCGGCATGATCGGGCTTGGTCGAATGGGTGCGAACCTTTCGCGCCGGCTGATCAAGCATGGTCATAATGTCGTTGTCAGCGATGTTGCCGAAGCGTCCGTACAGGCCCTGGCCGCGGACGGTGCGCAGCCCGCATCAAGCCTCGCCGATGTTGTCAGGCAGCTGACACCGCCGCGCGCGGTCTGGGTCATGCTGCCGGCGGGCGAGGCGACCGAGAGCACAATCGCCAAACTGACCGACCTGCTCGATGCCGGCGACACCATCATCGATGGCGGCAATACGTTCTGGAAGGACGATTTAAGGCGGGCAAAGGAGTTGAAGGAGCGCGGCCTGCATCACGTCGATGTCGGCACCAGCGGCGGCGTGCTCGGCGCCACGTCGGGATATTGTTTGATGATCGGCGGCGAGAAGGACGTTGTGGCGCGGCTGGCGCCGATCTTCGCCGCTTTGTCGCCCGGCGGAGAAGCGCCGGGACAAGGTTCAACGGCCCCGCAAGGCTGGCTGCATGTCGGTCCGAACGGCGCCGGCCATTTCGTCAAGATGGTGCACAACGGCATCGAATACGGCCTGATGCAGGCCTATGCCGAAGGCTTCCAGATCCTCGCCGAAGCCAATGATACGAATGTGCCCGTGGCCGAACGCTTGCCGCTGCGGATCGACGAGATCGCCGAAGTCTGGCGGCACGGCAGTATCGTCTCGTCCAAACTTCTCGATGTCACCGCCACCGCGCTGCGTCAGGATGCCAGCCTCAAGGACTTCTCCGGCAAAGTGGACGATACCGGCGAAGGCCGCTGGACCATCCAGACGGCGATCGAGCGCGCCATTCCGACGATGACGCTGACGGCGGCGCTTTACGCCCGTTTCCGCTCGCGCCGCGACGTGAATTTCGCCGACAAGGTGATCTCGGCCATGCGGAAGGGCTTCGGCGGCCATCGTGAGGCTGCCGGCGAGCCCAAAAGTAAATCCTGATGGCGAACAACTGGGCCACGGCCATCGTCGTCATGGGCGTGACCGGCGCCGGCAAAAGCACGATTGGTTCGCTGCTGGCGCAACAGCTCGCCCGTCCGCTGATCGAGGGCGACAGCCTGCATCCGCCATCGAACATCGCCAAGATGTCGCAAGGCATTCCGCTCAATGACGACGACCGTCTGCCCTGGCTGAAAGCGATTGCCGCGCGCATCGACGATGCACGCCGCGCAAGCCAGCCGATCATCGTTACATGCTCGGCGCTCAAGCGCAGTTATCGCGAAATCCTGACGGACGGTCATGACGATGTCGGGTTTGTGTACCTGAAGGGCGCCAAAGACCTGATCGCCGACCGCTTGGCCGCACGCAAAGGCCACTTCATGCCGCCACAGTTGCTCGATAGCCAAATGGCGGCGTTGCAGGAACCTGGCGTCGACGAGCCGTCGATTGTCATTGCCATTGACGCGGCGCCGGACGATATCGTGGCCTCGATCATCGGGAAATTCGGGTCGCAATGACCGCCGCCTTCATTCGCCGCCTGACGCTCACCAATTTCCGCAGCTATCACGCCGCGCAAATCGCGCTGGATGAAGCCGGTCCGGTGGTGCTGACTGGCGTCAACGGCGCCGGCAAGACCAATCTGATCGAAGCGATCTCGATGCTGGCGCCGGGACGCGGCCTGCACCGCGCCACCATGGACGAGCTGGCCTTCTTGGAAGGCGACGGCTCCTGGGCGGTGTCGGCCGAGATCGAGGGCATGCTCGGCCTCTCCACACTCGGCACCGGTATCGAGCCGCCGGTTGGCGACGATACGCCGACCAACCGCAAATGCCGCATCGACCGCGAGAATGTCGGCTCTGCTGTCGCCTTTGCCGATCATCTGCGCGTGGTCTGGCTGACGCCGTCGATGGATCCCTTGTTCAACGGTCCGGCGTCGGAGCGGCGGCGCTTTCTCGACCGGCTGGTGCTGGCGGTCGATGCGCAGCATTCGAGCCGCGTCAATGCGCTGGAGCGGTCGCTGCGCTCGCGCAATCGCCTGCTGGAAGACAATCGCAGCGATTCGCACTGGCTCGATGCCATCGAGCACGAAACGGCGGAAGTCGCCGTCGCGGTGGCGGCGGGGCGCGCCGAGACGGTCAACCGCCTTGCCGGCGCGCTTGATGCAACACGGGATCAAGCGCCGGCCTTCGCGCTGCCCGATATCGCGCTCGACGGCTGGATGGAAAAGTTGCTGCCCGACCGCAATGCGCGCGAGATCGAGGACCGCTATCGCGAACTGCTGAGGGAAAATCGCGCCCGCGACGCCGCCGCCGGCCGCACGCTTGACGGGCCGCACCGCTCGGATTTTCTGGTCACCCATTCCGGCAAGGGCATTCCCGCCGCCGAGGCTTCGACCGGCGAACAGAAGGCGCTGCTGATCCGCCTGGTGCTGGCGCATGCGCGGCTGATCAAGGAGATGACCGGCTACGCGCCGGTGATGCTGCTCGACGAGGTGGTGGCGCATCTCGATCCGCTGCGCCGAGCCGCGCTCTATGACGCGCTGTCGACGCTCGGCGCGCAGGTCTGGATGACCGGCGCCGACCCGGCGGCCTTCGGCGACATTGCCGGCCGCGCCGCGATGTTCGAGGTGCGCAGCGGTACCGTGGCGCCGCTGCGCTAAGTGTTGCGCCTCGGCGCGTCCGTCGCGGCGCTTACGGTTCATTAATAGCGTTACTTTGAAATAAACGAAAACAGGAACTATAGCTGACGCAATAGCTTAACCTCCCACATGGCGGCCCGGACACGTACGGTCAGCCAGGAAATGGATGTGGGCTATGTCAAAGGAAAATGGGGCGGCAACCGACCGGCTGAAGCGTGAATTGCAGCGCGCCGTGGAACATATTCGTACCGAACTCGACAAAATCGAAATTCTTTCGGCGGCGATGTCCGCCTTCAGCAAGCCGGTTCCCAATTATGAACCCGGGTTCCGGCACTTGCGGCATGTGACGGCGAGCGCGCTCGAGCTGAACAGCGCGCGTCGCTGATCAGCGATCACATTTCGCCGAGCAGTTCCCGCCGCTGCCGTTCCGACGCATCGGAGAACCGCCGCAAGGTATGGGCTTCGCTGAGCAGTCCGAGAACCTGCCGGCGCTCAACCGAATCGACGACCGCCAGGGCTTCGGCCTCGAATTTGCCAAAGGCGGCGATGGCTTCCTGCGCGGTCATTTGCGGCAGCACGACATGAGCGGCGTGGTGCAGGATCTCGCGTAGCGGGGTCACCGAAGGCAATTCCGCGGCATGCGCTTCGGCGACCAGCACCATGCCGGCATAGCGCCCGTCTTCGTCGACCGCGATCACCTGGTTGGTCGATCCCAACGGAAATGCCTGGCGGAAGGCGGCGACATCGGCCTCAACCGGCGTCGTGCGCACATCGGCGCGCATCATCTGCGCCACGGTCAGATCCCTGATCCAGCCGACATCGGCGGCGCCGCGGATGGTCTCGCCGCGCAAATGGAAGCGCCAGGTGGTGAAGGAGTAGCCGAAGAATTCGCGCGTCACCTGCATGGACAGAATAACGGCAATGAGCACGGCGGTGGTCAGCCACAAATCGCCGGTGGTTTCCAGCGCGATGAAGGTCATGGTCAAAGGCCCGCCGATGACCGCGACCGACAGCGCGCTCATGCCGATGATGGCATAGGCGTCGGGATTGAGCGCTAGCGAGGGCCAAAGCGCGTTCATCCCGGTTGCAAACATCTGGCCGCCCAGCGCGCCGAGCAGCAACGAGGCAAAGAACAAGCCGCCGCGAAAACCGCTGCCGAGCGAAACGATCGAGGCCAGTGCTTTCAGCGCGAAAATGGTAGCGATGGCGGCGATCGGCAGCTTGAAAATGCCGGTCAGATGCAAGGCGCCGTGTCCGGACGACATCACCTGTGGCGATACCAGCGCCAGCAAGCCGACCAGAACGCCGCCCAGCATCGGCCGTATGACCGGCCGCACGCGGGCTTTGGCAAACAGCAACTCGCAGGCGGCGACGCCGCGCATCAGCAGAATACCGAAACCGGCGGCGATGAGGCCCAGTCCGCCGGCGATCAGAATGTCGTGCAAGGCCAGGGTCGACAGTGTGCCGGTGTCGATGCCCAGCCGGTCGGGCGTGAATAGCTGCGCGGTGAGATAGCCGAGCAACGCCGCCATGCCGACCGGCGCCAGGCTCGCTACTGCATAGCTGCCGATGATCAATTCGAAGCCGTAAAACGCCCCGCCGAGCGGCGCGCCGAAAGCGCCGGCGATGGCGCCGGCCGCGCCGCAGCCGACCAGCATGCGCATATCGCCGCGCCGCAGCCGGAACGCCTGGCCGATCTTGGAGGCGATGCCGCTGGCAAGTTGCGTGTAGCCGGCCTCCAGTCCGACCGAGGCGCCGACGCCGCTCGACCACACGGTCTGCGCCGCCACGATCAGACTGCCGCGCATCGACATGCGGCCGCCGTGCAGCGCATTGGCCTCGACCGGATCGACTTCGCTGCCGCGCCAGCGGGCGATGGTCGTCGTCGCCAGCCCGAGCAGCAGGCCGCCGAGGCTCGGCACCAGCAGCGCGGCGAGCGGATTGAGCGTCAGTTGACCGGACAGCCGCGCGCCCGGCTCGATGCCGAAGAGTTGCAGGTGCATAAAGGCGACGGCGGCGCCCATGCCGGCGACGACCAGGCCCGCCATGGCGCCAGCCAAGGCCGCCAGCACGATGACGCTCGACTCGCGGGCGCGCACAATGGCGCGCAGGCGGTGCGGGACTTCAAAGTTCCGGTTGAACCAGAGCATGGCGATACGATTCGGCGGGTGACATGTCGGCCGGCGGCTAGCCTGCTTAGAGGATACCCGGCGGTAATGCGCAAGCAGCCGGCATACGCGGCGGCAAAATTGGACCAAAATCGACGACGAAAAACCGGCCAAAAGAGAGGCTCAAAATGCTCGCCACAATCGGCCGAAAAACGCCGGCTTTCCGGCTCCGTCTGGTTTAAAAACCGCTTTCAAATCAATATTTTACGGCCATTGACTTAAGGCTGTACGCCACCCAAATTTCATGTCACACACGGGCTTCAATCTGATTCATTTTGCGTGTCTTTTTCTTGCCCGTTCCTTGCCCGCTTGAAGGTGCAAATCCATGGCTGAACCGGCCGAAAATATCCGCTCCGACGACACCGATTATGGCGCCGAGTCGATCAAGGTCCTTAAGGGACTCGACGCCGTGCGCAAGCGTCCCGGCATGTATATCGGCGACACCGATGACGGATCCGGTTTGCATCACATGGTGTACGAGGCCGTCGACAACGCCATCGACGAAGCGCTCGCCGGACACGCCACGCAAGTCGACGTCACGCTCAATCCGGACGGCTCGTGCACCGTGCGTGACAATGGCCGCGGCATTCCGACCGGCATGCATTCGGAAGGCGTGTCGACGCCCGAAGTGGTGATGACGCAGTTGCACGCCGGCGGCAAATTCGACCAGAATTCCTACAAGGTGTCCGGCGGCCTGCATGGCGTCGGCGTCTCCGTCGTCAACGCGCTATCGACCTGGCTCAAGCTGACCATCTGGCGCGATGGTCATGAACACTTCATCGAATTCCGCGACGGCGTCGCGGTGGCGCCGCTGAAGGTTGTCGGCGAGTCGCACGGCAAGCGCGGCACCGAAGTGTCGTTCCTGCCGTCGACCGAAACTTTCACCATGGTCGAGTTCGATTTCGCCACGCTCGAGCATCGCCTGCGCGAACTGGCCTTCCTCAATTCCGGCGTGCTGATCGTTCTGTCCGATATGAGGCACGCGGTCGAGAAGCGCGAGGAGATGATTTATGACGGCGGTGTTGAGGCCTTCGTCAAATATCTCGACCGCAACAAGACGCCGCTGATCCCCAAGCCGCTGATGATCAAGTCGGAGCGCGACGGCATCACGGTTGAGTGCGCCTTGTGGTGGAACGACGCCTATCATGAATCGGTATTGTGCTTCACCAACAACATTCCGCAGCGCGACGGCGGCACGCATCTCGCCGGCTTCCGTGGCGCGCTGACCCGGCAGGTGACGCAATATGCCGAGACGCTCGGCACGACGCGCAAGGAAAAAGTGGCGCTGACCGGCGACGATTGCCGCGAAGGCCTCACCGCCGTGCTGTCGGTCAAGGTGCCGGACCCGAAATTCTCGTCGCAGACCAAGGACAAATTGGTGTCCTCGGAAGTACGGCCGGTGGTCGAAAATGTCGTCAATCAGGCGCTGCAGGACTGGTTCGAAATTCATCCGCAGGAAGCGCGCGTCATCGTCGGCAAGGTGGTGGAAGCCGCCGCCGCGCGCGAAGCCGCGCGCAAGGCGCGAGATCTGACCCGGCGCAAGGGCGCGCTCGACATCTCGTCGCTGCCGGGCAAGCTCGCCGATTGCCAGGAGCGCGATCCGGCCAAGTCCGAACTGTTCATCGTCGAGGGCGATTCGGCCGGCGGCTCCGCCAAGCAGGGCCGCAACCGTGAATTCCAGGCGGTGCTGCCGTTGCGCGGCAAGATCTTGAACGTCGAGCGTGCGCGCTTCGACAAGATGCTGGGCAGCCAGGAAATCGGCACCTTGATCACGGCGCTCGGCACCGGCATCGGCCGCGACGAATTCAACGCCGACAAATTGCGCTACCACAAGATCATCATCATGACGGACGCCGACGTCGACGGCTCGCATATCCGCACGCTGCTGCTGACGTTCTTCTTCCGCCAGATGGAGGAATTGATCCGGCGCGGTTATATCTACATCGCGCAGCCGCCGCTCTATAAGGTCAACCGCGGCAAGTCCGAGCAGTATCTCAAGGACGAGCGCGCGCTCGAGGATTATCTGATTTCGACCGGCGTCGAGGAAGCGGTGCTCAAGCTGGCGAGCGGGGAAGAGCGCGCCGGCGAGGATTTGCAAAAACTGGTCGAGGAAGCGCGCAACATCCGCAATACGCTGAACGGCCTGCACAGCCGCTATAATCGTCAGGTGGTCGAGCAGGCCGCCATTCTCGGCGTGCTCAATTCGGCGATTTTCGGCGATCCGGAAAAGGCCAAGGCGGCGGCGCCGTTTATCGCCAAGCGCATGAATGTGCTGGCCGAGGAAACCGAACGCGGCTGGGAAGGCACCTTCACCGAGGACGCCGGTTTCGTCTTCACCCGCACGGTGCGCGGCGTGCAGAGCGTCGCCATCATCGATCACGCGCTGCTCGGCTCCGCCGATGCCCGCAAGCTCGATGAATACGCGGTGTCGCTGCAAAAGGTTTATGAGAAGCCCGGCGCGCTGCGGCGCAAGGACGAGAGCTGGCCGATCCACGGACCGGTCGCTTTGTTCGAGGCGATCACCGGCGCCGGCCGCAAGGGCATTTCGATGCAGCGCTACAAAGGGCTGGGCGAGATGAACCCGGAGCAGCTCTGGGAGACCACGCTCGACGTCAATGCGCGTTCACTGTTGCAGGTGCGCATCAAGGAAGTCGACGAGGCCAATGTGCTGTTCGACCAGCTGATGGGCGATCTGGTCGAGCCGCGCCGCCAGTTCATCCAGGACAACGCGCTGAGCGCCAGCGTCGACGTTTAGCGCCGCATCGGCTCACGCCGGCTTGCGGTTCCATATCGGGCTCGGCGCGTTGGGCGCGATGGAGCGCGGATCGCGCGCTGGCCAGCGGCCAGCCTCGACGCGGCCGATGAAGTCCGCGACCACGGCGTTGAACAGGTCCGGCTCTTCCAGATTGACCACATGCCCGGTTTTGGGAAACATCACCAGGCCCGACGCGGCGATGGCGTTCTTGAGGAACAGGCTCGACTCGATGCAGCGCTCGTCCTCGTCGCCGACGACGATCAGCGCCGGGATCGTCAGCTTGCGGATCGCGCCCTCGAATTCCAAGAGCGACGGCCGCGAGCCCTGAAAGCCGCGCGATGTGTTGGCCGAGCCACGCGCATCGTGCTCGGCGAAACGCGTCAAGAATTCGGCAAAGCCGCGCGGATCCTTGATCTCGAAGGGCACGCGGCTCGGACCGCGCCCGTAGGTGTCGGCAACGCGTGTGGAGCCTTCGCTCTCGAACAGATCGGCGACCGCGCGCGAACTCTTGTGATGCTCGGCGACGTAATCGCGCTCGAAGCCCGAACCGGTGCCGGCCAGCACCAGCGAGCGGACGCGCGCGGGATGATTGAGCGCGACCTGCAACGCGGTGTAGCCGCCCATCGACAGGCCGATCAGATGCGCCTTGTCGATTTTCAGTTGATCGAGCACGGCGACGCAATCGCGCATCACATGGAGATACGAATAGGCATTTGTATCCGAGGGCACATCGGACGGCGTGTAGCCGCGCGCGGAATAGGTGATGCAACGATGGCGTTTGCCGAATTCGCGCATCTGCGGCTCCCAGCCGCGGTGATCGGACGCGAATTCATGCACGAACAGGATCGGCGTGCCCTTTCCAGTTTCCTCGTAATAGAGCTTCACGTTGTCGGCTGTCGTTGCGTAAGGCATTAAAATAAATCCAGATATTCTTTCTGTTCCCAGGCGGTGACGGCGGTCGGGTCGCCGGTTTCGTCGGCGTCCTTCTGATAGCGCGCGAATTCGGCGTCCTTGATATGCGCATAATAGTCGATGAAGGCGCCGCCGAAACCGGCGCGGAAAGCATCATCGCCGCGCAACGCGGTGGTAGCCTCGTTCAGGGATTTCGGCAGCAGCGGCGCTTGCGTCTCGTAGGGCGTATCGGCGGACGGCCCCGGCTCGCTGCGCTTGGCGATGCCGTCGAGCCCGGCATAAATCTGCGACGCCATGTAGAGATAGGGGTTGGCGGCCGGCTCGCCGACGCGGTTTTCCAAATGAGTGGCGGCGTCGCCCGGCTGGCCCATCAGGCGCATCATCACGCCGCGATTGTCGCGGCCCCAGATGGCGCGGTCCGGCGCCAGCGAATACGACCGATAACGCTTGTAGCCGTTGACCGTCGGCGTGGTGAAAGCGGCGGCCGCGCGCGCGTGATTGAGCAAGCCGCCGAGATAGTAACGGCCAAGCGTGGACAGCCCGTCCGGATCGGCAAAGGCGTTGCGCTGCGACTTCGTCTCGATCAGCGACTGGTGCAGATGCCAGCCACTCGACACCATATTCGGCAAGGACGGACGGCACATGAAGCTGGCAAGGTAACCGTTGCGGCGTGCGATCTGCTTCACCGCCGAACGAAACAGAATCATCGTGTCGGCGGCGTCCATGCCGATCTGCGGGCGGAAGGTAAACTCGACCTGGCTCGGACCGATTTCTATTTCGACCGAACGCAGCGGCAGGCCGAGCGCCAGCAGGCCGCGCCGCAATATCTCGATCGCCGGATCGAGCATGTCGAAACGCGATTCGGTGAGATACTGATAGCCTTGCGTCAGCAGGCTGACCTCGGGCGCTTCCGGCGGCCAGGTAGCGTCCGTTGGCGTGAGCCGAGGGTTGTCGAGCCTGAACAGGTGGAATTCCACCTCCAGCCCGGCCATGAAATCGAAGCCGGCTTTCCCCAAAGTTATCAATGCGTTGCGATAGATCGCCCGGGCTGAAAACGGCACGGGTTTGCCGTTAGAGAAGACGATGTCGCACAACACCCAGCCGGTGCTGTTTGCCCACGGCAAAACGCAAAACGTCGTCGGGTCGGCGACCATGACGAAGTCGGCGCCGCCCTGCATCTCCGCCATGCCGAATCCGCCGCCAGCGGTGAACACCGGAAACACGCTTTTGTGCGAGGTGTCCTTGGCCAGCAACGTCGTCGTCATGGTGACACCATTGCGCAGTGCGCTGGCGACTTCCGACGCCAACAACGTTTTGCCGCGCAACACGCCGTGCTGATCGGCGAAGGAGAAGCGCACGACTTCGAGTTTGTCGCGCTTCATCGCGCGTTCGATCTCGGCCGCGGCTTTTTCCTGCGTGGCATTCCATAGATTGTGACGCTCGACAAAACTGGCGGGCGACTTAGGTTTGCGCGGTGGCATCGACTATTGCCCGGCCTTCCAACTCATCGCCACGCGCTTCTTGGCTTCGGTCGACTGCCAGTAGCCTTGCCAGTCATTGGTCGGGCCGATGCCGTCAATGGCGGCGGGGCCGGTGATGGACGCCGCGCGCGCCGCATCGACGACGAGGATCGGCGTCTCGCCTTTGCCGGTTTGTTCAATCGACTGCCGCAGCAGCCGGCGATAGGCGGCGATCGCCTTGTCCGAGGTGCCGAGGTGTTCCTGCGTGCGATCCTGGATAGCGCCCATCGATTCGCAGGCCCACTGGTCGTGCACGTTGATGTCGGCGCCCATGCCGGTATAGGTCTCGTTTTCCTGCTCGTGCGGATCGAAGCCGTAATCGTTGCTCTTGTTCTTGTTCGGGATGTAGTCGGGCAGTTGATAGAGTTCGAGGCGCTGGTTGCGCATCTGCTCCTTGTTCACCGGCTCGCCGAACGAGGTGAAGATCGCGTACCAATAATGCCTGGTATCGTCGATCGGCACATGCCACTGCGAGATCGTCATCTCGCGGCTCATCGGGATCATGAAGGCATTGGGGAACACCAGATTGGTGACGCGCACATGGGTCGAGGCGTCGCTGATCTGGCGCAAGGTCACCAGCCGGAAACCGTAATCGGTATCTTCTACCTCGATGCGCGGCCGCGTCACTTCGCGCATGATCTGCGTCATCGGCATGTCCGAGTCGCGCGTCGTGTCGCGAAACATCTTGCCGTAGGCCTGCGCCGGGTCCTCGTCGTGGAAGAAGCGATGCAGGAACGAGGTGTGCACCGGGTCGATGCCGACCTCGAGCGATTGCAGCCAGTTGCAGTCAATCATGCCCTTGAACGCGAAAGTGTGGCTATCGGGGGCGACGAAACAATCGAAATGCGGAAACGCCGGCGGTTCACCGTCACCCAGATAGGCGAACAGGATGCCGCTCTTCTCGACCACCGGATAGGATTTCTGCTTGATGTTGGCGCAGAGATTGCTGTCGTCGGGCTCGGCCGGCGTTTGCAGGCACTTGCCGTTAACGTCGAACAGCCAGCCGTGAAAGGCGCAGCGTAGGCCGCCGTCTTCCAGACGGCCGTAAGCGAGATCGGTGCCGCGATGCGGACAGCGCCGGCCGATCAATCCGTAGCGGCCTTTGTCGTCCTTGAAGATGACGAGATCTTCGCCGAACAGCCGCACCGGCTTGACCGGCCGGTTGCCCGACAATTCATCGACCAAAGCCGCCGGTTGCCAATAGTGGCGCATGACGCGGCCCGCCGGCGTGCCGGGGCCCGTGCGGGTGATGAGATCGTTCTGCTCTGCGCTCAACATTGGCGGGCCGTCCCTGATCGTCCTGTTTTTTTCAATTATAGGATCATTCAGCGCCGATCTGCCATGGCCTCTGCCCAAACGTGAAAAAGGCCGGCAATTATGCCGGCCTCTTTAAAAAACGACCTCACAGTGTCGAATTAGCTCATGCGGGCTGCATTGCCCATATCGACGCGGCGGCGCCAGGCCGTCTGGCGCAAGCCGCTGAGGCGGCTGGCCGCGGTCTTGGCTTCGGCGCGGCTGGTTGCGGCGCAGGTGCGGTATTCCAGATCGTTGACCTGCGACACCAAAGGCTGCTTGCCGAACAGGCGCTGCAGCGGGCTGATGCCGCCATTGACCTTCAGATCGCTGATGGCGTTTGCGACATTGCCGGCATGGCCGAAGGCGACGACGCGGCCGGTCAACGTGTGACGCACTTCATAAACGCCAGGACCGATCGGCGCTTCGACATGGCCGCCGTCATGCGCGTCCGGATACCGTTTCCAGTTGCTCCAAGTCTGTACCATTTGAAGAAAAATCCCTTTAACCCGCGAATAATCGCAACCTTGAACGCGAGAACTAATCATTGGTTCCGCGACGTCAACCTCGATCTGTTGATAATTCATCGCGCACGGCCACGAAGTGACGCGCGTCACAGTTCACAAGGTCTTGAATTGCGGCGGAATACTGGCGAAGGCCGGCATTACCGGCATTGCCGGTATGATGAGGCCACAGCGACTACCGGCCCGGCAGCACCAGAACTTTCGGCTTAGATGGCAATGTGGCTTTCGAAATCAGCGTCGACGGTATTTCCGCGAACTCGACATCCCACTCCTGACGCACCCGCTGGAGAAATCTCTCCAGCGTATAGGTGCTGAAATAGTGCATCGGAATCATCAGCGGCGCTTTCAGCGCGTGCAGCACCTCGACCATGCCGTCGAGATCGAGCGTCGCGCCGCCATCAACCGGCACCATCACCACGTCGATGCGGCCGATCTCGGCCAGCTGTTGCGGTGTGAGCGTGTGATGCAGATGGCCGAGATGCGCGACGCACAGGTTGGCCATCTCGAAAACGAAAATCGAATTGCCGTGAAATTCGGTGTCGCCGCCCCAGGTGCGGATATTGGTTGGCACGTTGCGTACGCGCACGTCCTTGTATTGCACATCGATGCGCGCCGGCTTCTCGTCGCCGGCCCAGCCGCGCAACACATGCTTGATGCCCGGGTCGGGCCGGTCGGTGTAATGGCTGGAATGCGCGTGGTTCATCGTGACGATGTCGGGCAGAATCGATGGCCTGACATAGTCGTTATAGTCGGTGGCGACGCGCACCAGTTGCGGGCTCTCGAGCAGGAAGGTCGAGTGACCGGCATAGGTGATGCGGACCTGGTCGGCATTGAGCGCGACATGTTTGAACAGCGGCGAGCGCGTGGCGACGAGCCCGGGACAACTGTCGACCGCGTCGGGCCGCGCCGCCTTCGGCGCCGCGCCCTGGGCGAAGCCTTGCGCATTCGCGTGCGCCGACGCCGCCAAAAACAGGCAGCCCGCCACGATTTTCAGGAACGCGCCGCGCATGTTGGACACCCGCATCATTCCGGCCCGCGTAAATCTGGCACGGATCGGAGGAGGCCGCTATGGGCTCACGTGGTTATGATTTGGCTGCGATGCCGCAGCCTCAATATCGTCATGCCCGGCCTTGTGCCGGGCATCCACGTCTTGCTTCTTTGTTTTGTAGAAAGGCGTGGATAGCCGGGACAAGCCCGGCCATGACGCGGTTATTCGAAATATCGGCGGTCGCGCATCGAGACGATGATGCCTTTCGGCGTCGTCACCACCCAGCGGCCGTCCTGCCGCTTGACCGATTCGACCGGGCCGAGGCCGGGCAGCGGCGCGCCGGGGACGATCTGATAAATGTCGCCGTTGCTTTCCACATAGATGTAACCGCCGCGCGAGTCGCGGATCGACCAGCCCGGAACCACCGTCAGGCGGGCCGGCTGCTGGCTTTCCGCCGGCGCAATGCGTGGCGCCGGGCGCGGCTGCGGCAGAGGCGTTGCGATCATGACCGTCTGTGGCGCGGAAATTGACCCGGTGATTTCGGCGCTGTCTTTCATAACGTCGGTCTTGCTGCCGATCCGGGTGTCGAGCTTGGTATCGATTTTGGCGTCAAGCTTGGCCACCTGGGCGTGGGCGAATTTATTGGCGTCGTCGAGGCTCGCTTTCAGCGTGCCGATTTCCTTAGTCAAACGAGCGACCGTTTGCTGCATCGCCTTGCTGTCGTCATGCGCCGTGACAGCGACCGGCGGCGTCGAAAAGCCGCCGCTGGCCAGTGTGCCGACGATGCCGCCGAGAACAGCGGCAACGGCGACCGAGGCGGCGAGCAAGGCATAGCGCTTGTGGCGCGGCCGCAGCGCGATGCGCGGCAGGTTCAAATACAAAGCGCCATCGTGCGGCGTGCTGATTTTTTCATCGACCGGTGCCGGCGCCTCGACGGCCAGTTCCGGGATCGGCTTCGCCGCCGGCTCCAGGTCGCTATCGCCGGTTTTGACCAGATCGGCCGGCGAGATCGACGGCGAGTCGACGTTGGGAAGATCGGCTTTCGCCGCCGCGCTTGCCGGCGTCGCCGACGCGGCAGGAGCGGGAATCGCGGAAATTTCCGGCGTCACCGTCGGTTCGGGGGTCGCACTGCTGCCGATTGCTTCGGTGTCTTTGCGCTTGGCCATGACCGTGCTCCGAAAGGATTTGTTCACCAATCGGTAACCACGTTCGGTTACCAATTGGTTACCATATCCTTAGGGAACTTACGGCGGCCTTAGAGGGCCAGGCCGTTCTCGGCCGCCAAGGCTTTCAGCGACACCGCCGGGCGCGCGCCGATATGCTGGATGACTTCCGCCGCGGCGAGCGCGCCAAGGCGCGCCGAGGTGCGGTGGTCCTTGCCGTGCGAATGGCCGACGAGGAAACCGGCGGCGAACAGATCGCCGGCGCCGGTGACATCGACCACGCTGTCGATCGGCATGGCCTGCACCGCCTCGATGCCGTCGCGCGATATCACCGCGCAACCCTTCTCGCTGCGGGTGACGACGGCGAGCTTGGCGTCGCCGCGCAAGGCTTTCGCCGCCGTGTCGAAGTCGGCGGTCTCGTACAGGCTCTTCAGCTCGTGTTCGTTGGCGAACAGAATGTCGACCGTGCCCTTGCGGATCAGATCGAGAAATTCACTGCGATAGCGATCGACGCAGAACGAATCCGACAATGTCAACGCGACCTTGCGATTGTTGCGATGAGCGATTTCGGCGGCCTTGACGAAAGCCTCCTTCGCCTTCGGCGGGTCCCACAAATAGCCTTCGAGATAGATAACGGCGGCGGCGGCGACCGCTGCCTCGTCGATGTCGGAGGGTTTGAGGTCCTGCGCCGCGCCGAGATAGGTGTTCATGGTGCGCTCGCCGTCCGGCGTCACCATGATGTAGCAGCGCGCGGTCGAGGCGCCGTCGGTCGCCGGCTTGGTATCGAAGGTGACGCGGGCGGCGCGAATGTCATGCGCGAAGGCCTTGCCGAGCACATCGTCCTTGACCTTGCCGACGAAGGCGGCGCGGCCGCCGAACGAAGCGACGCCGACGATGGTATTGGCGGCCGATCCGCCGGAGCTTTCCGTCGCCGGCCCCATGGCGTCATAGATCGCCGCGGCGCGCGCCTCATCGATCAGCGCCATGCCGCCTTTGTGCATGCCTTGCGCGGCCAGAAAATCGTCCTCGGCGCGGGCGATGACGTCGACAATGGCGTTGCCGATGCCGAGAACGTCGTAGCGGGGAGCGGACATAAGTTACCTCGAATAATGCGCGAATGCGGCGCACTATAGCGGCTGAAAAACCTGAGGCAATGTGCCCTTGCCCACGAACGCCCCGACATCAGGTGCGACAAGGAAGCCGGCGGGCGCGCCGCCGGCGGCCCAACTTTGAGATGCGCTAGTGCGGCGGCGGAAGCCTTTTGAGTACCTCCAGACTCCACCAGAGAAAATAGCCGCCGATCAGGATGCCCAAGGCTACCTTCACCAGCTGTATAATCAGTTCGTCTTTGGTCATTTGAACCTACCCCTGCCGGTCGCTCGCGCGATCCCTATACTCCGTGCCTGTCCGCATCGGCAGCCCGTCTGATAGCGGCAAAAGTCGCCCGGGCAAAACCCGGCCGGGCAAAATCAGCCGGACTTGCGCCACCGCCGTCCGGCGTGGCATTGCTCCCCCTCGATCGAAGGGAACTGACAATGGCGTTCAAGGAACGGGTGTTTTCCGGCGTGCAGCCGACCGGCAATCTGCACCTCGGCAATTATCTCGGCGCCATCACGAAATTCGTGGCGCTGCAGGACACCTATGACTGCATCTATTGCGTGGTCGACCTGCACGCCATTACCGTCTGGCAGGACCCGCCGGAACTCAAGCGCACCATTCGTGAAGTGACCGCGGCCTTCATCGCCTGCGGCATCGATCCGAAGAAGCAGATCATTTTCAACCAGAGCCAGGTCGCGGAACATGCCGAGCTTGCCTGGGTGTTCAACTGCGTCGCCCGCCTCGGCTGGCTCAACCGTATGACCCAGTTCAAGGAGAAGGCCGGCAAGGACCGCGAGAATGTTTCGGTCGGCCTCTATGCCTATCCCAACCTGATGGCCGCCGACATTCTGGTTTATCGCGCTACGCATGTGCCGGTCGGCGAAGACCAGAAGCAGCATCTCGAACTGGCGCGCGACATCGCGCAGAAATTCAACGTCGATTTCGCGGCGTCGATCGCCTCGAACGGATATGGCGATGCCTTCTTTCCGCAGCCGGAGCCGATCATCCAAGGCCCGGCGACGCGCGTGATGTCGTTGCGCGACGGCTCGAAGAAAATGTCGAAGTCGGAACCGTCGGATTATTCGCGCATCAACCTGACCGACGACGCCGACACCATCGCCCAGAAGGTGCGCAAGGCGAAGACCGACCCCGAAGCCCTGCCAAGCGAAGAGGAAGGCCTCAAGCCGCGTCCCGAGGCCGACAATCTGGTCGGCATCTACGCCGCGCTCAACAACACGACCAAGGCCGCGGTCCTGAGCGAATTCGGCGGCGCGCAATTCTCGACGTTCAAGATGGCGCTGGTCGACCTGTCGGTCGCCAAGCTCGGACCGATCGGTTCCGAAATGAAAAAGCTGGTGCAGGACCCGGTCTATATCGATTCGATTCTGGCCGACGGTTCGGCGCGCGCCTCGGCGATCGCCGGCGAAACCATGAAAGCCGTCAAGGACATCGTCGGATTCGTGCGCCGCTCTTAATTCACATTGCCCGAAATCAGGGCGCGGATCACTTGTGGCGGGCTTGCCGGCCATGCCACCATCCAACGCTTGTGCGTCCGGGGAGACCCAACGGACGCCAAGAGGGGCGATGATGCCGAACAAGCGTCGCAGCAACGAAGACGGCCACAAGCGCAAATATCTTGTCGTCATTGACGACACCGAGGAATGCGACCGCGCCGTGTTCTGGGCGGCGACGCGCGCCGCCCGCACCAAGTCGCAGATCGTCATGCTGCGCGTTCTGGAAACCGCCGAACGCAACCAGCAATGGCTCGGCGTCGCCGACATCATGAAGGCCGAGGCGCAGGAAGAAGCCCATGCGGTGCTCGACAAGTTCGCCGCGCGGGTCAAAAAAATCGCCCATGCCGCGCCGGAACGGGTGATCCGCGAGGGCAATACGTCGGACGAGATCGTCAAGCTGATCGATGAGGACGCCGACATCGGTATCCTTGTGCTGGCCGCCGGCACCGGCAAGGAAGGCCCCGGCCCGCTGATTTCGAACCTGGCCAAGACCGTCGCCACATTCCCGATTCCGGTCGCCATCGTGCCCGGCCAGCTCAGCGACGACGATATCGAGGCGATGGCGTAACTTCCTTCACCTCTCCCTGCATTGCGGAGAGAGGTCGACATTCGAGCGATAGCGAGGATGTCGGGTGAGGGGCCGTGCAATGCCCCTCACCCGGCTCGCTGCGCTCGCCACCCTCTCCCCGTGAACGGGGAGAGGGAAAGAAGCGCGTGGTTGACCTCCCCCTGCCGAGGGGCCATCTATTGGCTATAGTTCACCGATCCACGGGCCTTTAACCCGCTGCGATAGGAGCCAAACCGATGTTCATTCAGACCGAATCGACGCCGAATCCGGCGACCCTGAAATTTCTGCCCGGTAAGCCGGTGCTGGAGGCCGGCACGCTCGACATGCCGACGAAGGCCGCCGCCGCGCAATCGCCACTGGCCGAGAAGCTGTTCGACATTCCCAATGTCGGCGGCGTGTTCTTCGGCTCTGACTTTATTTCCGTGACCAAGAGCGACGGCGACTGGCAGCAGATGAAGCCGGCGATCCTCGGCGCCATCATGGAACATTATATGTCGGGCGCGCCTTTGGTCGCCGCCGGCGCGGATGCGCAGGCGCAAGCCGACGACGACGAGTTCTTCGACGCCAAGGACGCCGAGACGGTCGACATCATCAAGGACCTGATCGAGACGCGGGTTCGTCCCGCTGTTGCCGGCGATGGCGGCGACATCACCTTCAAGGGCTATCGGGAAGGCATCGTCTTCCTGCAGATGAAGGGCGCCTGCTCGGGTTGCCCGTCGTCGACGGCGACCTTGCAGCACGGCATCCAGAACCTGATCAAGCATTTCGTGCCCGAGGTGGTCGAGATCCGGCCGGTTTAATCGCGCCGTTACTGGCGCGCGCGGTGCTAATCTAATTCATGCGAATCTTCGCCATCGACACCGCGCTGGAGGCCTGTTCGGCCGCCATCCTCGATACCGAACGCGGTGAAGTCATTGCGCGCGAATCGATTGCGATGGCGCGCGGCCACGCCGAGGCGCTGATGCCGTTAATCGCGCGTGTGCTCGAGGCGAGCGGCGCGGATTTCGCTTCGATCGACCGCATCGCGGTGACCACAGGCCCCGGCAGTTTCACCGGACTACGCGTCGGCATCGCGGCGGCGCGCGGTCTCGCGCTTGCCGCCGGGAAACCGGTCGTCGGGCTTTCCACGCTGTCCGCGTTTGCCGCTCCCTTCCTCGCCGCCGATGCGAGCCTGCCGGTGGTGGTCGCGATCGATGCGCGGCACGATCATGTTTACCTGCAAGTTTGGGCGGCGGGCGGCGAGGTTTTGGTGACGCCTTGCGTGGTGCCGATTGCCGAAGCCGTACGGCTGTCGGCAGTCGGCGCGCCGCGCCTGACCGGCAACGCCGCCAACATCCTGGCGAATGCCTGGCAAGGGCTGCCGCCTCCTACCGTCGAGCCGCGCGCCGCGCCGGATATCGACTGGGTGGCGCGCGCCGGCGCCGCTATCGCCGAGGAGGCATCGCCACCCAAGCCGCTTTATTTGCGCCCACCCGATGCGCAGCCGCAAACCGCGGCGCGGCTGGCCCGCCGATGATCGGATTTCTGAAGCGACTGTTCGCGCAGCCCGCGCCGGTTCTTTCCGACGCGCAACCGCGCGATGCGGCGGCCATTGCCGCCTTGCACGCCGCGTCGTTCCGGCGCGGCTGGAGCGAGCAGGAAGTCGAAGGCCTGCTCACCGACCGCGCCGTGGTCGCGCAGCGTGCGCTGGCCGGGCGCAGCCTTGCCGGCTTCATCATGTCTCGGCTGGCCGCCGACGAGGCCGAAATTCTGTCGGTCGCGGTCGCCCGCAACAGCCGGGGCCGCGGCCTTGCCCGTCAATTGCTCAATCTGCATCTGCGGCGGCTGGCCGGCCTCGGCGTCCGCACGGTGTTTCTGGAGGTCGACGAGCATAATGCGCCGGCGATCAAACTTTACGGCCGCGCCGGATTTCGCGAAATCTCGCGGCGGGCCAATTATTATCCCGCATCCGGGGCCAAGTCCGGGGCAAAGCCCGCCGCCGCATTGGTGCTGCGCCGGGATATTGGCTAAGCTGCCGCTCCGATCCGACACGGCATCAATATCGAGACAATCAAACGTGCCAGCGCCCGAAAAATCCACGTCCGAGCGGCGAAACATCGAAGCGCTCTGCGCCGCCAAGGGCATGCGCATGACCGAGCAGCGCCGCACCATTGCCCGCGTGCTGGCGGATTCCGACGACCATCCCGATGTCGAGGAATTGTACCGGCGCTGCGCCAAGGTCGATGACCGTATTTCGATTTCCACCGTCTATCGCACGGTGCGGCTGTTCGAGGATTCCGGCATCATCGAGCGGCACGATTTTCGCGACGGCCGCGCCCGCTACGAAACCTCCACCGAAGGCCATCACGACCATCTGATCAATCTGCGCAACGGCGAGGTGATCGAATTCCAGTCGGAAGAGATCGAGCGCCTGCAGGCCGAGGTGGCGCGCAAGCTCGGCTACCGGCTGGTCGATCACCGGCTCGAGCTTTATGCCGTGCCGCTCAAAGACGACAAGACGTCTTGATGCTGCGCCCACTGCTCGTCGCACTGTTCTTCTTTACGTTGACGCCGCTGCTCATCGGCGCGCAGTGGCTGCTCGACAAAGCCGGGCTGCCCGGCTGGGGCGTCATTGCCGTTCGCTATTACCGGACTTTGTGCTGGGTGCTTGGTCTTCGCGTGCGAATCGTCGGCGAGCCGGTGCGCGATCGTGCCGTGCTGTTCGTTTCCAATCACAATTCATGGGCCGACATTCTGGCGATCGGCTCGGTGATGCCGATCGCTTATGTCGCCAAGATCGAAGTCGCCAGGTGGCCTTTGGTCGGCACTGCGGCGCGGCTGCAACGGACCGTGTTCGTCGATCGCTCGCGCCGTTCGCAGACCGGCGATTCGATCGCCGAGATGGTGCAACGCCTGGCCTCCGGCGTGTCGATGGTGCTTTTCGCCGAGGGCACATCGAACGACGGCAACCGCGTGCTGCCATTCCGCTCGGCGTTGATCGGCGCGGTGCGCGAGGCGGCGGCGCGAACTGAGGGCGGCATGCTGATCCAGCCGATGTCGATCTGCTACACGCATCTCAACGGCATACCGATGGGGCGGCAGCACCGCCCGCTGGTCGCCTGGTATGGCGACCTCGACTTCATGCCGCACATCAAGGCCTTCATGGCGCGCGGCGCCTACGACGCCGTCATCAGCTACGGTGAGCCGATCGCCGCCGACGCATCGACCAACCGAAAGGTTCTGGCCAAGCAGGTGGAGGACGCGGTCCGCGCCCTCACCAGCGCGACTCTGCTCGGCCGGCCACGTCCTGTGCATGGCGGTTCGCCCTGAAACACTAGAGAAATCAGCGATATGACGGGAAGCGACAAGCCCGGCCATGACAGGCTAGTATGGCCAATGAGTTCCCAAGAGACGGCATGAACAGTCCGCGCAAAGTCCACGTCAAATCCTTCGGCTGCCAGATGAACGTCTACGATTCCAATCGTATGGCGGACACGTTGGCGCCCGAGGGCTATGTCGAGACCGCGAGCCCGGCCGACGCCGACCTCGTCATTCTCAACACCTGCCACATCCGTGAGAAGGCGGTCGACAAGCTCTATTCGGAAATCGGCCGCATGCGCGAGTTGAAGGACGCGGCGGAGGCGGACGGCCGCCAGATGCTGATCGCGGTCGCCGGCTGTGTCGCGCAGGCCGAGGGCAAGGAGATTGTCCGCCGCACCGACAGCGTAGATCTCGTCGTCGGTTCGCAGAATTATCATCTGCTGCCCGGCCTTCTGGCGCGTGCGCGCGGCGGCGAGACGGTCGTCGATACCGAATTTCCACTGGAAGACAAATTCGACACGCTGGCGCAGCCATCGGAGCAGGCGATCCGCCGCCGCGGCATTTCGGCCTTCGTCACCGTGCAGGAAGGCTGCGACAAGTTCTGCACCTTCTGCGTCGTGCCTTATACGCGCGGCGCGGAAGTGTCCCGCCCCTTCGACAAGATCGTCGCCGATGTCGAACGGCTCGCCGCCTCGGGCGTACGCGAAGTCACCTTGATCGGGCAGAACGTCAATGCCTATCATGGAGCGGGCGCCGACGGCGCGGCCGTGACGCTCGGACAATTGTTGCGGCGCCTGGCGCGCGTGCCGGGCATTGCCCGCCTGCGCTACATGACCAGCCATCCGCGCGATATGCTCAGCTCCATGTGCGACGACCTGATCGCGGCGCATGGCGATCTGCCGGCGCTGATGCCTTACGTGCATCTGCCGGTGCAGTCCGGCTCCGACCGCATGCTGGCGGCGATGAACCGCAGGCATACGCGCGCCGACTATCTCGAAACGATTCACCGCCTGCGCGCCGCGCGCGCCGATCTCGCTTTCACCTCGGATTTCATCGTCGGCTTTCCCGGCGAGACCGAGCAGGATTTCCAGGACACCTTGGCCTTGGCTGAGGAGGTCAATTTCGCCACCGCCTATACCTTCATGTATTCGTCGCGCCCGGGCACGCCGGCGGCCGAGCTGGAGGATCAGGTTCCGGAAGCGGAAAAGGCCGAGCGCCTGCAACGGCTTCAGGCTGTCATCACCCGGCAATGGCGGGCGTTTAACGCCTCATTTGTCGGCAAAACCATGGATATTCTGGTCGAAAAGCCGGGCAAGCTCACTGGGCAACTGGTCGGCCGATCCCCATATCTGCAATCGGTGCATGTGATGGCGCAGCCTTCGCTGATCGGCTCGATCGTCAAGGTCGTCATCACCGATGTCGGCACCAACACTTTGTTCGGTGAATTGACGGAAGCCGTCCGCGGCCCGGCGCACGCCAGTTTGGGAGCTTGAGAGCAGCCTTGCGAACATCGGATCCCGTGATCCCGCCCGCCGCCGTTTCCGAGGAAACCGCGACAACGCAGATTGTGCTCGCTTTCGAGGACAACAAGCTGGCCTCCGCGCTGTTCGGCCAGTACGGCCAGAATCTTGCTCTGGTCGAGCGGCGGCTCGGCGTCAAAGCCGACTCGCGCGGCAATCACGTCGCGCTCGACGGTTCGCGCGGCGCCTGCGAACAGGCCCGCCGCGTGCTCGAAGGTCTCTACGAGCAGCTCAAGCGCGGGCAGGACGTCACGACCGGCGACGTCGAAGGCGCCATTCGCCAGGCCATCGCGCAAGGCTCGCTGTTCGACTTCGATCCCACCGGCCGCGTCGCCTTCGAGGAAATCAATCTGCGCAAGCGCCCGGTGCGCGCCCGCACCGCCGCGCAGGATGGCTACATCCGCGCGCTGAAGAAATATTCGCTGGTCTTCGGCACGGGACCTGCCGGCACCGGCAAGACCTGGCTCGCGGTCGCGCAAGCCATTCAAATGTTCGAGCGCAAGGAAGTCGACCGCATCATCCTGTCGCGACCGGCCGTCGAAGCCGGCGAACGCCTCGGCTTTTTACCCGGCGACATGCGCGAGAAAGTCGATCCATACTTGCGGCCGATCTACGACGCGCTGCACGATCTGATGGATGTGCGCATCGTCGAGCGCGCGCTTGAATCCGGCGATATCGAAATCGCGCCGCTCGCCTTCATGCGTGGGCGTACGCTGGCGAATGCGTGTGTCATTCTCGACGAAGCGCAGAACACGACGTCGATGCAGATGAAGATGTTTCTCACCCGCCTGGGTGAGAACAGCCGCATGATCGTCACCGGCGATCCGAGCCAGGTCGATCTGCCGCCCGGCCAGGTGTCGGGCCTGTCGGAAGCCGTGCGTCTGCTCGACGGCGTCGAAGGCGTCGGCCACGTCGCCTTCTCGGCGCAGGACGTCATTCGCCACGAACTCGTGCAGCGCATCGTCGAGGCCTATGACCGCGCCTCGCCCCTTCGCGGGGACCGGCGATGAGCGCCGCCGCCTCGCCCAAGCTGAAAGTCAGGGGCAAGGCGCCGGCCAAGGCAAAGCGGACGCCGGCCATCGACATCGAGATTCAATCGCCGCTCTGGGACCAGCAGCCGGCGGCCGAGCAGGCGGTGCGTGAGGCTGTCGCTGCCGCCGCGGCGCTATCAACATCCGGCGGCGAAGTGAGTATTCTGCTGACCGATGATTCGGCGGTGCGCGTCCTCAATCGCGACTGGCGCGGCATAGACAAGCCGACCAATGTTTTGTCGTTTCCGGCGCCTGCGACCATGGCCAAAGGCGCCGCCGGAATTCTCGGCGATATCGTCATCGCCTATGAAACGCTGACGCGGGAATGCGCCGATGAAGACCGCGACTTTCTCCATCACCTCGCTCACCTCACGGTCCACGGCTATCTTCACCTTGTCGGTTACGATCACCAGGACGACGCGCAGGCCGATGAAATGGAAGCGCTCGAGAGCAGGATCATGACGCGCATGCAATTGCCCGATCCCTGGCTCGATCGCAGCCGCGAACAAAGCGGCGCCTGACCGCCATGCCCGACAGCGACGTCGATAATTCGCCATTCGAGCCGCGCCACTTGCCTGTGCCGGTGGCGCGCGCGCACGAGAACGGCGGCAACTGGTTCACCCGCACCTTCCGCGCCTTGTTCGGCCTCAAGCCGGGCTCGATCCGCGCTGATCTCAAGGACGTGCTCGACGACCTGACGCCGAACGAATCCGGTTTCTCGCCGGAAGAAAGCCGGATGCTCAAGAACATCCTGGGCTTGCGCGAGCGCCGCGTCGGTGACGTCATGGTGCCGCGCGCCGATATCGTCGCCGTGCAGCAGGACATCCAGATCGGCGAACTGGTCAAGGTGTTCGAGGGCGCCGGTCATTCGCGGCTGGTCGCCTATAACGACACGCTCGACGATCCGATCGGCATGGTCCACATCCGCGATCTGATCGCCTTCATGACCGCGCGCGCCGCGGTCGATCCGGAAAAAAACGCCAAGCGCAAGAAGCCGCTGCCGGCCGGGCTCGATTTCAAGACGCTCGATCTCGCCATGCCGCTGTCGGCGGCCAAGATCGTGCGCGAGATTCTGTTCGTTCCGCCATCGGCCCGCGTCATCGATCTCCTGGAGCGCATGCAGGCCAAGCAGATTCATCTGGCTCTGGTGGTCGATGAATATGGCGGCACCGACGGCATTGTCTCGATCGAAGACATCGTCGAGCAGATCGTCGGCGAGATCGCCGACGAGCATGATGAGGACGAAAGCGCCGACGTCGTGCGCCAGCCGAACGGCTCCTACATCGCCGATGCGCGCGCCAAGATCGAAGACGTCGTCGCCATCGTCGGTCACGATTTCGACGTCGGCGACGCCGCCGAGGAAGTCGATACGTTGGGCGGCTATCTGGTGACGCGCGCCGGGCGGCTGCCGCTGCGCGGCGAACTGATCCCCGGGCCCGGCCTGTTTGAATTCGAGGTGCTCGACGCCGATCCGCGCCGCGTCAAGCGCGTACGCATCAGCCGTCTGACCGAAAAACGCCAGAAGCCGCGCGAAACCGGGCGCGAACCGCCGGCCGAGCCCGTGCGCGAACCCGCGCGCAAGCGCGCCGAGCCGGACGCGGTGCTGGCGGGCCACGCGCCGCCGACGCTCAATCTCGATGAGCCGCCGCCGCAAAAGGAAGAAATCGCGAAGCCGGCCGCCGTCTCCACGGGCAAGCGTCGTCCGTGATCGTCCGTCTCGCCACACAGGCCGCGCATGCCACGGTCCTCGCCTTCGGCTGGCGGCGCGCGCTCATTGCCGTGATTGCCGGCGCGACGTCGGCTCTGGCGCTGGCGCCATTCAACGCCTGGCCGATCCTGTTCGTGACGCTGCCGGTGCTGGTCTGGCTGGTCGATGGCTCGGCCGCCGGCCGCTGGAGCGGCGCGTGGACCGCCGGCCTTGCCGGCTGGTGTTTTGGTTTCGGCTATTTCGTCGCCGGGCTTTACTGGATCGGTTACGCATTCCTGGTCGACGCCAAGACCTTTGGCTGGTTGCTGCCGGTCGCCGTGTCCGGCCTACCGGCCTATCTGGCGATTTTCACCGGCCTGGGATTGGCTGCCGCGCGCCTGATCTGGGTGCGTGGGCCGCAGCGTATTCTGGCGCTGGCGGCGACCATGACGATGGCGGAGTGGCTGCGCGGCCATCTGCTCACCGGCTTTCCCTGGAATACGTTCGGCTATGCGCTGACCGAGCCATTGGTGCTGGGGCAAAGCGTCTCGCTGATCGGTATTTGGGGGCTGACGTTTGTCGCCCTGGCGGTCTGTGCCTGTCCGGCGGTGCTGGCCGACGATCGGGTCGATACGCCGCGTCCCTATCGCGTGCCGCTCATTGCCTTTCTGGTACTGGCCGGTCTGGCGGCTTATGGCGCGGTGCGGCTGTCGCGAAACCCGACGACCTATGTGCCGGACGTCAGACTGCGCGTCATGCAGCCTAACCTGCAGCAGGACGTGAAGTTCAATTACGCCGCCAAGGACGAAGTGATCGCGCGCTATCTCGCTCTATCCGACCGGGCGACCGGGCCGCAGTCGAGCGGCGTGCATGACGCTACGCATCTGATCTGGCCGGAATCGGCCTTTCCGTTCTTCCTGGCCCGCGAACCGGATGCGCTGGCGCGGATAGCTGCCATGCTAAAACCAGGGACCGAACTGATCACCGGCGCGGTGCGTCCCGCAGCATCCGCCGCCGGCCCACGCGCCTATAATTCGGTCTACGTCATCGACCCGGACGGCTCGATCCATGGCATCTACGACAAGGTGCACCTGGTGCCGTTCGGCGAATATCTGCCGTTCCAAAGCCTGCTCGAGGGCATCGGCTTGCGCCAGCTCACCAAACAGGTTGGCGGGTTTCTGTCAGGCAGCCGGCGTCGCGCCATGGAGGTGCCTGGCGCGCCGAAGATGATGCCGCTGATCTGCTATGAAGCGATTTTCCCGGGCAGCGCGGTGCCGGCCGGCGACAGGCCGGGCTGGCTGGTCAACGTTACCAATGACGGCTGGTTCGGCATCAGCACCGGGCCTTATCAGCATTTTCAGCAGGCGCGCATGCTCGCCATTGCCGAAGGTCTGCCGCTGGTCCGTGCCGCGAATACAGGGATTTCCGGGGTCATCGATCCGGTCGGCCGGATCGTCCAGTCGCTGCCACTGGGGGTTGAGGGAGTCATCGACGCCGGCCTTCCGAAAGCGTTATCCCCCACACTTTTTGTCGCATTGGGCGAATACCCATTGATTCTATTGTTAGTTGCAAGTTTGCTATCGGTTGCGCGCCGAAGGTTGCGCTCCTAGATTGAACGGCGGCGATAAAAAAGGTCGAAGTTGCTATAGAAAAATAATAACTGCCTCGTTGCGAAATACTAATAAACGTTCTTACTCTGTGAAAACTATTGATAATTATCGGTAATTTTCATTCTTCTTTCGGCGTACTTCTGGTAGGCCAAAAAATGACGGATTGCATAAGGGGGACTACCTGTGACATTACGCTCCACAATGGAGGCATAGGAGATATTTATGGCTAAGAAGGCTCCCAATCCGATCGACAAGCACGTCGGCTCACGCGTGCGCATGCGCCGGATGATGCTGAGCATGAGTCAGGAAAAGCTCGGCGACGCCCTTGGCCTGACCTTTCAGCAAGTCCAGAAATACGAAAAAGGCACCAACCGTATTGGCGCCAGCCGGTTGCAGGCGATCGCTAACATTCTGCAAGTCCCGGTTTCGTTCTTCTTTGAAGGCGCGCCGCATACGCCTGGCCAGACAAGCGGCCTCGGCGAAGCGCCGTCCCCGGCCTACGTGTCCGACTTCCTTGCGACCTCGGACGGTCTGTCGCTGACCAAGTCGTTCATGAAGATCAAGAACAGCAAGTTGCGGCGGCGCATCGTCGATCTGGTCGAACAGATCGCCGGCGAAGAATAAGCCGTCGCCCGGCATACTGCTGCAAGGCAGCCATCACATCAGTGCGGATACCGTCGTGGGCACCGGCTCGCGCCGGGAAAGCGTGGCCCGGTCTTGAAGGTTCGCGGCCGCGGCCTGTCCCAACCGGACGGTGGCTATTGCCCACGTTTGCCCGCACCTTGACCTTGCACGCGACCGCTGTAAGAACCACAGCCGAACGTGAAACGACGCGGTCTAACGCCGCGGCCACGGGAGGAGTTTAACTTGGCGCACAAGAATTTTCTATTCACCAGTGAGTCGGTTTCCGAAGGCCATCCAGACAAGGTCTGCGATCAGATCTCCGATGCGGTCCTCGACGCCTTTCTTGAAAACGACATCAAGCTCGGCATCGCCGACGACAGCGCCATCAATACGCGCCTCGGCTGCGAAACGCTGACCACCACCAACAAGATCGTCATCGCCGGCGAAGGCCGCGGCCAGTCGCCGTTCTTTCACAAGCATGGCGGCAAGTTCGTCGTTGACCGCGAGCTGATCAGCAAGATCGCCCGCGGCGTGGTCAAGGATATCGGCTACGACCAGGACGGCTTCTCCAGCTACGGCGCCGACGTCGAAGTGCTGCTGCACGGCCAGTCGGCCGACATCGCCATGGGCGTCGACGCCAAGAAGAAAAAGTCGGGCGAAGAAGAAGGCGCCGGCGACCAGGGCATGATGTTCGGCTTTGCCTGCACCGAGAGCGAAGTCTACGAGAAGAACTCGTTCATGCCGGCGCCGATTTTCTTCGCGCACCGCATTCTCAAGGCGCTCGCCGACAAGCGTCACTCCGGCGCGATGCCCGACCTGCAGCCCGACGCCAAGAGCCAGGTGACGGTGAAGTATGTCGATGGCAAAGCCGTCGGCTGCACCAAGGTCGTGGTCTCGACCCAGCACAGCGAAAAGAGCCGCAACGGCAAAAAATACACGCCGGCGATGGTCAAGGACATGATCGAGTCGACGGTGACCGCGGCGCTGCCAAAAGGCTGGATGCCGGCCAAGTCGGCCGACTTCCTGGTCAACCCGACCGGCAACTTCGTCATCGGCGGTCCCGACGGCGATTGCGGCCTGACCGGCCGCAAGATCATCGTCGACACCTACGGCGGCTATGCCCCGCACGGCGGCGGCGCGTTCTCCGGCAAGGACCCGACCAAAGTCGACCGCTCGGCCGCTTACGCCACCCGCTACCTCGCCAAGAACGTTGTCGCGTCCGGCGCTGCCGAGCGTTGCACCATTCAGGTCGCCTACGCGATCGGCGTCGCCGACCCGATGTCGGTGCTAGTCGATCTGCATGGCACCGGTCAGGTCGATGAGAAGAAGCTGGAAAAGTTGCTGCCGCAGCTGTTCCGCCTGACCCCGACCAACATCCGCCGCACGCTCAAGCTGAACAAGCCGATCTATCGTCGCACCGCGGCCTACGGCCACTTCGGCCGCGCGCCGGACAAGGATGGCGGCTTCTCCTGGGAGAAGACCGACTTGGCGGCGCAGATCAAGGCGGCGTTCAAGTAGGCTTCCGAAAGTCTGGATTGCTGCGATGCCCCGCCCAAAGCGGGGCATTTCAGTTTTTGACGGTCACTCAATGCCGTCATGGCCGGGCTTGTCCCGGCCATCCACGTCTTTAGAGACGCAACAAGAAAGTCGTGGATGCCCGGCATAAAGCCGGGCATGACGAGGCCATGATGACCGGCGACAGAGACCCCATCGATTCATCGCAACGCGCGTTTTTCGGCCGGAAGAAGGGCCATCCCTTGCGCGCGCGGCAGATCGAGCTGTTCGAGGATTTGCTGCCGAAGCTTTCCTTCGATTTCAGCAAGCCGGCGCCCGCCGATCTCGCCAGCCTGTTTCCGCACCAGCCGGAAACGCTGCGTCTCGAAATCGGCTTCGGCGGCGCCGAGCATCTGATTGCGCAGGCTTTGGCGCATCTGGACGCGGGCTTCATCGGCGCCGACGGATTTCTCAATGCCGTCGGCAAGGCCTTGATCGCCATTGACGACAACGATCTTGAGAACGTGCGGTTGCATCACGGCGACGCCAGCGAGCTGATCGACTGGCTGCCGGCCGGCGCCTTCACGCGCATCGATCTCTTGTATCCCGATCCGTGGCCGAAGCGGCGGCAGTGGAAGCGGCGCTTCATTCAGGACGACACGCTCGTGCGCCTCGCGCGTATCTTGAAGCCGGGCGGCGAGCTGCGCTTCGCCACCGACATCGCCAGCTACGGCTCTTACGCGCTGGCGCGCATCATGCGCTCGCCGGATTTTATCTGGACGGCGGAAGTCGCCGACGACTGGCGCAAGCCCTGGGCGGGCTGGTCGCGCACGCGCTATGAGGCGAAAGCGATCCGCGAAGGCCGCACGCCGAATTATTTTATTTTTCGGAAGAAGTAGAAGCGCGAAACGCTCCAATTCTTCCGCTCATCCCCGCGAAGGCGGGGATCCAGGCTTTGCTGCAAATTATAAAATTGGAGATTCTGGATTCCCGCTTACGCGGGAATGAGTGGAGTATGAAGCCTACTCCCCCGTGCCTTGCCGCACCTGCCAGAAGCGCACGACACGCTGCGCGGTTGCCGCGGTCAGCCGCTCGAAATTCTCGAACGCCGCGTCGATCACCTGACCGCTCGGCTTCGGACCCGGCCGCGCGCAAATCACGGCCTTCACCGTCGGCCAGCCGAAATTCGCCGAGCGCGCCAGGATCAGCACCGGATCGGCGCGCTCGCCATTCATCAGGCGGTCGACGACTTCGACCGGCACGGCGCAGAGCGTTGCCAGCGCCGCGATGGTCTCTTCGTATTTGCCGCCCTCGGCGTAAGCCGTGATGTCGGCCTCGGTCAGCTTGCGTTCCTTGTGCAACGCGCGCACCGCGGCAAGCGCCGCCGCATAATTGCGCGGCGCCGCCTTGGCGCCGACTTCGTCGGTGACCTTGGCCAGAACCTTGCGGATTTCGGCTTGCGTCTCCGGCTTGGCGGCGGCCAGCAGGCGCTTTTGCACCACATCGCTCGCCTGCATGAGAAGCTGGCGGAACAGCCGCGGCGGAATATCCGTGCGCTGGCCGACCTTCTCGGCCAGCACGCCATCCTGCTCGGCGCGCTTGACCAGGTTGGTGAAGGCGCCTTCGGATAGTTTCGCCGCGTGATTGGTCGCCAAAGTGTGCGCCACGTCGCGGTCGCCGCGCGTCACCAGAATATCGGACAGCGCCTCGTTAAGGCCGGGCCGCGCCGACAGCGCCAGCAGGTGCGCCTGGCTCTTGGTTTCGGCCAGCGTCATCAAATCGGGATCGGCGATCCGTCCGGCCTTGAGCACCGGGCCGGCGACCTCGATGTCGTCATTGCTGGCGAGCTTGTAGACGACGCCGGCGGGCGCATTGGGAACGGGCGCCAGGCGGCGCGCCAGTTCGGCGAGCGCTTTTGCTTCGATCTCGGCAATCAGGCAGCCGATCACGTCGTCGAACAGCGCGACATGTTGCTCGTTGAACTGCATGGCGCCGTCGAGAAACAGGCCGGTGATCCGGCGCAATGTTTCGGCGCGCTTTTCTGCCGTGCCGTGCTGGACGACTTCTTCCAGCTCGGGGAGGAGTGACGCGGGAGCACCCATACTTAAACCCACAAACACCTGTGTAATGCGCCGGCCGGGCGCACAGGCGGCGAATTTATGGGCATATCCTGAAGGAAGGGTTAGCCCCGCCAATGGCTTCAACCCTTGCATGAAAGCGGAAAACGGCTATATTTCCCCTGTCGCTAAAGACACCCTCATAACCAACGGGTTTTGAGAGTGGGTCCCCCCGGGCCCGCTCTTTTTTGTTACAGCATGACCGCAAGCGAGGCATTTCAGGCAGAACCGGCCCTTTCGGCTGCCCCAAACGCGACCGAGCCACGACTGATTGTCGAGGCCGGTCAGCCGGCGCGTGTCTGCGCCATCGCCGAGCCGGTCATCGAGCAACTGGGCTATCGCCTTGTTCGCATTAAAGTTTCTTCGACCGAAGGGGCCACCATCCAGATCATGGCGGAGCGCCCCGATGGCACCATGACGGTCGAGGACTGCGAGACCATTTCGCGGGCGCTGTCGCCGGTTTTCGACGTCGATGAGCCGATGGACGGCGCCTACAGGCTGGAAATCTCCTCGCCGGGCATCGACCGGCCGCTGGTGCGCAAATCCGATTTCGAGCATTTCGCCGGCCATCTGGCGAAAATCGAGATGGAAATTCCGGTTTCCGGCCGCAAAAGATTTCGCGGCGTTCTGGCCGGCGTCGAGGGTGAGGCCGCCAGGCTTCAACTGGATGACGCGGCCGAGGGCCAGGATACCGAGATCATGTTGCCGATCCCCGATATGGGCGAGGCCAAGCTGGTGCTTACCGACGAACTGGTGACCCAGGCTTTGCGCGCCGAGAAGGCCGCCAAGCGCGACCTGCGCGAAGCAAAGAAAGAACAACGCCGTCGCAAACAGGCCAAAAAGGCCGGCCCGATGGCCCCCGAAAGAATCAAAGAAGGAGACTGAGCTATGGCTGTCAGCGCCAACAGGCTCGAACTGTTGCAAATCGCCGATGCGGTGGCCCGCGAAAAGTCGATCGACCGTGGCATCGTCATCGCGGCGATGGAAGACGCCATCGCCAAGGCGGCCCGCTCGCGCTACGGCGCCGAGACCGACGTGCACGCCGAGATCGAACCGAAGACGGGCGAGCTGCGGCTGTCGCGCCACATGCTGGTGGCCGAGGCGGTCGAGAATTCGTCGAACCAGATCACGCTGGAAGACGCACGCAAGCGCCACCCGGCGGCGCAAGTCGGCGACACCATCGCCGATCCGTTGCCGCCGCTCGAATACGGCCGCATCGCCGCGCAATCGGCCAAGCAGGTCATCGTGCAGAAGGTGCGCGAAGCCGAGCGCGACCGGCAATATGCCGAATACAAGGATCGCATCGGCGAGATCGTCAACGGTGTCGTCAAGCGCGTCGAATACGGCAACGTGGTGGTTGATCTCGGCCGCGGCGAAGCCATCGTGCGGCGGGACGAAATGTTGCCGCGCGAAGTGTTCCGCAATGGCGACCGCATCCGCGCCTATATCTACGACGTGCGCCGCGAGCCGCGCGGCCCGCAGATTTTCCTGTCGCGCACGCATCCGCAGTTCACCGCCAAGCTGTTCGCCCAGGAAGTGCCGGAAATCTATGACGGCATCGTCGAAGTGAAGGCGGTCGCCCGCGACCCCGGTTCGCGCGCCAAGATCGCCGTCATCTCGCGCGATTCGTCGGTCGATCCGGTCGGCGCCTGCGTCGGTATGCGCGGTTCGCGCGTGCAGGCCGTGGTGAATGAATTGCAGGGCGAGAAGATCGACATCATCCCGTGGTCGGCCGATATCGCCACTTTCGTCGTCAACGCGCTGGCCCCGGCCGAAGTCGCCAAGGTCGTGCTCGACGAAGACAAGGAACGCATCGAAGTCGTGGTGCCGGATGCGCAGCTGTCGCTGGCCATCGGCCGTCGCGGCCAGAACGTGCGTCTGGCGTCGCAACTGACCGGCTGGGATATCGACATCCTCACCGAGCAGGAAGAATCCGAACGCCGCACCGCCGAGTTCGAGAGCCGCACCAAGATTTTCGTCGAAGCGCTCAATCTCGACGAAGTGGTCGGCCAGTTGCTCGCCGCCGAAGGCTTCGGCTCGATCGAGGAACTCGCCATGGTCGACGAAAAGGAAATCGCCGGCATCGAAGGCTTCGACGAAGAAACCGCGCGCGAGTTGCAGGAGCGCGCCAAGGAATATCTATCCAAGCAGGAGAGCGAATTGGACGACAAGCGCAAGGAACTGGGCGTTGCCGACGATGTGCGGGACGTGCCCGGGATCACCACGGCGATGCTCGTCAAGCTCGGCGAAAACGGCGTCAAGACGGTCGAGGACCTCGCCGGTTGTGCCACCGACGATCTGGTCGGCTGGACCGAACGCAAGGACGGCGAGACCAAGCACGAGCCGGGCTATTTCGATGGCCTCAACATCGCGCGCGAAGATGCCGAGTCGATCGTCATGCAGGCGCGCCTGAAGGCGGGCTGGATCACCGAGGCGGAACTCGCGCCGAAGGCTGCTGAGGAAGAACCGGCCGTGGAAGCCTAAAGGAGAATCGACATCGGAATGCTGGCCACAGCACAGGAGAGCGAACTCGACCGCGGCGCGACCAGCGTCGGCGCGGGCGCGGAACGCTTCTGTGCCTTGACCCGCACTTTGTTGCCGGTGTCGGACATGATCCGCTTTGTCGTCGGGCCGGCTGGTCAAGCCGTTCCCGACGTCAAGCGCAAGCTGCCGGGCCGCGGCATCTGGATTACCGCGCGGCGGGCGTCGATCGAGGAAGCCGTCAAACGCAACGTTTTTGCGCGCGGCTTCAAGCGCGATCTCAAGGTTGCCGGCAACCTGGCCGACGAAACCGAGCGCCTTCTGGTCCGCGCCGCGCTCGATGCTTTGGCGATGGCCGGCAAAGCGGGCGCTGTGATCGGCGGTTTTGCCAAGGTCGAAGCCGCGCTCGGCCATGGCGAGGTTTTGGCGCTGATTCATGCCTCGGACGGCGCCGATGACGGCAAGCGCAAGCTGATGGCCGCGTTTCGGCGCGCCAGGGGCGAAGAATCGGGTGAAATCGACGTTATTTCTATTTTCGACGGCACCGAATTGGATTTGGCATTGAACCGCCTAAATGTGGTACATGCTGCCCTGCTTGCCGGCCCCGGGAGCGAGACTTTTCTCGCTCGCGTCAAGCGCCTGCAGCGCTTTCGGTCCGGAAACTCTCCCGATGCGGTTGGCGCGCAAGCGCTGGCGGATGATGCACACGATTTGAATGCACCGGCGGATGGTGCCCAAGGAAACAGTACGGAATGAGCGACACTAAGAATCCTGGCGAAAAGAAACTGACTTTGTCGCTCAAGCCGCGCACAGAGACTGGCGTGGTGCGTCAGAGCTTCAGCCATGGCCGCAGCAAGCAGGTCGTGGTCGAGGTCAAGAAGCGCCGCACCGTCGGCGGTCCGGAAGCCAAGCCCGAGCCCGCGCCGGTCGAGGCGCCAAAGAAAGTCGCCGCAGCGCCAGCCCCCGCGCCGGCGCCGAAAGCGCCCGAGCCGAAATCCGGCGTTGTGCTGCGCACCTTGACCGAGGAAGAGCGCAATGCGCGCGCCCATGCGCTCGCCGACTCCAAGGTCCGCGAAGCCGAAGAACGCAAGATCGCCGAGGAAGAAGCGCGCCGCCGCGCCTCCAAGGAAGGTATCGAACAGGCCGAACGTGAAGCCGCCGAAGCGCGCAAGCGCGAGGAAGACGCGCGTCACAAGGTCGAGGAAGAATCCAAGCGCAAGGCCGGCGAAGTCGCCAAGAAGCGCCTCGTCGTCGAGGAAGAGGCCAAGAAGCCGGTTGCCGGCCGCAAGGTCATCGAGGCCGAGGACGACGATGCGCCGCGCGTATCGCGCCGCCCCGGCGCTCCCGGCGCCGCTCGTCCGGCCGCCGCCCGTCCGGCCGCGCCGCGCGCTGCCCCGCCAAAGGAACGTGGCCGTCTCACATTGGTCACCGCTTTGCGCGCCGATGAAGTGCGCGAGCGCTCGGTCGCCTCGTTCCGCCGCCGCACCCAGCGCCTCAAGGGTCACTCGTCCAATGAGCCGAAGGAAAAGCTCGTGCGCGAGGTGACGATTCCGGAAGCCATCACCATCGCCGATCTCGCCAACCGCATGTCCGAACGCGCGGTCGACGTCATTCGTTTGATGATGCAGCAGGGTCAGATGGTGACGATCAACGACGTCATCGATGCCGACACCGCGCAGATCATTGCCGAGGAAATGGGCCACACGGTTCGCCGCGTCGCCGAAGCCGACGTCGAAGAAGGTCTGTTCGACGCCGCCGACGATCCGGCCGACATGGTGTCGCGCGCGCCGGTGGTCACCGTCATGGGCCACGTCGATCACGGCAAGACGTCGCTGCTCGACACCATCCGCGCCGCCGACGTCGTGTCGGGCGAGGCCGGCGGCATCACCCAGCACATCGGCGCCTATCAGGTGACCTCGCCACTGGGCAGCAAAATCACCTTCATCGATACGCCCGGCCACGCCGCCTTCACGGCGATGCGTGCGCGCGGCGCCAAGGTGACCGATATCGTCGTGCTGGTGGTCGCCGCCGATGACGGCGTCATGCCGCAGACGGTGGAAGCCATCCACCACGCCAAGGCGGCCAAGGTTCCGATCATCGTCGCCATCAACAAGATCGACAAGCCGGATGCCAAGCCGGACCGCGTGCGCACCGAACTGTTGCAGCACGAGATCCAGGTCGAGTCGCTCGGCGGCGATGTGGTCGACGTCGAAGTCTCGGCGACCAAGAAGCTCAACATCGACAAGCTGCTGGAAATGCTGGGCTTGCAGGCCGAAATCCTCGACCTCAAGGCCAACCCGAAGCGTCCGGCCGAAGGCACCGTGATCGAAGCCAAGCTCGATCGCGGCCGTGGTCCGGTGGCGACCGTGCTGATCCAGCGCGGCACGCTCAAGGTCGGCGATCTCGTCGTCGCCGGCGCCGAATGGGGCCGCGTCCGTGCGCTCGTCTCCGATACCGGTGAGACCATCACCACCGCGGGTCCGTCGACTCCGGTCGAAGTGCTCGGCTTCTCTGGCACGCCGGACGCCGGCGACCGTCTCGCCGTCGTCGAAAACGAAGCGCGCGCCCGCGAAGTCACCGATTACCGTGCGCGTCAGAAGCGCGAGAAGTCCTCGACCCGGACTACCGGCATGCGCGGCTCGCTCGAGCAGATGATGGCGCAGGCGAAGACGAGCGGCCGCAAGGAATTCCCGCTGGTCATCAAGGCCGACGTGCAGGGTTCGTTAGAGGCGATCAACGGCGCGCTCGACAAGCTCGGCACCGACGAAGTCACCGCCCGCGTGCTGCACGACGGCGTCGGCGGCATTTCGGAAAGCGACGTCACCTTGGCGGAAGCGTCCGGCGTGCCGATCATCGCCTTCAACGTGCGCGCCAACAAGGAAGCGCGCGAAGCGGCCGAGCGTAACGGCATCGAAATCCGCTACTACAACATCATCTACGATCTGGTCGACGACGTGAAAAAGGCCATGTCCGGCCTGTTGCCGCCGACCATTCGCGAAACCATGCTCGGCAATGCGCAGATTCTCGAAGTGTTCAAGGTGTCGAAGGTCGGCAACATCGCCGGCTGCCGCGTCACCGACGGCAATGTCGAGCGCGGCGCCAGCGTGCGCCTGATCCGCGACAACGTCGTCGTTCACGAGGGCAAGCTGAGCCAGCTCAAGCGCTTCAAGGACGACGTCAAGGAAGTCTCTTCCGGCATGGAATGCGGCATGGCCTTCGAAGGCTATCAGGACATGCGTGCCGGCGATGTCATCGAATGTTACCGGGTGGAGACGATTCAACGCAGCCTGTGAGTCCAAATCTCGCGGCTTCGGAATAGAAACGTTTTCGCCATTTTCCACCGTCATGCCCGGCCTTGTGCCGGGCATCCACGCCTTCCTTCATTGAAGGAAGCAAGACGTGGATGGCGACAAAAGTCGGGCCTGCCCGACTTTTGCAAGGTTAGCTGCTCCAAGTCGGATATATCCGACTTGGAGTGACAAGCCCGGCCATGACGAATTGCAACGCAATTGGTTATGTCATGTCACGAAGCAAGAAGCCCAAGCGCGAAGGCGCGTCGCCCCTCGGCCAGTCGCAGCGCCAGTTGCGCGTCGGCGAACTGGTGCGTCACGCCGTCGCTTCGCTGCTGGCGCGCGGCGAAGTGCACGATCCCGTCATCGAGGGCCATCTCATCACCGTGCCGGAAGTGCGCATGTCGCCCGATCTGCGGCTCGCCACTGTCTACGTCATGCCTTTGGCAGGCCGCGACGCGGATGAAGTCGTCGCCGCGCTCGAGCGCAACAAGAAATACATGCGCGGCGAAGTCGCGCACGCGGTCAATCTGAAATTCGCGCCGGACCTGCGCTTCCACATCGACAACCGGTTCGAGGAGGCCGAGCGCATCGACAAGCTTTTGCGTTCGCCGGAAGTGCGCCGCGATCTGGAAAAGGACGACGAGTGACCGATATCGAAGCCGACAAGCTCACTCGGCCTCATGGTGAGGAGGGCCAAAGGCCCGTCTCGAACCATGGGGCCGCCCCATCCTTCGAGACGCCTGCTTCGCAGGCTCCTCAGGATGAGGGCGGAATTGGCGGGAGTGACCACCACGCCCCCCGCGAAAAGAAAAAGCAGTTCAAGCGCGACAAGCGTGACGTGCATGGCTGGGTCGTGCTCGACAAGCCGCTCGGCATGACCTCGACCCACGCGGTGAGCGTCATCAAGCGGCTGTTTTCGGCCAAGCGGGCAGGCCACGCTGGAACGCTCGATCCGCTGGCCACCGGCTGCCTGCCGATCGCGCTGGGCGAGGCGACCAAGACGGTGCCCTTCGTCCAGGACAGCCGCAAACTGTATCGATTTACCGTCCAATGGGGCGAACAGCGCGATACCGACGATTCCGAGGGTAAAATCACCCAATCGAGCGACAAGCGCCCGACCGCGGATGAAATCCGCGCGGTTTTGCCGAATTACGTCGGCACCATCGAACAGATCCCGCCGCAGTTTTCCGCCATCAAGATCGAGGGCGAACGCGCCTATGACCTCGCCCGGGACGGTCAGACCGTCGAATTGAAGGCGAGAACCGTCGATATCGGCCGTTTGGAGCTGGTTGAGGTGCCCGATGCCGACCATGCCGTGCTGGAAGCCGAATGCGGTAAAGGAACTTACGTTCGCTCGCTGGCCCGCGATATCGGCCTGGCGCTCGGCTGTTTCGGCCATGTCAGCGCGCTGCGCCGGGTCTCGGTCGGCTCGTTTACCGACGAAACCATGATTCCACTGGAAGATTTGGAGGCCCTGTGCCATAGAGCCGCTGCCGGTGAGGGAAGCCTCGCCGACGCGCTCATGCCCGTCGAAACCGCGCTGGACGACATCCCGGCGCTGGCTGTTGACGGGTCTGATGCGGCAAGGCTCCGCCGGGGCCAAGCCGTTTTGTTGCGCGGACGGGACGCTCCCAATTTTCGCGGTCCGGTCTATGTCACGGTATCAGGCCGGCTCTTGGCCCTTGCCGACATGGACCACGGCGAAATCGTCCCCAAGCGTGTTTTTAACCTGGCCGGGCTGTTGGGCAGCGCCGGACGCAAGAGAGGATAACCGATGTCGCTAACGACCGAACGCAAGGCCGAAGTGATCAAGGCCAATGCGACCAAGACCGGCGATACTGGATCGCCGGAAGTGCAAGTGGCGATTTTGTCGGAACGCATCAATACGCTGACCGACCACTTCAAGCAGCACACCAAGGACAATCATTCCCGGCGCGGCCTTCTCAAGATGGTGTCGACGCGGCGTTCGCTGCTCGACTATCTCAAGAAGACCGATGAGGCGCGTTACAAGGCGCTGATCGAGAAGCTCGGCATCCGCCGTTAAAATTGTAGCGCGCGCGGGGCTTTAAAAGCCTCGCGCGCTTTTTGCATGCGAAGCGGACGCATTAAGCGTCCGTCATTTAAGTCCGGCGGCGATGGCGCCACCGGACAATCAGGGACCGGGCGATAGGCGTCCGGTCATACAAAGCCGATGTTCTTTGAAGTCATGGCAGGATCGCCAGACGCTGTTCGCACCCCGCTTATGTGGGCGTGCGGTACAGTCTCTCGCCGTCTTGCTCATGGCTTTGAGGCTCTGGCCGAAACCATGAGAGAAAACCGCAATGTTTAAAGTTCATCGAGTCGAACTCGATTGGGGCGGGCGTCCGCTCATCCTAGAAACCGGCCGCGTCGCCCGTCAGGCCGACGGCGCCGTGTTCGCCAGCTACGGCGAGACCACCGTGCTCGCCACCGTTGTCGCCGCCAAGAAGCCGCGCGAAGGCGTCGACTTCCTGCCGCTGACCGTCGACTACCAGGAAAAATATTACGCCGCCGGCCGCATTCCGGGCGGCTACTTCAAGCGCGAAGGCCGTCCGACCGAAAAGGAAACTTTGGTTTCCCGCCTGATCGACCGCCCGGTGCGTCCGCTGTTCGCCGATGGCTGGCGCTGCGAAACGCAGGTCATCGTCACCACGTTGTCGCACGATCTGGAGAACGATCCGGACATCCTGGCGATGGTCGCCGCCTCCGCCGCGCTGACTCTGTCGGGCGCGCCGTTCATGGGCCCGATCGCCGCCGCGCGCGTCGGCTTCATCAATGGCGAATACGTCCTCAACCCGACGCTCGACGAAATGACCGAGACCCAGCTTGAGCTGGTCGTCGCCGGCACCACCGACGCCGTGCTGATGGTCGAGTCGGAAGCGAAAGAACTCAACGAAGACGTCATGCTCGGCGCCGTGATGTTCGGTCATCGTCATTTTCAGCCGGTGATCGAAGCCATCATCCAGCTGGCCGAGAAGGCCGCCAAGGAGCCGCGCGATCATGTCGTCGCCGATGACTCGGCCCTGGAAAAGGAAATGCTCGGCATCGCCGAGAAGGAACTGCGCGCGGCCTATTCGATCCCCGCCAAGCAGGAGCGTCAGAATGCCGTCGCCGCCGTCAAGGCCAAGGTGATGGAGCACTACGCGCCGGGCGGCGTCGAAAACCCGCAAATCCCGAAGCTGCGCGTCGCCGCCGTGTTCAAGGAACTCGAAGGCAAGATCGTTCGCTGGAACGTGCTCGACACCAAGAAGCGCATCGACGGCCGCGATCTAACCACCGTGCGTCAGATCGAAGTGCAGACCGGCGTTCTGCCGCGCGCGCACGGCTCGGCTTTGTTCACCCGCGGCGAAACCCAGGCGCTGGTCGTCACCACGCTCGGCACCGGCGAGGACGAGCAGTGGATCGACGCGCTGCAGGGCACCTACAAGGAATCGTTCCTGCTGCACTACAACTTTCCTCCCTACTCGGTCGGCGAGACCGGCCGCATGGGCGGCACCAAGCGTCGTGAAATCGGCCACGGCAAACTGGCCTGGCGCGCGATCCATCCGGTGCTGCCGAAGAAGGAAGACTTCCCGTACACGATCCGCGTCGTCTCGGAGATCACCGAGTCGAACGGCTCCTCGTCGATGGCCTCCGTCTGCGGCGCCTCGCTGGCGCTGATGGATGCGGGCGTGCCGATGAAGCGCGCCACGGCGGGCATCGCCATGGGCCTCATCCTCGAAGGCGAACGCTTCGCGGTGCTCTCCGACATCCTCGGCGACGAAGATCATCTCGGCGACATGGATTTCAAGGTCGCCGGCACCGAGGAAGGCATCACCTCCCTGCAGATGGACATCAAGATCGCCGGCATCACCGAAGAGATCATGAAGGTGGCGCTCGGCCAGGCCAAGGAAGGCCGCATTCACATCCTCGGCGAAATGGCCAAGGCGTTGAACACGGCCCGCTCCGAACTCGGCGAACACGCGCCGCGCATCGAGATGTTCAAGATCCCGACCGACAAGATCCGTGAAGTGATCGGCACCGGCGGCAAGGTGATCCGCGAGATCGTCGAGAAGACCGGCGCCAAGATCAACATCGAGGACGACGGTTCGGTGAAGGTCGCGTCGAGCGATGGCGAGTCGATCAAGGCGGCGATCAACTGGATCAAGTCGATCGCGTCCGATCCGGAAGTCGGCAAGATCTACGACGGCACCGTGGTCAAGACCATGGACTTCGGCGCTTTCGTCAATTTCTTTGGCGCCAAGGACGGCCTCGTGCACATCAGCCAGCTCTCGGCCGGCCGCGTGAACAAGGTCACCGATGTCGTCAAGGAAGGCGACAAGGTCAAGGTCAAGCTGCTCGGCATGGACGATCGCGGCAAAGTTCGTTTGTCGATGAAGGTCGTCGACCAGACAACCGGCGAAGACCTCGAAGGCAAGCAGGGCGGCGATCAGGCCCCGGCGGCGGAGTAATAAAACCCCGTCATGGCCGGGCTTGTCCCGGCCATCCACGTCTTGCTTATTAAGAAGAATGTAAGTCGTGGATGCCCGGCACAAGGCCGGGCATGACGAGCTTGGTGAATTTAAAAGGGCGGCCCTCGGGCCGCCCTTTTTTTGTTCGCTAGGCTTTGAGAAACGCGAGCAGAAGTTTGTTGACCGCGTCCGGCGCTTCGCGCGTCGGAAAATGCCCAACGCCGTCGAGCACGACGCGCCGGTAGCCGCCGGTAAAATATTTGTCCTTGCCGTCGGTCGTTGCCGCCAGAGTCACGCCATCGGCGCCGCCCTGGATCATCAAGGTCGGCACGGAAATCGACCGCGTCGCCATCGCGCGCCGATCGAGATCGCCATGGCGCGGGTCTTTGGCGGCCTCGCCCCAGCGCACGGTGTACGAATGCAGCGTGATGTCCGGCCAATCCGGATTCTCGAACGACTTCGCCGTCGCCGCGAATTCTTCCTCGCTGAACCAGCCTTGCGGCGCCCAGGTTTCCCACTGGATGCGTGCGAAAGATTTAGGGTCGCGCCGCACCGTCTCCTTGCCGCGCTTGGTCGCCATGAACCACTGGTACCAATATTTGCGCACCTGCTCGAGCGATGGCGTCGACAGTTCGCCGGGCGCCCAGCCGACCGATAGCGCGGCGATGCGCGTGACGCATTCTGGAAACGTCGCGGCCAGCACGTAGGCAATGCGCGCACCCCAATCGTGGCCGACGACGGCGAATGTCTTCAAGGCCAGTGCGTCGGCAAGATCGACCGCGTCCTGCGCCATCGCCACCATCTCGCCGGAGCGCGGCGTCGTGTCCGACAGAAACGACGTCGCGCCGAAGCCGCGCAGATAGGGCACGATGGTTCTGAAGCCCGCCGCCTGGAGCGCGGGCACGACGGCATCGTACGTGCGCGGATCGTCCGGCCAGCCATGCAGCAGCAAAACCGGCGGTCCGTCTTTGGGACCGCCATCCTCGTAGGCGATGCGCAATATCGGCGTGGTGGCGAATTGGCTCATGGGTGAATGATCGTCCGGTCCGCGAAGGCTCGCAAGCCATCCGCGGCCGCTTCCGCGAAACCCGCCTTTCTGTGACCCCGGTCACAGCAGCGCCTCGCCCGGCGGCCTAGTTTTCAATCATCGGAAACGGGCCGCACGACCGCCAACAGGAGGGACGACAATGCGGAAGACCATCATTCTCGCGATCTTCACCCTGCTCTTGGCGGTTGCCACGCTCGTGACCAATGTCGTCAGCGCCTATACCGGCGGCGCCAACAGCGCTGCTTCAGCGACGCCGGCGCAGTTTCAGGCGCCGCAGCCGGTCCGGGCGCCTTTGCGGGCGCCCGCCCGTGTCAACACCATGCAGGCGTCGATCGCCTTGGAATTCAGATCGCTCTAACCCCGTCAGGGCTTCCTCCCCCAGGGGGGCCCTGACGCCGAGGGGCCTCTCCCCCAGGAGGCCCCTCGTCTTGAACCCCCACCCCGACTTCCCCAGCGGCCCGCTTGCGGGCCGCTTTTTTTGCCAGGCCGGCGGCGTCCCGAATCCAAACTTTTGTGACCCGGGTCACAGCGTCCGCCGGTTGCTGTTCGTAAATGATTAACCATGGCAACCGGCCGCCAGGCTGGCCCGGTGCGGCAAACAAGGGAGCGGCATCATGCGAAGCATCATCTTGATCGGCCTCACCTTCTTTGTGCTGGCCAGCACCGTCTGGGCCATCGATCTGGTGACCTATCATCCACAACCGCTTAACGGCATCGATCCGCTTGGACCGCTCACGTTTAAGACCGCATTAAATTAGAAGCAGAAGCCATTGCCCCGACTCCGCGAACCTCCGCATCTTTCTGCTAGAAAGGCAGGCATGGCATCCGTACGCCCTGCCGGCACCAATCTTTTGTCAGACCTGCCCGGTCGCCTGGCCGCGCCGCTTCTGGCCGGTGCGACCGCGCGCAATCTCGCCGCCGACGAAGTGCTGTTCATGGCCGGCGATCCGGGCGACGGGCTTTACCGCGTTGACGAAGGACTGCTCAAGGTCAGCATCGCGTCGGCCAGCGGCGCCGAACGCATTCTCGCCATTCTCGGTCCCGGGTCGATCGTCGGCGATCTCGCCATTATCGACGGGCTGCCGCGGTCGGCCACGGTGACGGCGTTACGCGATTGCAAGCTGCGCTTCCTCAGCCGCGCCGCGTTTGAAAAATTCGCCGCCGCTGAGCCGGCGATCTACAAATATCTTCTCAACGTGATGGCGGCGCGCCTGCGCGACACCGATGCGATCGTCGCGGCGGGAAGCTTTCTGCCGCTGAAGGGCCGCGTCGCGCGCGCGCTGCTCGATCTCGCGCACGCCTTTGGCAATGACGTCGGCTCAGGCCGCATCGTCATCCGGCAGAAATTGACCCAGACCGATCTCGCCAGCATGGCCGGCATCGCCCGCGAAAACGTCAGCCGCATCATGAATGAATGGATCCGCGCCAAGGTGGTGACGCGGCTGTCCGGTTATTATTGCCTGGAAGACCAGAAGAAGCTTCAGCGCGAGATTGATGTGTGACGATCGTCGTCCCCGCGAAAGCGGGGACCCATACGCCGCGGCGTGAATTCGAGGCGAGGCCAAAGCTGCCTTGCTTCTCCTTTCTCTTTCCATCGAAGGGTCAGGGGTTATGGGTCCCCGCCTTCGCGGGGACGACAGGTTTCCTCACCGGCCCAGCGCCTCTTTCACCACCGCTCCCAAAGCCGCGAAGTCCTTGCCGCGTGGCGAGGTGCGCCGCCAGGCGAGCCCGATCGAACGGCCCGGCTCCGGCTCGGAGAAGCGCAAGAGCTTGACGCGCGCATCGCGTAATTCGGTATCGATGGCGACTTCCGGCACCAGAGTGACGCCGTAGCCGTTCGCCACCATCTGCATCACCGTCGCCAGCGACGTCGCACCGAGACCTGCCGCCGCATCGCGCCGCTTGGTGGCGCAGAAGGCCAAAGCCTGATCGCGCAGACAGTGGCCCTCCTCCAGCAGAATAAGCCGCCGCTGATTGACATCGCTGATATCGACTCTGGCGAGAAGCGGCAGCGGGTCGCCGGCCGGCACCGCCAACAGGAAAGCATCGGTGAACAGCGGCAAGACTTCGACGTCGGCGGCCACCGCCGGCAGCGCCAGCATGACGCAATCGATCTCGCCGCCGGCGAGTTCGTCGAGCAAGGCTTGCGTCAGCGTCTCGCGCACTTCCAGCCGCAGCGCCGGATACTGCTTCTGCAGCAGCGGCAAGACGCGCGGCAGGATGAATGGCGCCAGCGTCGGGATGATGCCGAGCACCAGCCGGCCGCTCAGCACGTCGCGGTGCCGCGCGAAATCGACCAGATCGCGGCTGCCGGTGAGGATATGTTCAGCCCGGCGCGTCACCTCCTCGCCGATTTCGGTGAGGCCAATGTGGCCCGGCCGGCGCTCGATCAGTTCGGCGCCGATCTCGCGCTCCAGCTCGCGGATCTGCATCGACAAAGCCGGCTGGCTGACCGCGCAATCCTGCGCCGCCCGGCCAAAATGCCGGTGCCGCGCCAGCGAGGTCAGATAACGAAGCTGGCGCAAAGTGATCATGGTTTCGGTCCTTGCCGATAATCTAAACTTATCGCTATGCCCAATCAATACGATTAGACCTTATTGCGTGGACTGCCTATAAGCGCCACAAGCGCGCGCTATTCCTTTTTGCGAGCGCAGTTTCAGCGGAGGACGCATTCCATGGACGCCAAAACCGACGACAAGAACGCGGGCAAATGCCCGGTTTCGCATACCAAAGGCCGCAGCAACCGCGACTGGTGGCCGGACCATCTCGACATCGGCGTGCTGCACACGCTGCACCCGTCGGCCGATCCGATGGGCAAGGATTTCAATTACGCCGAGGCATTCAAAACCCTCGACCTCGACGCCGTGATCAAGGACCTCAAGGCGCTGATGACCGACTCGCAAGAATGGTGGCCGGCTGACTTCGGTCATTACGGCGGCCTGTTCATCCGTCTCGCCTGGCACTCGGCCGGCACCTATCGCATCACCGACGGCCGTGGCGGCGCCGGCGCCGGACAGCAGCGCTTCGCGCCGCTCAATTCGTGGCCGGACAACGTCAACCTCGACAAGGCGCGCCGCCTGCTGTGGCCGATCAAGCAGAAATACGGCAACAAGATTTCCTGGGCCGATCTGTTCGTCCTCGTCGGCAACGTCGCGCTCGAAGACATGGGCTTCAAGACATTTGGTTTCGCCGGCGGCCGCGCCGACGTGTGGGAGCCTGAAGAACTTTACTGGGGCCCGGAAGGCGCATGGCTCGGCGACGAGCGCTACAGTGGCGAGCGCCAACTGGCGGAGCCGCTCGGCGCCGTGCAGATGGGCCTCATCTACGTCAACCCGGAAGGCCCGGGCGGCAATCCCGATCCGCTCGCATCGGCGCGCGACATTCGCGAGACGTTCTTCCGCATGGCGATGAACGACGAAGAGACTGTGGCCCTGATCGCCGGCGGTCACACCTTCGGCAAGACGCACGGCGCCGGCGATGCCGCGCTGGTCGGTGCGGATCCGGAAGCCAGTGACATCGAGGCGCAGGGCCTCGGCTGGCACAGCAAGTACGGCACCGGCATGGGCGCCGACGCCATCGGCGGCGGTCCGGAAGTGACCTGGACGCAGACGCCGACCAAGTGGAGCAACCACTTCTTTGACAACCTGTTCAAATACGAATGGGAGCTGACCAAGAGCCCGGCCGGCGTCAAGCAATGGGTGGCGAAGAACGCGCCGGCCGATATCCCGGACGCCTTCGATCCGTCGAAGAAGAAGCTGCCGACGATGCTGACCTCTGATCTCGCGCTGCGCTTCGATCCGATCTATGAAAAGATTTCGCGCCGCTTCTACGAGCACCCGGACCAGTTCGCCGACGCTTTCGCCCGTGCCTGGTTCAAGCTCACGCACCGCGACATGGGTCCGGCCGTGCGTTATCTCGGCAAGCTCGTGCCGAAAGAAACCTTGATCTGGCAGGACCCGATCCCGGCGTCCGACTACTCGCTCGACGCCAAGGACGTCGCCGCGCTGAAGGCGAAGATCCTCGCCTCCGGTTTGACGGTGCCGCAGCTTGTCTCGACCGCCTGGGCCTCGGCGTCGACCTTCCGCAAGTCCGACAAGCGCGGCGGCGCCAATGGCGCGCGTATTCGCCTCGCACCGCAAAAGGGCTGGGAGGTCAATCAGCCGGCGCAGCTCGAAGTCGTGCTCAACAATCTCGCCGCGATCCAGAAGGGATTCGGCAAGAAGGTGTCGATGGCCGACCTGATCGTGCTCGCCGGCAACGCGGCTGTCGAGAAGGCGGCCAAGGATGCCGGCGTCGACGTGACGGTGCCGTTCACCTCGGGCCGCATGGATGCGTCGCAGGAGCAGACCGACGCTGCCTCCTTCGCGCCACTCGAACCGCGCGCCGACGCGTTCCGTAACTATATCGGCAGCCGGCAGCAGTTTATGAAGCCGGAAGAGGCGATGGTCGATCGCGCGCAGTTGCTCGCTTTGACCGGTCCGGAAATGACCGTGCTGATCGGCGGCCTGCGCGTTCTCGGCGCTAATGCCGCGGACTCCAAGCATGGCGTGTTCACCAAGACGCCGGGCAAATTGACGAACGATTTCTTCGTCAACCTGCTCGACATGTCGACGGTGTGGTCACCGGCCGGCAATGGCGTCTACGAGGGCCGCGACCGCAAGTCCAAGGAGCTGAAGTGGACCGGTACGCGCGTCGACCTGATCTTCGGCTCGCACTCGCAATTGCGCGCGCTGGCCGAAGTCTATGCCTGCTCGGACGCCAAGGCGAAGTTCGTCAAGGATTTCGCCAAGGCCTGGGCCAAGGTGATGAACAACGACCGCTTCGATGTCGCCGCGCAGCCGGCGCTCGAGGCGGCGGAGTAAATCACACCTTGTCATCACCGGGCCGGCGCGCAAGCGCCGTGACCCGGTGATCCCGCTTAGGAGGGCATCGTGCCAACCTGAGCGGGATGGCAGGGACAAGCCCGGCCATGACAGTGCGTGATGCCAAAACAAAACGGCCGGGAATTTCCCGGCCGTTTTTATGTCTGCCGTCATGCCCCCGGAGGCGGGCATCCAGCACTTGCTATGCGTCAAAAAGAGCTGGGTCCCCGCTTTCGCGGGGACGACGGGCTACGACTGTCCATCCACCTCGCCATGCGCCGCTTTCAGCGCATCCGGCTGCGGCATGGCGATGACGTTGTAGCCACTATCGACAAAATGGATTTCGCCGGTGACGCCGGTCGACAGGTCCGAGCACAGATAAAGCCCCGCGCCGCCGAGTTCTTCCAAAGTCACGCCGCGGCCGAGCGGCGAATATTTCTGCTGGAAGGCGAACATATAGCGCGCATCGCCAATGCCGGCGCCGGCCAAAGTGCGGATCGGGCCGGCCGAGATCGCGTTGACGCGGATCTTCTGGTGACCGAAATCGACGGCGAGATAGCGCACCGACGATTCGAGCGCCGCCTTCGCCAGACCCATGACGTTGTAATTGGGCATGGCGCGATCGCCGCCATTGTAAGTGAGCGTGATCAGCGAGCCGCCATTGGGCATCAGCGCCGCCGCGCGCTTGGCGCTCTCGGCGAAGGAGAAGCAGGAGATCACCATGGTGCGGATGAAGTTCTCGCGGGTGTTGTCGGCGAAGCGGCCCTTGAGTTCGTTCTTGTCCGAGAAACCGACCGCGTGGACGAAAAAGTCGATGGTTCCCCACTTCTCCTTGAGCGTGGCAAAAACAGCATCGACGGTCGAAATGTCCTCGACGTCGCAGGGCATCAGCATGGTCGAGCCGACGGATTCGGCGAGCGGCTTGACGCGCTTCAACAGCGCATCGCCTTGATAAGTGAAGGCCAGCTTGGCGCCGTGGGCGCTCAGCATCTTGGCGATGCCCCAGGCGATCGAGTGGTCGTTGGCGACCCCCATGATCAGGCCGCGTTTTCCGTCCATCAATCCCGGCATGGTTCCGCTTCCAAATTCGTGCGTGAGAAAACGATCAGGCGTCAACGTGCTTGAGCACGATCGAGGCATTGGTGCCGCCGAAGCCGAACGAGTTCGACAGCACGGCGCCGAGTTTCACATTGTCCTTGCGTTCGCGCAGGATCGGCATGTCGGCGAAGTCCGGATCGATAGTTTCAATATTGGCGCTCTTGCACAGGAAGCCGTTGTTCATCATCAGCAGCGAGTAGATCGCCTCCTGCACGCCGGCGGCGCCGAGCGAATGGCCGGACAGCGACTTGGTCGCCGAAATCGGCGGGCACTTGTCGCCGAACACCTCGCGGATGGCGCCGATCTCGGCGGCGTCGCCGACCGGCGTCGCGGTGGCGTGCGGATTGATGTAATCGATCGGCGCCTTGCAGGTCTCGATTGCCATCTTCATGCAGCGCATCGCGCCTTCGCCGGACGGCGCCACCATGTCGGCGCCGTCCGAGGTCGCGCCGTAGCCGGCGATCTCGGCATAGATTTTCGCACCCCTCGCGCGGGCGTGTTCGAGTTCTTCCAGAACCAGCACGCCGGCGCCGCCGGCGATGACGAAGCCATCGCGACTGACATCGTAGGCGCGCGACGCGGTCTGTGGCGTATCGTTATATTTCGTTGACATCGCGCCCATGGCGTCGAACATGTTCGACAATGTCCAGTGCAGCTCTTCCGAGCCGCCGGCGAACACCATGTCCTGCTTGCCCCATTGAATGAGCTCGGCGGCGTTGCCGATGCAGTGATTGGAGGTCGCGCAGGCCGACGAGATCGAATAGTTGACGCCCTTGATCTTGAACCAGGTGGCGAGCGTCGCCGACGCCGTCGACGACATCACCTTCGGCACGGCGAAGGGGCCAATGCGCTTCGGCGAGTTGTTCTTGCGGGTGATGTCGGCGGCGTCGACGAGAATGCTGGTCGACGGGCCGCCCGAGCCCATGACGATGCCAGTGCGCGGATTGACGATGTCCTTTTCCTCGACGCCCGAATCGCGGATCGCCTGTTCCATGGCGACGTGATTCCACGCCGAACCGGGACCGAGGAAACGCATGGCGCGGCGGTCGATGGAGCCGGCGGGGTCGAGCGTCGGCATGCCCTGCACCTGGCAGCGGAAGCCATGCGCGGCGAACTCCTCCGACCGCGTGATGCCGGATTTGGCTTCGCGCAGACTGGCGAGGACTTCCTGCGTGTTATTGCCGATGGATGAGACGATGCCCATCCCGGTGACGACTACCCGTCTCATGGCCGTTTATCCTCACACATACCGCATCTGCCGCTTTTGCCGCGTCTGGCGGTGATTGGGCACATTTGGGCCACCTGAGGCAACAGCGCAAGGTAGGGCGCAAATCTGGACACATGCCCGGCCGCAAGCACGAAATAGCCTTAGCCGCCCACCGGCGCCGCATCCTTGAACAGGCCGACTTTGAGGTCGCTGGCCTTGTAGATGACCTTGCCGTCGGCCTCTACCCAGCCGTCGGCAATGCCGAGCACCAGTTTGGAGCGCATCACGCGCTTGAAGTCGACGCCATAGACGACCTTCTTCACGCTCGGCAACACTTGGTCGCTGAATTTGATCTCGCCGGTGGCGATCGCGCGGCCACGGCCGGGCGCACCCAGCCAGCCGAGGAAAAAGCCGACCATCTGCCAGAGCGCATCGAGACCGAGGCACCCCGGCATCACCGGATCGCCCTTGAAGTGGCACTGGAAGAACCAGAGGTCAGGGTTCACGTCGAGTTCCGCGCGCACCATGCCCTTGCCATGTGGGCCGCCATCTTCCGAAATCTCGGTGATGCGGTCGAACATCAGCATGGGCGGCAGCGGCAGCTGGGCGTTTCCCGGACCGAACAGCTCGCCCCGGCCACAGGCCAGCAAGTCTTCGTAGGCGAAACTGTGACGCCGGTTTTCCATCGTCGAAATATCCCCGTATGGCGGGTTTGCCCTGAATTGGTGAATTTCCTAACACACCGGACGGGGGTGGCAAAGATGCGCCGGCCGGCTGCACGGACAGTTTTCCTGCGGAATTTCAGCCGAGTAGGCCGGTATTAGGCGACAATCGCTTTTGCGAAGGAGTTGCATCTGGGGGCTGGTTTCGATATGTTGCAAGCGAAACGGGTTTGCTTGGCATCTTCGTTCGGTTCGGGCCGCCGCTACGGACGCGTCGGCGCGGACTGCTTGTGATTTACATGGGCGAAACAATGACCCAGACGCGTACCGTCCTGCTTCCTGTCGCCAAGGCGGATATCGCGCCGGCGGCGGACCGCACCTCGCTCACCGGCTGCCCCTGGCACGACGTGAAGGCGATGCTGCGCGGCGTCGGTTTGCGCCCCACGCGCCAGCGCATGGCGTTGGGTTGGATTCTGTTCGGCAAAGGCGACCGCCACCTGACCGCCGAGGCGCTGTACGAAGAAGCCTCGCGCGCCAAGGTGCCGGTGTCGCTGGCGACCATCTACAACACGCTGCACCAGTTCACCGAGGTCGGCCTCCTGCGCCAGGTGCCGGTCGATGGGTCGAAGGCCTATTTCGACACCAATGCGTCGTCGCATCACCACTTCTTCGTCGAGGGTGAAGACGAACTGCTCGACATTCCGGGCGCCGAAGTGATTGTCGGCAAGACCCCCGAGCCGCCGGAAGGCTACGAGATCGCCCGCGTCGATGTCGTCGTGCGCCTGCGCCGCAAGGCCTAGACTTATCAAGTCATAGTTTTATTGGGTCGCGCGTGTCGAACGCGCGGCTTTTCCATTTTCATCTCACGCTTGCCAAAACCATTTGCCACATTCGTCGGCGCGCTGCCGCTCGCTCAGGCCGATATCGGTGAGACGATACATCTCCAGCGCGCGCAGGTCGCGGCGCGTGCGACTGCGTCGCAGCCACAGGCCGATGGCCGAAATTACTGCCAGCAGAATTTTCCTTCGTTCCGGGTACGCGATACGCGACTTTTCGTCGAGCGTGGTCATGGCCATGCCTGCACCTGTGCGGTTATTGATTGCCGCACGATGCCGCCGCGCCGCGCCGAAATGGTTCGGCCAAGGCCGAAGCCTTGCCGCGCCAAATGGCCTAGACTGCTTGCAACGGGTTCACGGAGTTTTTGCAAATGGCGAGCAATGCCGCCTTCGCGGAAGTGGCGAGCCTTGCCGGCGATCCGGGGCGCGCCGGCATGCTGCATGCGCTGATGGACGGCCGGGCGCTGACCGCGACCGAATTGGCGGGCGTCGCGGGAATTACGCCCCAAACCGCCTCGGGGCATCTGGCGCAATTGACGGCCGGGGGCCTTGTCACCGTGCAGCAGCAGGGCCGCCATCGCTATCACCGGCTGGCCTCTCCAGCCGTTGCGCGCATGCTGGAAAGCATCATGCAGGTCGCCGCCGGTTCGGCGCCGAAGAGGAAAGCCTTTGTCGGGCCGCGCGATCTGGCGCTGCGTGCCGCGCGCACCTGCTACGATCATCTCGCCGGTCACCTTGGCGTCGCGCTCGCCGATGCTCTGGTCGCCAACGGCCAGATTGAATTATCGGGCGACGCCGGCATCGTCACCGGCAAGGGCGCGGCCTTGTTCGACCGGCTCGGCCTCGAGCTGGACGCAAACATTCACAAGAATGGATCGGGCAAACGCAAAGGCCGCATGCTGTGCCGGCCGTGCCTGGACTGGAGCGAGCGCCGGCCGCATCTGGCCGGCCAGGTTGGCCGCGCGCTATGCCGGCATTGCTTTACCGCCGGCTGGATCAAGCATGTCGATGGCACGCGCGCGGTCGCCGTGACACCCAAAGGTCAGCGCAATTTCAGGGAAATTTTCAGGATCGAAGGCGTCTAACGGAAACCGCTACTCGATCTTCTCGTTCGGGTAGGCGCCCCAGAGGCGCTCCTGCGCGATCCAGCCGGTGAAGTCCTTGCCCGACACCTGACACCATTTGCCGGTGCAGGTCTTGATCTGGGCGAGCACGCCGGATTGCAGCCGCGCCGCGACCGCCGCATCGGGCTCGGCCTTTTCGTACAACGGCACCAGTTCGTCTTTCAGGGTCGGCACCACAACGGCGGTGCGCTTTCCCGACAGAAGCGAGTGATAGACCCACCCCTCGGCGCCTTCCCAGTCGCGGATGCGGCGCCAGTTCTCGAACTCGGCGGTGATCTCCACCGGCATGCCGGCGCGGGTATAGACCCAGCGCACTTCCTGGTCCTTGTTCGGGCCGGAGCGCACATTGACGCGGTCGGACTTCAGGCTGACGAAGCGCGGGATCGGCAAGCCGCTGACCGCGCCGGCGGCCGGCTCCCCGGTCTGGGCGAGCGGCGCGAAAGATACGGCAAAAAGGCCGACCAGCAGCGCCCGCCCGGCCAGCGATAAGGCCGTCCGGACGCTTTGTGTTGTCATTGCCATCTGGTAGGAAAAAGAAGGAATTTTCGGCCTCACGCACATGAAACGGGAGTGTGGTCGAGCGCGGTTAAAGAGACCTTTATCGGCGGCCAGAACGGTATTCACGTCGGCAATCAAGACAGCAAGACCCGAAGATCATGTCCAAACCCAAGAAGCCAGTCGTCGTCGTCACCCGCAAATTGCCCGACTCGGTCGAGCTGCGCATGCGGGAACTTTTCGACGCCCGTCTCAACCCGGACGACAAGCCGATGACGGCGGCGGCATTGGCCGAGGCGGTCAAGACCGCTGATGTGCTGGTGCCGACGGTCACTGACCGGATCGATACCGCCGTTCTGTCGAAGGCCGGCGAGCAACTCAGGCTGATCGCCAATTTCGGCAATGGCGTCGACAATATCGATGTCGCCACCGCGGTTCAGCGCGGCATCACCGTCACCAACACGCCGGGCGTTCTCACCGAAGACACCGCCGACATGACGATGGCGCTGATCCTGTCGGTGCCGCGCCGTTTGGTCGAAGGCTCGAACGTTCTGATCTCGAACGAGGACTGGACCGGCTGGACGCCGACCTGGATGCTCGGCCACCGCATCTGGGGCAAGCGCCTCGGCATCATCGGCATGGGCCGTATCGGCCAGGCGGTGGCGCGGCGCGCCCGCGCCTTCGGTCTGCAGGTGCATTATCATAACCGCCGCAAGGTCGCGCCGAAGATCGAGGAAGAACTCGACGCCACCTACTGGGAAAGTCTCGACCAGATGCTGGCGCGTATGGACATTGTCTCGGTCAATTGTCCGCATACGCCGGCGACGTTTCATCTGCTGTCGGCGCGGCGCCTGAAAATGCTGCGGCCGGAGGCGTTCATCGTCAACACCGCGCGCGGGGAGGTGATCGACGAGAACGCGCTGGCGCGGTTGCTGGAGTCGGGCGACATCGCCGGCGCCGGTCTCGACGTGTTCGAGCACGAACCGGCGGTCAATCCGAAACTGTTGAAGCTCGCCAAGGCCGGCAAGGTCGTGCTGCTGCCGCATATGGGCTCGGCGACCATCGAAGGCCGCGTCGATATGGGCGAGAAGGTCATCATCAACATCAAGACCTTCATGGACGGGCATCGTCCGCCGGATCGCGTTCTGCCGTCGATGCTTTAGAGCGCTTGACGACTCACCAGTGCCGCCATGCCCGGCCTTGCGCCGGGCATCAACGTCTTTCTTTGAAGAGAGCAAGGCGTGGATGGCCGGGACGAGCCCGGCCATGACGCGAATGGGAACCGAGACAAGAAGCGCGAACCAGTCTGCTACTTGCGCGGCTTGACCCGGCGGTCGGCGGCATCCTCGATATAGATCATGCGCTTGAAATACATGCCGCGATGGCCGCACTTCGGGCACGGCACGCAAAACTCGACGCTGACCATGCCGGGCTGGCGCACGACGATCGGCGAGCGGCACTTCTCGCATTCGACGACGCCGCGCTGATAAACGCCGAGCGCTTGGTTGGCGATTTGCTGGGCCGAATACATGACGCGAACTCCGCATTAAATTTGAGTCCACTTTGACCGAAAAATGCTGTGCCGCTGTTAAGTCGACGTCCAGTAAAGCGTAAACGCCCGTTAGGGCTGTTCGCCGCCGGCGTCACGAAATGCGCTGCTAAATCAGGACAAATCGATAATCGTCGGCGTCTTGCCGCTCAACGGATTGTCCGCGTCCCACGCATAGCTCAATGTCTCGAATCGCATGGAGCGCGCATCGACCATCAGCAGGCGGCCGACCAGGCCTTCGCCGAAGCCGATGATCTCGCGCATCACTTCCAATGCCATCATCGAACCGAGAAGGCCGGGCAGCGCGCCGAGAATGCCGGCTTCGGCGCAGGCCGGTATCGTGCCGGCCGGCGGCGGCTCCGGAAACAGGCAGCGATAGGTCGGATTGGGCTCGCCATCGGCGCGCGTTTCGTGCGCGCGAATGGTCGTCAGCGAACCGTCGAAAATGCCGACCGCGGCGGTGACCAATGGCTTGCGCGCGAAATAGCAGGCATCGGCGACGAGATAGCGCGTGGCGAAATTGTCCGAGCCGTCGGCGACGATATCGTAATCCGAAATCACATCGAGCGCGTTGCTGGCTTCAAGCCGCGTCATGTGCGTTTCGACTTTGACATGCGGATTGAGCCGTTCGATCGCCGCCTCCGCGCTGTCGACCTTGCGCAGGCCGATGTCCGGCGTGGCGTGGATCACCTGTCGCTGCAAATTCGACAGCGAGACAATGTCGTCGTCGACAATGCCGATGGTGCCGATGCCGGCGGCGGCGAGGTAGAGCAGCACCGGCGCGCCGAGGCCGCCGGCGCCGATCACCAGCACGCGCGCGGCTTTCAGTTTGGCCTGGCCGGGGCCGCCCACTTCGCGCAACACGATATGGCGCGCATAGCGTTCAAGTTCGGATCGATCCAGCATGATCGCCAACCTAGCCCAGCTCACGGCTGCCTGCGAACCGGTTTGTGCCGCCGCACGCGAGCCGCCTTGCGCCATCGGACCCATGGGCTAGAGTAAGCGTTAATCTTGGTTAGCAAGGCGTTAACTCGTATGCGTTGGTTCCCTTTCGTAACGCTTTTCGCGCTTTCGCTCGGTGCGGCACCCGCTTTAGCCCAGGTGGCGGGCGCGGACGCGCCGACCTATCCGATGGAAACCGATGCGTCGGCCGACGCGGTGCCTGCGGCCAACAAGCCACTGACATTTCCGGCGCAACCCAAAACCGCGCCGAAGCCGGCCGCCAAACCCGCGGCAACCCCGGTTGCCGCAGCGCCGGCTAAACCGGAGCCTGCGATATCCGCCGCCGCGCCGGTCGTGTTGCCTCCGGTCCGACCGGAAGCCATCCGTGCGGTCCTTGCGCAGCCCGCCGCCGTTGCGCAGCCCGCCGCCACGGCGCAGCCCGCTGCCAATCCTCCCATCGTTGCGCCGGAAAACGAGCAGGAATTCGGCTGGAGCGTGGTCGCCGATCCGGCCACCGGCGTTCAGATCGGCTTGCCGACCAAGCTTGTGCCGCATGCCCGCGAAGCGGCGCGCGGCACGCGCTGGTCGTCGGCGCATGGCGACGTCCAGATCGAAACCTTCCGTCTCACCGAGCCCGGTCTCAAACTGCAAAGCTTGTTCGAGCAGGAGAAGAGGGAGCCGAGCACCCGCAAGGTCGAATATAGCCTGTTGCGCGACGACAGTTTTTTCGTCAGCGGCATTCAAGGTCTGCGCAAGTTTTCCGTGCGCGCCTCGATCCGCAATGGCGAGGTGCGCGGTTTCACCATGCTGTTCGATCAGGCGATGGAAGGCATCGTCGCGCCGGTGATGGTGGCGATGGCCTCGAGCTTCTCGCCGTTTCCCCAGCGCAGCGCGCCCTTCGCGGTCTTGTCGAAACCGGTCGAATACGGCAACGGCCTGGTCGTCAGCGCGCAGGGTCACATCGTCACCGACGCGAATCTGACGCGCGGCTGTCAGGTGATCGTCGCGCAGGGACTGGGCGATGCCGAGCGCATCGCCGCCGACCGGGACAATGGCCTGGCGCTGCTGCGGGTCTATGGGCCCGGCAAATTCCAGCCGCTGTCGATGGCGAGCGACCCAGGCGCGGCCCCCGCGCCGAAGTCGGGTGATGTGACATTGCTCGGAATTCCCGACCCGAAAGAACAGGACGGCAGCGCCCGGCTGACCGAGATCAAGGCGCAGGTGACGGACGGCAATTCGATCGAATTGCGCCAGTCCGCGCCGCTGGCCGGATTTTCCGGCGCCGCCGCGTTCGACCGTCAGGGCCGCTTTGCCGGCATGGCGGAAATGCGCAATGCCGTGCTCGCCAGCATCGCACCGGCCTTGCCGCCGCTGCGGCTCATTCGCACTGAGACGATTCGCGCATTTCTCGAAGAGCATAAAGTGCCGGCGGCGACGGCGCAAAACGCCGATGCTTCCAAATCCGTGGTGCGTATTATCTGCGTACGGAAGTAGACCTGTCCCGGGCGCGGCGCTTCACGAAGTGATGCGCCGCAGAACCGGGACCGTAGCGGACTCGGAAGCAGCTATGCGACCATGCTACGTGTACATATTATCGAACCGAAGATACGGCGTGCTATACGTCGGTTTCACGAACAACCTCGCGCATCGCCTTTTCGAACACAAGTCACGAGCGACGCCCGGGTTTACATCCGACTACGGTGCGACTCGGCTGGTCTATGTTGAAGAGTATCCGACGGCATAGGAAGCGCGGTCACGCGAAAGAAGTTTGAAGCGCTGGCGACGCGCCTGGAAGCTCAAGCTTATCGACGACTTTAATCCGACGTGGCGGGATCTTGCGGAAGAGTTAGCGGCCTAGATCGCTTCCGATACGGCCCCGGATCTGCGTCGCACCGCTCGCTGTCGCTCGTGCGGCGCCGCGTCCGGGGCAGGCAAAATAGCTACTTATTCTTCCACTGCGGCTTTCGCTTCTCGACGAAGGCCTTCATGCCTTCCTTCTGATCTTCGGTCGCAAACAATGCGTGGAAGATGCGCCGTTCGAAGGCGACGCCTTCGGCCAGACTCGATTCGAAAGCGCGGTCGACCGCTTCCTTGCCCGCCAGCACCGACGGCAGCGACATATTGGCGATGGTGTCGGCGGCCTTCATCGCTTCGTCCATCAGGCTCGCCGCCGGCACGACGCGCGCCACCAGATTGGACCGCTCGGCCTCGGCGGCATCCATCATGCGCCCGGTCAAAATCATGTCCATCGCCTTGGCCTTGCCGACCGCGCGCGTCAGCCGCTGCGTGCCGCCAATGCCGGGAATGACGCCGAGCTTGATTTCCGGCTGGCCGAATTTGGCGTTGTCGGCGGCAATGATGATGTCGCATTGCATGGCCAGTTCGCAGCCGCCGCCGAGCGCAAAGCCCGCCACCGCGGCGACGATCGGCTTGCGCGCCCGCGTCGGCGCGTGCCAGTCGGCGGCAAAATTGCCGAGATAGGCCTCGATGAAAGTCTTGTCGGCCATCTCCTTGATGTCGGCGCCGGCGGCGAAGGCCTTGTCGCTGCCGGTTATCAGCAGACAGCCGATGGCGGCATCGGCCTCAAAGGCGTCGATCGCTTGCGTCAGCTCCATGACCAGCGCGCGGTTGAGCGCATTGAGCGCCTGCGGCCGGTTGAGCGTGATAACGCCGACGCGGCCTTTGGTTTCGACGATGAGATTCTGGTAGGTCATGAATGCGTGTCCCGGTCTGAACTGGCTGCGGCAAAGCCTAGCACAGGCCCAGCCGCGATCAGAAGAAGCGCCGCGGGCTAATCCAGTTTCACGTTCGCCCGTTTCACCACGTCTTCCCATTTGGCGGAATCGGCCTTGATGGTGGCGGCGAATTCCTCGGGCGTGCCGCCGCCGGCCTCGTCGCCGGTGCTCTCGAACTTCTTCAGAAAGGCCGGCGAGGCGAGCGCCTTGTTGATCGCCGCGTTGAGCTTGTCGATGATCGGACGCGGCACGCCGGCCGGCGCGATGACGCCGGTCCAGGTCGGCGCCGCGTAGCCGGGCACGCCGGCCTCGGCGATGGTCGGCAGATCGGGGAAGGCCGGCGAGCGGGTGACGCCGCTGACGGCGAGCGCGCGCACCTTGCCGTCATGGGCGATGGGCGCGATCGATTGCAGGCTCTCGAACATGATATCGACGCGGCCGGCAATCAGGTCCTGGATCGCCAGCGAGCCGCCGCGATAGGGAATGTGCACGATGTCGGTGCCGGTCATGGTCTTGAACAATTCGCCGCCGACATGGCCGGGCGAACCGTTGCTCGACGACGCATTCGACAATTTGCCGGGATTGGCCTTGGCGTAGGCGATCAATTCCTTGACCGAATGAAACGGCGAGTCCGGCGACACCGCCAGCAGAAGGTGGCCGCGCGTCACCAGACAGACTGGCTGGAAGTCGCGTTCGATGTCGTAAGGCAGCTTGGCGACCATGTGCCGCGTGATCGCCAGCGCGCCGATCGGCCCCATGCCGATGGTGTAGCCATCGGCCGGCGCCTTCGCCAGCAGATCGAGACCGATGGTCAGCGCGCCGCCGGGACGGTTGTCGATGATGATTTGCTGGCCGAGTTCCTGGGTCAGCACGGCGCCAAGCAGACGCGCGGCATTATCGGTAGCGCTGCCGGCCGCCTGCGGCACGATCAGGCGGATCGGATGATCGGGATAGTCGGCGGCGGCGGCGTTAACGGTGCAGCCGATAGCAAACGCAATGAGCCCAAGCCTTCGCATGACGGTCCTCCCGGCGGCTTCCAGCCTGCCTTATTTTTGGCAGCTAGGACAATAAAACGTCGAGCGCCCGCTCTGCACGATGCGCTTGATGGTGCCCTTGCAGTTCGGGCAGGGTTCGCCTTCGCGGTCATAGACCCGAAAGTTGTGTTGGAAATAACCGAGCGTGCCGTCGGCCTGCCGATGATCGCGCAAGCTGGAGCCACCGGCCTTGATGGCGTCGTGCAGCACGACCTTGATCGCATCGACCAGGGCGACCGCGCGCAGGTTCGGCGCGCCCTTGCGGTCGGCGATGGTCGAGGCCTGCCGCTTCGGCGACAAATGCGCGCGATACAAAGCCTCGCAGACATAGATATTGCCCAAGCCTGCGACCACGCGCTGGTCGAGCAGCGCGGCTTTCAGCGACGTCTTCTTGCCGGCACAAGCTTTCGCCAGCATGGCGGCGTCGAATTCATTGCCGAGCGGCTCAGGGCCGAGGGCACCCAGCAAAGGCTCCTTGTCGAGCCTGGCGCGCGGCACCAGTTTCATCGAGCCGAAGCGGCGCGGATCGTTGAAGGTCACCGTGGCGCCGTTCGACATGTGAAAGACGATATGGTCGTGCGCGCCGATCTTGCCGCGTTCGTGGTGGAAGTCGCCCGGGCGCGCGTTCTTGGTATCCTGGATGATGTGGAACGAGCCGGACATGCCGAGATGCATCATCAGGACGTCGCCGCTCGACAGATCGGCGATCAGATATTTGGCGCGGCGGCCGAGCCCTTCGACGGAGGCGCCGGCAATGCGCTTGGCGAAGTCCTTGGCGAGCGGCCAGCGCAGGTCGCCGCGCCGCACCTCGACCTTGACGATCCGGGCGCCTTCCATGACCGGGGCCAGGCCCCGGCGCACGGTCTCGACTTCGGGTAGTTCGGGCATGGTTTACCGCTCCAGCGTTCACACATAGCGCCCCGCCGCCTGCCGCGCTATGGTCCTGCCCGCAAAGGACTATTGGCTGATGAAGACGCAAGAACAGACGCATTTCGGCGACCAGACCGTGCCCTTGGCCGAGAAACAGGGCCTGGTGGACGAGGTTTTTCACTCGGTCGCCCGCCGCTACGACCTGATGAACGACCTGATGTCGGCCGGCCTGCACCGCGCCTGGAAGGCCGCCTTGGTCACTGCGGTCAACCCGCCACACAAATCCGACCGGTCGTTCGCGCTGCTCGATCTCGCCGGCGGCACCGGCGACATCGCCTTCCGCACGATTGAGGCCGGCGGACCGAACACCCGCGTCACCGTTTGCGACATCAATGCCGAGATGCTGGCCGTCGGCCGCGAGCGCGCCGCCGAGCGCGGGCTCGACGACAGCGTCACCTTCGAGCAGGGCAATGCCGAGGAACTGCCCTACGCGGACAAGAGCTTCGACTGCGTCACCATCGCCTTTGGCATTCGCAACGTGCCGCGCATTCAAAAGGCGCTCGGCGAGGCGCACCGCGTGCTCAAACACGGCGGCCGCTTCCTCTGTCTCGAATTTTCCAGCGTCGATGTGCCCGGTCTCGACAAGATCTATGAACTCTATTCGAAGCATGTGATCCCGAATATCGGCCGCGCCGTCACCGGCGACCGCGAGGCCTATGCCTATCTCGTCGAGTCGATCCGCAAATTTCCCAAGCCTAAAGCTTTTGCGTCGATGATCGAGCAGGCCGGCTTCCGCCGCGTCACGTTCACCTCGATGACCGGCGGCGTGGTGGCGATGCATTCGGGCTGGAAACTGTGATCGGTTCTTTATCTCATCTCACGCGACTGGCCCGCACCGGCTATGTGTTCGCGCGCGAAGGCGTGTTCGCGCTGATCGACACGCGCGCGCTGCCGTTGCCCGAGCGTAGCTTCATCGCCATGGCGCGGCTGCTGGAGCGCAAAGATTCAAACAAGAGCGCCAAAGACGGCTCCGGCCGTCTCGCCGCCGCGCTGACCAAACTCGGCCCGACTTACGTCAAGCTCGGCCAGTTCATGGCGACGCGGCCGGACGTTGTCGGCACCGACATCGCCCGCAGCCTCGAAAGCCTGCAGGACCGCATGCCGCCGTTTCCGCAAGCCGAGGCGGAAGCCGTCATCGTCGCCGCCTTTGATCGTCCGCTCAATCAAACCTACGTCAGCCTCGGCCCCGCGGTTGCCGCGGCGTCGATCGCGCAGGTGCACAAAGCCGAGATAGACGTCGATGGCGAACGCAAGACCGTCGCGGTGAAAGTGCTGCGCCCCGGCATCGAGCGCCGCCTGAATGCCGATCTGGCGGCGTTCTTTTTTGCTGCGCGCACCGCAGAATCGATGTCGAGCGAAGCGCAGCGTCTGCGTCCGGTCGAGGCGGTCGCCACATTGGCGCGCTCGGTCAAGATCGAAATGGATTTCCGTCTTGAGGCCGCCGCTGCCTCGGAGATGGCCGAGAACACCAAGGACGATGGCGACTTCCGCGTGCCGACGGTCGACTGGGACCGCACCGCGCGTGACGTGCTGACGCTGGAGTGGATCGACGGCACGCCGCTCAACGATCGCGCCGCGCTGGAAGCGCGCGGTCTCGATCTGCCGGCGCTCGGCCGCAACGTGATCCAGAGTTTCCTGCGCCACGCCTTGCGCGACGGATTTTTCCACGCCGACATGCATCCGGGCAATCTGTTCGTCGATGCCGACGGCAAACTGGTTGCGGTCGACTTCGGCATCATGGGACGGCTCGGACCGAAGGAGCGGCGCTTCCTCGCCGAAATCCTGTACGGCTTCATCACCCGCGATTACATGCGAACGGCGCAGGTGCATTTCGATGCCGGTTACGTGCCGCGCCATCACAGAGTGGAAGACTTCGCGCAGGCCATCCGCGCCATCGGCGAGCCGATCCACAACCGCACCGCCGAAGACATCTCGATGGCCAAGCTGTTGATGCTGCTGTTCGAGGTCACCGGCCTGTTCGACATGCGCACGCGGCCCGAACTGCTGCTGTTGCAGAAGACCATGGTCGTGGTCGAAGGCGTCGCGCGCACCTTCGATCCCAAGCTCGATATGTGGAAGACCGCCGATCCGGTGGTGCGCGAATGGATCGCGCGCCATCTCGGCCCGATCGGCAAGCTCGAAGGCGCGGTCGACGGCGCCGGCGAGATCGGCCGCTTTCTCGGTCAGGTGCCGTCGCTGCTCAATCGCGCCGGCACCATCCTCGATCAGATCGACGACATCACGCGCGACGGGCTGGTGCTGTCGCCGCAATCGGTCGAGGCCATCGGCCGCGCCGAGGCGCGCCACGGCCGCTGGACCGCGGCGGGCATCTGGATGGCCGCGCTGATGCTAGGCTGGATCGCCTGGCTGATTTTGTAGTGCTTCGCTTGCCCCGGACGCGGCGCAGCGCGAGCGCTTGCGAAGTGGTGCGGCGCAGAGCCGGGGCCGTTTCAAATTGTGAATTCACGACGGTCCCGGTTCAGCAGCGCATCGTTACACGCTGCGCTGCGCCCGGGACAAGTCAGAGAAGCTCTCCCAATTTGTCGATGCTCTGCGTCCAGCCCGCTTCCATGCCCGCGAGCATTTGCGGCGCGATCGGTACGCGGCCGACCATATGCGACACCAGATAGAGTGTCGTCTTGCCGTCCTGCTCGCTGAGCGTCACGGTGGTTTCGCCTTCGAGCAAATGGTTGCCGTCCTTGTCGAGCGCGATATTCGAGTACACAAGCCGCTCCGGCGGTGCCACTTCGAGAAACACACCCTTCATCGGATAGTCGTTGCCGTCCGGCCCGTGCATGACGATGCGCAAGGCGCCACCGACGCGCAGGTCAAGCTCGGGCACCGAACTGGTGAATCCGCGCGGGCCGAACCAATTCGCCATCATGGCCGGATCGGTCCAGGCTCGCCAGACCAGCGCGCGCGGCGCGTCGAACACGCGGGTGATGGCGACTTTGCCTTCTCCGTAAATTTGTTGGGCAGCGTCAACCATGCTGGCACTCCGTTACTTTGCTTTGCTGTCGATGCCGGCGTCTACTTGCCGGCGTAGGCGCGGTCGATCGTGGCCACGTCGATCTTTTTCATCGTCAACATCGCGCTCATGGCGCGGTCGGCTTTGGCGCGGTCGGGATCGCGCAGCATCTCGAGCAGACGGCCGGGAAACACCTGCCATGACAGGCCAAACTTGTCCTTGAGCCAGCCGCAGTCGCTTTCGCTGCCACCCTTGGTCAAGGTCGACCAGTAATAGTCGATCTCTTCCTGGGTCTCGCAAGGCACCTGGAAGGAAACCGCTTCGCTGAATTTGAAATGCGGTCCGCCGTTGAGACAGGAAAATTTCTGGCCGTCGAGTTCAAAGTCGATGGCCAGCACGGCGCCCGGCTTGCCGCCGTGGGTCTCTTGTCCGGCATTGCCGTAGCGGACGACATGCGTGATTTTGGAATTCTTGAACACCGTGATGTAGAAATTCACGGCCTCTTCGGCGTTCCTGTCGAACCAGAGGCAAGGCGTGATCTGCTGGCGCGCGATGGGCATGCGGCTCTCCTATTGCTGCTGCTGTTGTTGCGTGCGCGCAATGTAGGTCTCGAGGTTCTCCATGGTGCCGCTCCAGCCCATCGTCATGCTGTCATGACCGGCGTCGAATGCGGCCTGCTCTTCGGCCGTCGGCTCGTAGGGCGACCAGCGCACGGTGAATTTGGTTTTGCCGCCGGGCTGTTCCTCGAAGGTGAAGGTCGACAGCAACTGCAACGGCCATTGTGGCGCCAGCGGATGCCGGGTCAGCCCGGCTGCCTCGTCGGAAAATGAATTGATGAAGATCATGCGCTCCGGCGGCGTGATCTCGCGGTAGACGAATTTGCCCCACATCACGTCGCCGGCCTGGTTCTGCATGCCGTAGAGACAGGTGCCGCCGACGCGCAGATCGATTTCGGCTCTGATGATCTTGACGCCTTTCGGCCCCCACCATTGCTGCATGTGCTTGGGTTCGGTGAAACACTTCCACAGAAAATCGCGCGGCGCGTCGAACACGCGCGAAATGACGAAGTCCTTCGAAGCCTGGTTTTGCGTTTGCGGCATTACAGTCTCTCTTTTGCACCCGGCAAAGCCGGCTTCACTGACATCGGGAACATATTGAAATAGGGCTCGGCTTCACGGAGCACCCGCGCATAGGACGGGCGCGCGGTGAGGCGCTCGAAATAGTCACGAAGATGCCGCTGCGCCGGGTCGAATGGCACGGCGAGACTGGCGTAGAACAAGGCCGGCGACGCGGCGCAGTCGACCAGACCATAGGTCTCGTTTACCGCCCAATTCTTGCCGGCCATCATCGCGTCGATCATGCCATAGGCGGTGCGGATGGTTGTCTTCGCCTGCTCGACGCCGAAAGCGTCGCCGGCGCCGGGCGGCCGCAGGTTATCGCCGACGATTTTCTGCATCTGGATGTGAACGTAGTTGTCGTAAAAGCGGTCCCACATGCGCGCCTGCCAGGCGCCTTGCGCGTCGGCCGGCAGCAGCTTCGTCGCGCCGGGATAATAGACGTCGAGATATTCGATGATCGTTGTCGCTTCGGCGACGGTGCAGTCACGCGCGTCGTCGCGCAGCACCGGAAATTTCGCCAGCGGCCACAGCCGGCGCAAGTCGCGGCTGGACTCCGCGTCGCCGAGATTGACCAGGACCGGCTCGAACGGCGTGCCGTTCTCGTACAAGGCGATGATAGCCTTGTGGCAGAAAGACGACAGGGGATGATAGTAAAGCTTGAGCGTCATGCGTGTCGTGCCCGGGTTCCCAGGGGAGCTTTCGCTCAGGCATTTCTCATGTTGCGACGTTGATCATCCAGCTGACGCCGAATTTGTCGGCGACCATGCCGAAGCGCCGCGAAAAGAATGTCTTGCCGATCGGCATTTGCACCTGGCCGCCTTCGCCGAGCGCAGCGAACAGGCGGTCGGCCTCCGCTTCGTCCTTCGGATTGAGCGACAGCGCGCTGCCCTTGAATTCGGGATGTCCGCTATTGCGGCCGTCCGACAGCATGAGGTCGCTGCCGCCAATCGTGAGGCTCGCATGCATGATCTTGTCGGCGGCGCCTGGCGAAATCATCGATTGGTCCGGCGCTTCCTTGAATCGCATCAGCATGACGACCTTGGCCGACAGCGTCTTTTTGTAGAACTCGATGGCTTCCTCGCAACGGCCATCGAGAAAGAGGTAGGGCGTAATCTGCATGGCGTGATCCTTCCCTGTTCTATGGCGCCATCATTTCATCACAGGCGGGCGCGCGGCGTCCGCTCTGCTTCGCCGCCATCGCGGCAATGTGAGCGGCCAAGTTCCATGCGGGCGCGGCGCGACTATTTCTTGCCGTCATCGCCGCTCTCCCGCGCGGAAGCCTGTTGAGCCTTCAGCTGTTGCAGATAATCGTCGAGCCGATCGAGCCGCGCCTCCCACAGTCTGCGATATTCGGCGAGCCAGTCGTCGACTCCGATCAGCGCCGACGCCTCGATCTTGCACGGCCGCATCTGCGCATCGCGGCCGCGCGTGATCAGGCCGGCGCGCTCCAGCACCTTGAGATGCCGGGACACCGCCGGCAGGCTGATCTCGAAGGGGGCGGCAAGCTTGGACACCGACGTCTCGCCCAGCGCCAGCCGGGCCAGGATGGCGCGCCGGGTCGGGTCGGCAAGCGCCGCGAAGGTGGCGCTCAGTCGGTCGGGGGCGGGCTGGATCATTATAGTTAGCCGTTCGGTTAAATAACCTTGAGGTTAAATATAAGCCCCCGATAACCCAGTCAAGGCAACTCTGGCGGAATTTTTTAGCTGGAGTATGATTGCAATGAAATCAATGCAATCATTCCATAGCTGACTCATGGCATCTCTCACCGTTCGGCAAATCGACGACGCCTTAAAACAGCAGCTGCGGCTGCGCGCGGCGCGTCATGGCCGTTCGGTCGAGGACGAAGTCCGCACCATTCTGCGCGAGGCCGCCGGCGACACCGAGACGCCGCCAACGGCCGGCTCCACCCCGGCGCCGGTCGAAAAACCCGCCGCGGCCAAGCGTGTCCTGCTGATCATTGGCGGCGGCATCGCCGCCTACAAATCGCTCGACCTTATCCGCCGCCTGAAAGAGCGCGGCCTCACGGTCCGCTGCATTCTCACCAAGGCGGCGGAGGAATTCGTCACGCCGTTGTCGGCCGGCGCGATCACCGGCGAGCGCGTCTTCACCGATCTGTTCGATCCGGCGCATGAATTCGATGTCGGGCATATTCGTCTGGCGCGAGAGGCCGAACTGATCGTCGTTGCGCCGGCCACCGCCGACCTGATGGCGAAAATGGCCAACGGCCTGGCCGGCGACCTCGCCACCGCGGTACTGCTGGCGACGAAAGCGCAGATCCTGCTGGCGCCGGCGATGAATCCGGCGATGTGGGCGAACAGGGCGACGCAACGCAATCTGGCGCAGCTCATCGCCGACGGAGTCGCGACGATCGGTCCGAACGAAGGCGAAATGGCGGAGAGCGGCGAGCGCGGTTTTGGCCGCATGGCCGAGCCGCTGGAGATTGCCGCCGGCGTCGAGAGGATTCTCAAATTACGCGACGCGCCGAAGCCGCTGAAAGGCAAGCGCGTGCTGGTCACCGCCGGTCCGACGCATGAGCCGATCGATCCGGTGCGCTACATCGCCAATCGTTCGTCGGGCAAGCAGGGCTACGCCATCGCCATTGCCGCCGCCGGCGCGGGCGCCGACGTCGTCCTTGTCAGCGGGCCGGTGAATTTGCCCAGGCCGCAAGGCGTCACCGTGGTCGATGTCGAATCGGCGCGCGATATGCTGGAAGCCGTTGAGCGCGCGCTGCCCGCCGATGTCGCCATCTTTGCCGCCGCGGTCGCCGACTGGCGCGTCGCCAATGCCGGCGCGCAGAAGATCAAGAAGCAGGCCGGCAAGACGACGCCCGATCTGGCGCTCACTGAAAATCCCGACATTCTTTCAACGATCGCGCATCGCGCATCGGGACGCCCCGGCCTGGTGATCGGCTTTGCCGCCGAAACCGAGAACGTGCTCGCCAACGCGAAGGCCAAGCTCGCCAAAAAAGGCTGCGACTGGATTTTGGCCAACGATGTGTCGCCGGAAACCGGCATTATGGGCGGCGACCGCAATACGATACAGCTGGTGACGGCGTCGGGTGTCGAAGCCTGGCCGCCGCAAAGCAAGGAAGACGTCGCCGCGACTTTGATTGCGCATATCGCGGCCGCGCTCAACGGAGAACAGAATTGACCGTCGCCAATGTCCGCATCGCGCGTCTGCCGCACGCGCAGGATCTGCCGTTGCCGTCCTATCAAACCGCGCTTGCCGCCGGGTTCGATTTAATGGCCGCCGTCGCTGCCAACGCGCCGGTCATCATCGCGCCGGGCGCGCGCGCCTTGGTGCCGACCGGAATTGCCATTGCGCTGCCGGAAGGATTCGAAGCGCAGGTGCGGCCGCGTTCGGGTCTGGCGCTGAAGCAAGGACTGACCGTGCTGAATACGCCGGGCACGATCGACGCCGACTACCGCGGTGAAATCCAGGTCATCCTCATTAATCACGGCAACGAATCGGTCGAAATCGCGCGTGGCATGCGCATTGCCCAGATGGTCGTCGCAACCGTGACGCGCGCGACCTTTCTTGAAGTCATTTCGCTTGATGAAACATCTCGCGGAATAGGTGGGTTTGGATCCACCGGAGGTTGAGAAACAGATTATCGCTTTTGCCCTAGACGAATTGCCGACCGTAGCCTATTACCGCTGAAATTAGTTGCAACTGGTGCGAATTATGCCGCTGGTTTCCCGCAAGGGCATTCTTGCCATTGCCGCTGTGATTGACGTGGCTATCAATGCTCAGGGTCGGCCGGTATCGGCGAAGGCCTTGGCCGCGCGTCATAAGCTGCCGCCACGCCACCTCGAACCGGTGCTGCAGGCGCTTGTCCGCGACGGTATCCTTAAAGGGATACGCGGTCCGCACGGCGGCTACGAACTGGCGCGCGAGCAAAAGAAAATCACCGCCGAGGAAATTCTACGTTCAGCCTCGCGCATGGAAGACGAGGACGAACCGCAGTCCGCGCTGCCCAAATTGGTCAGCGACGTGGTGCGCCCGGCGCTGGCCGAAGCCGAGCGCAGCTTTTCCACTGCGCTCGGCCGTATCAATGTCGAAGACATGGCCAAGCGCGCCGAAACGGCGAAATAGCGCGGCGCGCGCCGGCAAACGCTGGCTCATTCCGAAAATCCGCTTCACCTCGACACGTTCACCATATGGACTCTTTCGGCTTGAGTCCCCGTGGGGGTAAAGTCCGACGATTCGCGAGCCATGGGACGGACATCGATCGGGTCCGTCGCAGCATCCGTTTCGTATCCCGTTGACGCATCCTTTGGGGCAATTCTGAAATGCCGGAGACGGTCCGGACGGCGAACGGGATTCTGCGTTCTCGTTCGAGGCGCCGCGGTTTCTTGACGACCGCCGCCCTCGCGAATCTCTGCATCCCGCTCAGTGCGTCTCCCGCCGACGCGGAGACGCTCAGCCGCGCCTTCGCTATCTTCGACCGCCAGGAGGTCGTGAGCTTCACTTTGTTGGCCGGCGCGGCTTGTTTCGCCGTCCTCACCACCGTCGTGCTGATCCGCAATCGCCGCCAGGCCGGTCGCCACGATAGCGGCGGGCGAGACGACGCGGTGACGCTGCAGGCCGAGGCCGATCGCTTCAAGCAACTTCTGCTGTCGGACCCGCAGGTGCTGGTCACCTGGGCCGCCGCCGACGATGAACCGGAAATCCTTGGCGATACGACGTTGATCGTCGCCGGACATCGCCCTGAGCGGGTGCTGGCCTTCGGCGCCTGGCTGGAGCCGGTCGCCGCCCAGCATATTGAACAAGCGGTTGCCGATCTGCGCGGCGAGGGCCGCGGCTTCGTCATGACACTGACCACCCTTTCGGGCCGTCCGCTGGAAGTCGCGGGCCGCGCCGTCGGCGGCCGCGCCGTGCTGCGGCTGCGCGACGTCAGCGGCATCGAGCGCGATCTGGTCGACCTCGCCAGCCGACACGAGCGGCTCAGCGGCGATGTCGAGACCCTCAAGGCGCTGCTCGAATCGCTACCGGCGCCGGTCTGGGCGCGCGACGGCGACGGCCATCTCATCTTCGCCAATTCCGCCTATGCGCGCGCGGTCGAGGCCGTCGATGCGTCCGACGCGGTGGCGCGCGAACTGGAATTGCTCGACAGCGCCGCCCGCGACGAATCCGTGCGTTTGCGCGCCGCCGGCGCGGCCTTCGTCAAGCGCCTGCCGGTCATTATCGCCGGCGAACGCCGCATCTTCGATATCGTCGATGCGCCCAGCGGCGGCGGCAGCGCCGGCATGGCGATCGACCGAACCGAAGCCGAGACCATGCGCGCCGAACTCGCCCGCATGATCGAGGCGCATCGCCGCGTGCTCGACCAGCTCGCCACCGGCGTCGCGATCTTCAACGTCGACCGCAAGCTGCTGTTCTACAACACCGCGTTCCGCGCGCTGTTCGATCTCGATGCCGGCATGCTGGACCAGACGCCGACCGACAGCGCCGTGCTCGACCGACTGCGCGCCGACCGCAAATTGCCGGAGCAGCAGGACTTCCGGCAATGGAAGCAGCAGCTTTACGAAGCCTATCGCATGGTCGAGCCGCAGGAGCATATGTGGCACCTGCCGGACGGGCGCACCTTGCGCGTCGTCACCACGCCCAATCCGGAGGGCGGCGTCACGTATCTTTATGACGACGTCACCGAGCGTCTCGCCATGCACCGGCGTTACGACGCGCTGATCAAAGTGCAGCGCGAAACGCTGGATCATCTCGCCGAGGCGGTCGCCGTGTTTGGTTCGGACGGCCGCGTCAACCTGCATAACCCGGCGTTCCAGCGCATGTGGAAGCTGTCGCGCGAGGCGCTTGACGCGCACCCGCATGTCGAAGCGGTCACCGCATGGTCGCAGGCGCTGCACGACGACAACAATGTGTGGCGCGCTCTGCGCGCCGCCGTCACCGCCATCGACGGCCGCGAGCCGATCGTGGCACGCATCGAGCGGCGCGACGGAATGGTGATCGACATGGCGACCATGCCGCTGCCGGACGGCGCGACCCTGGTCACCTTCCAGGACGTTAGCGACACCGTCAATGTCGAGCGCGCACTGACCGAACGCAACGAGGCGTTGGTCGCCGCCGACGGCATCAAGATCGAGTTCGTGCACCATGTGTCCTACGAATTGCGCTCGCCGCTGACCAACATCATCGGCTTCGCCAATCTGCTCGGCGATCCGGCCTTCGGCCCGCTGACCGCCAAGCAGCGCGAATATCTCGGCTACATCACGACATCGACCAATGCGCTGCTGGCCATCATCAATAACATTCTCGATCTCGCCACCATCGACGCCGGCGCCATGACGCTCAATCTGTCGCAGGTCGACATCCGCGCCTGCATGAAAGCGGCGGCCGAGGGCGTGCTCGATCGTCTGGTCAAAACTCATCTCCGCCTCGAGATCGAGGCCGCGCCAAACATCGGCAGTTTCAGCGCCGACGAACGCCGGCTGCGTCAGGTTCTGTTTAATCTATTATCCAACGCGGTCGGCTTCTCGCCGGAAGGCGCCGTCGTGACCTTGTCGGCCGAACGCGAAAACGACGCGGTGGTGTTCACCGTCATCGATCGTGGTCCGGGCATTCCCCCCGAGGCAAAAGACAAAGTGTTCGACTGGTTCGAGACCGACCCGCAAGGCTCCGAACACCGCGGCACCGGGCTCGGTCTATCGCTGGTGCGGTCCTTCGTCGAACTGCACGGCGGCAGCATCATGATCGACTCCACGGTCGGGCAGGGCACCAAAGTCACCTGCGTCCTCCCGCTCGTCCACGCCGCCGACCCGCTGACGCGGGCGGACGTCAAACAGATCGCCAAAAAAAGCGCGGCTTGATCGTCGTCGGTTCAAACCGATAAAAAAGTCCCGCGGCGAAACCTTTGAAGGTCTCGTCGCGGGGCGTTTCAGAGATTTCGCGATTTAGCGCATGCGGCGCGGCGCGTAGCCGACATAGTCGCCGTTGACGCAGGCACCCGAGTTAGCGCCGAACAAAGCATGGAAGCCGCGGCACGGCTGGAATACGCCGTCGATCAAAGCGACGGTGCCGACACCGGCAACGCCGCCAGTGGCCGCGGCGCCTGCGGCGGTGGCCGGCAACGCGCTGATAAAGGCGCCCGAACCGTACCAGCCGTTATAGAGTCCGACGCCGACCGCGGTGCCGACGGCAGCGCCCGCGACGGGGCCCGCATAGCCGGTCGTGTATTGCGGCTGCTCCTGCGCACTCGCCAAAGTCGGAATGGCGACCGCTGCCGTCATTGCCGCGACCGAGAGTGCTGTGATCAGTTTACGCATGTTAGTGCTCCTTCGCTGTGTAATCCTTATCCCACACGTACAAACGCCAGTGCACCGCATGCGTTCCGCACTGCACGCGCACGCGCCGATGTTTCGCCGGACGATGGCGGTGATGTGTCGGTATCGCCGGAACCTCGACGGTGGCGCGTTAGAAACGTGGCAGTGCCATGGCAGTTCGCGCCGTATGCCGCATCGACGCCGCAGTTCAATTTTCCGCCTATTGTTTCCGCCGGCGCGGCGGGGGTAGTCTGTTCCGCGAAGCGTCTCACAGAAGGCGCCGCTTACGAGGGGGCTCGCCATGAACGCACCGCGCATCTTTCCGCTCAACGCCTGGTACATCGCCGCCTGGAGCTACGAGGTCGGCAAGCGCGAGCCGCTGGCGCGCACCGTCTGCAACAACAAAATGGTGCTGTGGCGCAAGGCCGACGGCTCGCTCGCCGTGCTCGAAGATGCCTGCTGGCACCGCTTGTTACCGCTGTCGATGGGCTGGCTCGAAGGCGAGACACTCGTCTGCCGCTATCACGGTCTCGGCTTCGATGGCAAAGGGCAGTGCACGCGCATGCCGTCGCAGGACAATCTCAATCCAGCGGCGAAAGTGCGCAGCTATCCGGCGCTCGATCGCCATCGCTACGTCTGGGTCTGGCCGGGCGATCCGGCGCTTGCCGATCCCGCGCTGGTTCCCGACATGCACTGGAACGACGATCCGGAATGGGCCGGCGACGGCAAGACTCTTTTCGCCAAATGCGACTACCGGCTGTTCGTCGACAATCTGATGGACCTGACCCACGAGTCCTTCGTCCACATCACCAGCATCGGCTCCAAGCACGTCGCCGAGACGCCGATGACGACGACGCATGCCGGCCGCACCGTGACGTCAACGCGCTGGATGCTCGACATCGACGCGCCGCCTTTCTGGCGCGCCCAGCTCGGCAAGCCAGGCAATGTCGACCGCTGGCAGATCATCCGCTTCGAGGCGCCGTGCACGATCGTGCTCGACGTCGGCGTCGCGCCGGCCGGCACCGGCGCGCCGACCGGCGACCGCTCGCAGGGCGTCAATGGCCGCGTGCTCAACTCGATCACGCCGGAAACCGACACGACCTGCATGTATTTCTGGTCGATGACGCGCAACTACAAACTGAATGATCAGTCGCTGACCTCGCTGCTGCGCGAGGCCAATGCCAACATCTTCCTGGAGGACCTCGTTGTGGTCGAGGCGCAGCAGCGCTATATCAGCGAGCATCCGGACGCGCCCTTGCGCAACCTCAACATCGACGCCGGCTCGATGCGCGCCCGCAAGATCATCGACGACATGATCGCCGCCGAAACGCGCATCGCGGCGGAGTGAGGGCTTCGACGCAGGCGGTCTGGCGCATCAGCGCCGGTCCCGTTTATAAGGGCTTTGCCCTCATGCGGATGATTCGATGTCTCCCTCACAGCCCGGCGGCTACAGCTTCACGGTGGCGCTCGAAGACGAGCAGGCCACGCAGCGGCTGATGGCGGACATTGCCGGGCTGATCGAGCCCGGCGACCTGATCACTTTGTCGGGCGATCTCGGCGCCGGCAAAACGGCGTTCGCCCGCGCCTTCATCCGCCACATCGCCGGCGATGAGACCATCGAGGTCCCGAGCCCGACCTTCACGTTGACGCAGAGTTACGACCTGCCGCGCTTTCCGGTGGTGCATGCCGATCTGTACCGGCTGACCGATCCGGCCGAGCTGAACGAGCTTGGCTTCGAGGACGCGCCGGAAACGGCGGTGATGTTGCTGGAATGGCCTGACCGCGCCGGTCCTCTGCTGCCGCCAGACCGGCTCGACATCGCGCTCACTCTGTCGCCGCCGCGCGGCGAGACCTACCGCGACGCGCAAATTACCGGCCACGGCAGCTTTGCCGCGCGCGCCGAGCGCATCGCCACGATCCGCCGCTTTCTCAACGACAGCGGCTTTGGTCTCGCGGCGCGTCACCGTATTCAGGGCGACGCCTCGACGCGCTCCTATGAGCGGCTGACGCATGACGGCAAAAGCTACATCCTGATGAATTCGCCGCGCCGCCCGGACGGGCCGCCGGTGCGCGACGGCAAACCGTATAGCGCCATCGCCCATCTGGCCGAGAGCGTGACGCCGTTCGTCGCCATGGCGCGCGGCCTGCGAACGCTCGGCCTGTCGGCGCCGGGCATCTATGCCGCCGACCGCGACGCCGGTCTGCTGGTGCTGGAGGATCTTGGCAACGAATTGGTCGTCGAGGGCGATCCGCCGGCGCCGATCGCCGAACGTTACGAGATCGCCGCCGATCTCCTGGCCGCGCTGCATCGCGAGCGCACGCCGGATACGCTGACCGTCGAACCCGGCGTGCAGTACCATGTGCCGCGCTACGACATGGACGCGATGCTGATCGAGACCGAGCTGCTGCTCGACTGGTTTTTGCCTCTGCTCGGCTCGACGCCGTCCGACGAGGTGCGCGACAGTTACGTCGCGCTGTGGCGCGCGGCGCTGACGCCGGCGCTCGCGGCGCGGCAAACCTGGGTGCTGCGCGATTATCATTCGCCGAACCTGTTGTGGCTGCCGGAGCGCGACGGCATCGCATGCATCGGCCTCTTGGATTTTCAGGACGCGATGATGGGCCCGGCCGCCTATGACGTCGCCTCGCTGTTGCAGGACGCGCGCGTCACCGTGCCGCAGACTCTGGAGATAGCCTTGCTGTCGCGCTACACGCGCGCGCGGCTCGCTGCCGAGCCGGGATTCGACGCGAAAACTTTCGCGCAGCTTTATGCGACGATGGCGGCGCAGCGCGCGTCCAAGATTCTCGGCATCTTCGCTCGTCTCGACCGGCGCGACGGCAAGCCGCAATATTTGCGTCACATGCCGCGGGTATGGACCTATCTCCAGCACTCGCTGGCGCATCCGGCTTTGGCGCCGCTCGGCGCCTGGTATCGCGCTAATGTCCCAGCGCCCAAGGTGAAATCCTGATGAGCGAAAAGATACCGCAGGCCGCCATGGTGTTGGCCGCCGGCTTCGGCCAGCGCATGCGCCCGCTCACCGACACGATGCCGAAGCCGCTGGTCAAGGTCGCCGGCAAGGCGCTGATCGATCACGTGCTCGATCGCCTGGCCGACGCCGGCGTCACGCGCGCCGTGGTGAATGTGCATTATCTCGCCGAACAGATCGAACGCCATGTTGCCGCGCGCGCCGCGCCGCGCGTGACGATTTCCGACGAGCGTGGCTTACTGCTCGACACCGGCGGCGGCGTGGTCAAGGCGCTGCCGCTTCTGGGCGACGCGCCGTTCTTTCATATCAACTCCGACACGATCTGGATCGACGGCGTGATTCCCAATCTGACGCGGCTGGCCGACAGCTTCGACGCCGCCACGATGGACGCGCTGTTGCTGCTGGCCCCCGGCGCCGGCAGCATCGGCTATGCCGGCCGCGGCGATTTTCTCATGGCCTCCGATGGCCGCTTGCGTACCAGGCCCGAGCGCGACGTCGCGCCCTTTGTCTATGCCGGTGCCGCGATCCTGTCGCCGCGTCTGTTCGATGACGCGCCGCAAGGTGCTTTCTCGCTCACCAAGCTTTTCACCCGCGCCATCGAGGCCGGGCGGCTGCATGGTTTGCGAATGGAAGGCCTGTGGATGCATGTCGGCACGCCGGAGGCGATCGCCGAAGCCGAACAGGCGATTGCCGATAGCACTGGCTGACGCCGCTAGAGCCGAGTGCGTTGCAACAATCGCCGTCGCTTGCAAGCGTGCAACCGCGCTGCTCTACTTTGACCGTCACATAACCGTCATTGCGCATTGTTACCGCGACCGGATGCGGCCAACGGATAAAAATAAGTGAAAAGCGTTGTTGTCAGATCGGTCAGCAAATTGTGGGGTGATGCCCGCGCGGTTGACAACGTGTCCTTTGACGTGGAGCCCGGCACGCTTGCCGTCCTGCTCGGACCCTCCGGCTGCGGCAAGTCGACGACGTTGCGCATGATTGCGGGTCTCGACGAGCCCACCAGCGGCGTTATCGAGATCGCCGGCAAGGATGTCACGGGTCTCACCGGCTCGTCGCGCGGCGTCGCCATGGTGTTCCAGTCCTACGCCCTGTTTCCGCATCTGACGGTGGCCGACAACATCACATTCGGTCTGTCGGTGCGCGGCACGCCGAAGGCGGAAATGGCGACGCGGCTTGCCAAGGTTGCGGCGCTGCTCGGGCTCGGCCCGTTGCTGGCGCGCAAGCCGAGCCAATTGTCCGGCGGCCAGCAGCAGCGCGTCGCGCTCGGCCGCGCGTTGATCGCCGAGGCGCCGGTCTGCCTGCTCGACGAACCTTTATCCAATCTCGACGCGCAATTGCGCCAGGAACTGCGCCACGAAATCCGCGCGTTGCAACAGCGCCTCGGCATTACCATGGTCTATGTCACGCATGACCAGACCGAGGCCATGAGCATGGCCGACCGGGTCATTCTCATGCGTGGCGGCAAGATTGAGCAGAACGGCACGCCGGCTGATCTCTATGAGCGGCCGGCCAACATTTTCACCGCGAAATTCATCGGCACAGCGCCGATGAGCTTTCTCGATCTCGACGGCGGCCGCGTCCTCGGCCTGCGCGCCGAGGACATCGCCGTCAGCCGCGATACCGCGCAGGGCGTTCACGCCACTGTCACGTCGGTCGAATATCTCGGCGCCGAGGCGCTCGTCACTTGTACGCTCGGCGAGCGGCCGGTTCTGGCGCGCACGCGCGGCGCCGGCGCGCCGGCGGTGGGCGCCCGTGTGGCCTTGAGCTGGGAGCCTGCGGCCGCGCACGTCTTCGACGCTTCGAGCGGCAATCGTCTCGCCATCGATCCGGGCGCGGCAATCGGTCCGTCGCATTTTCAGACACTACAATCACAGGGGAGCATCAACGCATGAAACACTTTGCCCGTATCGCCGCCGCCGCCACGCTCGCGGCCGCGCTCATGGCCAGTTCGGCCGCTTCGGCAACCGAGATCACGTTCTATTATCCGATCGCCGTCGGCGGTCCGATCACCAAGATCATCGACGACTATGTCGCCGAATTTTCCAAGGGTCATCCGGATATCACCGTCAAGCCGGTCTACACCGGCAGCTACCAGGACTCGCTGGTCAAGGCGATGACCGCGGCGAAAGCCGGCAACGCGCCGGACATGGCGGTGCTGCTGTCGACCGACATGTATTCGTTGATCGACGACGATCTGGTCGAGCCGGTCGAAACGCTGGCCGCCTCGGCCGACGACAAGGCCTGGCTGAAATCGTTCTATCCGGCCTTCATGGAAAACAGCCAGTCCGGCGGCCATACCTGGGGCGTGCCGTTCCAGCGCTCGACGATCGTGCAGTACTGGAACAAGGATCTGTTCAAGGCCGCCGGTCTCGATCCGGAAAAGGCGCCGGGCACCTGGGACGAAATGGTGTCGTTCGGCAAGAAGCTGACCAAGAAGGATGCCGCCGGAAACGTCACCCAATGGGGCATCGAAATTCCCTCGTCGGGCTTCCCGTACTGGCTGTTCCAGGCCTTGACCACGCAGAACGGCGCCATCCTCGCCAATCCGGAAGGCACCAAGGTCGCCTATAACGATCCGAAGGTCGTCGAAGCGGCGCAGTTCTTCGCCGATCTGTCGCTCAAGCACGAAGTCATGCCCAAGGGCATCATCGAGTGGGCGACCACGCCGAAGGATTTCTTCGAGGGCAAGACCGCGGTGATCTGGACCACCACCGGCAACCTGACCAACGTCAAGAACAACGCCAAGTTCGCCTTCGGCGTCGCGCCGATGCCGCACAAGGCGCGCGGCGGCTCGCCGACCGGCGGCGGCAACATCTACATCTTCAAGAGCAAGGACAAGGCCAGGCAGGCGGCGGCGCTCGCCTTCGCCAAATTCCTGACCTCGCCGGAGAAGGCCGCGAACTGGGGCATCGCCACCGGCTATGTCGCCGTGCGTCCGGACGCCTGGGAAACCGAGGCGATGAAGACCTACGCTGCCTCGTTCAATCCGGCGATCGTCGCGCGCGATCAGCTCAAGGAGGCCGTTGCCGAATTATCGACGCATGACAACCAGCGCGTCACCAAGGCGCTCAACGATGGCCTGCAGGCGGTGCTGACCGGCACCAAGCCGGCCAAGGCGGCGATGGACGAGGCGCAAGCCGAAGCCACGCGCATCCTCAAGCCGTACCAGAAGTAAGCACGTCCTCTCCTCTCCCCGCGCGCAGTAGCGCGTGCGGGGGTGGCGGGGGTGGGGGCCCATGCAACCGCGCCGCGACAGCCGATTAAACATCCACGTGCAAGGCTGGCTCTTGGCCCTGCCGGCGGTCGTGTTGCTGGCGACGTTCACGCATATCCCGGCGGTGGTCACCGTCATCGACAGCTTCTACTCGACGCCGCGCGGCGTGCGCCGCTCGGTGTTCATCGGCTTCGACCAGTATCAGGCGATGCTCGCCGATCCGATTTTCTGGAAGGCGTTCGAGAACAATCTGCTCTACGCGCTCATCACGGTGCCGCTGGCGATCGGCATCGCGCTGGGCATGGCGCTGCGGGTCAACGGCCGCATCAAGGGCCGCGCCGCTTTGCGGCTCGCCTTCTTTACGCCGACGATATTGCCGATGGTGGCGGCCGCCAATATCTGGCTGTTTTTCTACACCAACGATTACGGCCTGCTGAACCAGATCATCCGCGCTTTTGGCTTTGCCAATGTCAATTGGCTGGGCAGCAACGCCACCGCGCTGTGGTCGCTGATGGCGGTGACGATCTGGAAGGAAGCCGGTTTCTTCATGATCTTTTTTCTGGCCGCGTTGCAGCAGGTGCCGCCGGACCTCTACGAAGCCGCGCGCATGGAAAACGCCGGCGCCTGGACCGTGTTCCGCCGCATCACCTGGCCGCTGGTGATGCCGACGACCCTGTTCGTCGCCATCAACGCGCTGATCAACGCCTTCCGCATCGTCGACCAGGTCATCGCCATGACCGGCGGCGGACCGAACAACGCCTCGACGCTGTTGCTGTTCTATATCTATCAGGTCGCCTTCAGCTTCTGGGATTCGTCCTACGCCGCGGCGCTGTCGACGGTGTTGCTGTTGCTGCTTGGCACGATCGCGCTGGCGCAGTTCTATCTGCTCGACCGCAAGGTCCATTACCGATGACGCATGCGAGCAAGACGCGCACCGTCCTGATCACCGCGGCCGCCTGGGTGTTCGGCCTGTCGTGGGCGCTGCCGGTGGTCTACTCGCTGTGGGCGGCGTTTCATCAGTCGGCCTATGCGACGCATTTCGACATCGCCGCGCCCTTGACGCTCGACAACTTCGTTCATGCCTGGCACGCCGCGCCGTTTCCGCGTTATTTCGCCAACACCATTTTTCTGGTGCTCGGCATCATGGCGGCGCAATTCGTCATCTGCACGCTCGCCGCCTTCGGCCTGGCGCGCTGGAAATTCTTCGGCAGCGACATCCTGTTCGGCCTTGTCCTGGTGCAATTGATGGCGACGCCGGACGTGCTGATCCTGGAAAACTACAAGACGCTACAAAAGCTCGGCCTGATCGATACGCTCACCGGCGTCGGCCTGCCTTATGTCGCGTCGGCCTTCGGCATTTTTCTGTTGCGGCAGACCTTCAAGTCGATCCCGAAGGAGCTTGATGACGCCGCGCGTATGGAAGGCGCCTCGACCTTGCAGACAATATGGCGCGTCTATCTGCCGCTCGCCCGGCCGATCTACGTGGCCTACGGCCTGGTCTCGGTCAGCTATCACTGGAACAACTTTCTGTGGCCGCTGATCGTCACCAATTCGGTCGAAACCCGCCCGCTCACCGTCGGCTTGCAGGTCTTCGCCTCGGTCGATCAGGGCATCGACTGGTCGGTGATCTGCGCCGCCGCGCTGATGACCTCGGGGCCGCTGATGATCGCGTTTCTCATTTTCCAGCGCGCCTTCATCCAGAGCTTCCTGCGCGCCGGCATACGCTAGATCGTTTCCAGGCGAAGTGGGCGCCGGTTCGCCCATCCGGAAACGCGAAAGAACAAAAGCGAGTACTATCCGCGCGGTGATTCTTTCAGGCGGGCTTTCATGACGCAGCAAGTCCCTGTTTTCGACGGCCACAACGACGTGCTGCTGCGGCTGTACAAGTCGACGTCGGCCGATTGCGTCGCGGATTTTCTCAACGGCGAAGACGCCGGGCATATCGATTTGCAAAAGGCCAAAGCCGGTTCGCTGGCCGGCGGCCTGTTCGCGCTCTATTCGCCGTCGCCGCCGAAACCCCGGCTGCCCAATGGACAGCTATCGCCGACTTTGCCGCCGCCTTTGAGCATGGACGAGGCGCGCCATTCGATCGTCGGCGAATTGGCGATCCTGCTGCGGATCGAACGGGCGTCGAAGGGCGCGGTCGCGATCTGCCGCGGCGTTGCCGAAATCAAGGCGGCGATGGCGCGCGGCGCGCTGGCGGTGGTCGTGCATATCGAAGGCGCCGACGCCATCGATGCCGATCTGAATTTTCTCGACGTGCTTTATGGCGCGGGCTTGCGATCGCTGGGTCCGGTCTGGAGCCGCACCAATATTTTCGGCCATGGCGTTTCGTTCGGCTTTCCCTCGAGCCCGGACACCGGCGACGGCCTGACGCCGGCCGGTGAAAATCTCGTGCGGGTCTGCAACGAGATGGGGATCTTGATCGATCTGTCGCACATCACCGAGAAAGGCTTCTGGGATGTCGCGCGCCTGTCGAAAGCGCCGCTGGTTGCGACGCACTCGAACGCGCATGTTCTGTGCCCCTCGGCGAGAAATCTCACCGACCGGCAGCTTGATGCGATCCGCGACACGCGCGGCATGGTCGGCTTGAATTTCGCCACCGGCTTTCTGCGTCCCGACGGAGCGATGAATCCGGACACCGGTATCGACGTGATGGTCCGCCACCTCGATTACCTCATCGACAGGCTGGGCGAGGATCGCGTCGGCCTGGGTTCCGATTTCGACGGCGCTACGGTGCCGGCGGCGATCGGTTCCGCCGCCGGTCTGCCGGTGCTGATCGACGCACTTCGCGCCAAAGGCTATTCCGAACCGCTGTTGAGCAAGCTGGGTTCCGGCAACTGGCTCGATGTGCTCGAACGCACGATCGGCTAATGGTTCGGCAAGGATGTGGGGAGTGGCGCGCCCGAGACGATTCGAACGTCCGACCTTTGCCTTCGGAGGGCAACGCTCTATCCAGCTGAGCTACGGGCGCCTGCGGACTGCATAGACCAAACCGGCCGCATCGGCAACGGGCCTTTATTTGCTCGGTTGGCGCAGGCGGGTAGCTCCTGCGGCAAAGGTCGGACGTTCGAATCGTCTCGGGCGCGCCAGTTTCCCGTGTGCCGGGAGTGTGCCGGGGGAGGAGAGGTGCCATTCTGGGAGCCCCGCATGGGATCATCGAAAATTCGCTGGATGCGTCGGCCAATAAGTCGCAATCGGTCGCTGCACTCCCTCGTGCTCTTGTTGGCGGGGAATACGACCAGACACCGTTTCTGGACCAACGCACAGCTAGAGATTTAGATTAAATAGATGCGGTCGGGCAGCCGATTATCCGCGGCTCCGGTGTTCGGAAAGTGCATCGCAAGCTTTTCACCACACACGTTTATTGCCGAGATGAAGCCATCGGTAATGCGGCCATCGCGCATGTGCGCAGTCAATACGTCAACAGCCGATTGCCATTCGGTCTGGGGGACACGCTGCGCTATCTCATCGGCAGCAACAATGCGCGCGTATCGCTCGGCGAGCGATACAAAAATCAAAATTCCGGGCTGCTCCGCTGTCCTTCCTATGCCGCGACTTATGAACTGTTCCATAGCGGCTCGATGCGCGAGAGCGCGCCGCGCCTTTCGAGGCATAAGACTGACGCGAACGCGGGGGATGCAGAAAAACAATATGAGCAATAAGAAAACGAATAGCTGTAGCGACAAAATGCGGTGCACGGTCATTGAAGTGAGGCTCGTCAGCAACCACGGCGTCGCCAACGCTACGAGGGAGGCTATGACGATAGGCAGAGAAGTGGATTGAGACGACGATTGCGCCAATACACAAACGATCTGGCCTGACGTATGGGCTTCCGCTGAATGGATAGCATAGGCAATACGACCCCGGTCGTCGTTTGAAAGGATCATCACCAACTCCCTGATGCCCCGCCGCCGCCTGATGATCCGCCACCGCCTGAAAAACCACCGCCGCTCGATGATCCGTCTCCGCTTCCAGAGCCGCCCGAGCTAAAGGCGATATTCAGCAAAAGGTTGAAAAAAATCCACCGAAAGCTGGGCGAAATTACTAGCAGGATGACGAGAACTACGCCGGCGATGAGAAGCAGCCAAGTGGTCGAATCTGCGGTCTGTTGGCTATCCAGCCGCAGGGAAGGCCGCTGCTGCCATTCGGAGGCATCGGTGGTCAATACAGTGATGATGTCATCGACACCGCGCGAAATGCCCCCGCTAAAATCGCCGGCTTTGAAGCGCGGTGTAATCGCGTTTGTAATGATCACCTTTGACAGTGCATCGGTTAGGGTACCTTCGAGGCCGTAGCCCACCTCAATGCGGACCCGCCGCTCATTGGGCGCGACAAGCAGCAGCGCGCCATTATTTTTCGTCTTATCGCCGAGCTTCCAGGTTCGAAATAGCTCGTTAGCGTAAGGTTCGATTTCCTGACCTTCGAGAGACGAAACTGTCGCGACGACAAGCTGGATACCGGACTTGGCTTCGAGATCGGCAAGCTTGGGCTCGATAGCACTGCGGGTGTCGGCCGCGATGATATTTGCCTGATCGACGATACGGCCGCTGAGCGCCGGAAAATTGACAGCGAAGCCGACGGCAATCGTGTAGATGAGCGCAAAAAATCCGATGGCCGCGCCCAAGCTCCGCAATGCCGGCGCCGACGGTGTGCGGCCTGCGTTCATTTCTTACCCATCATAGTCCGATAAGCGGTCAGAACTTCACCTGAGGCGGTGTTTGTGAAGTCTCACTGGCAGCAAACTCAGCCATCGGCTTATTGGCCCGGAAGAACGTGGCTGCCCAAAGCGAACCGGGGAGGGTTCTGAGTTCCGTGTTGTAGACCCTGACAGCTTCGATGTAGTCGCGCCGCGCAACAGCAATGCGGTTCTCGGTGCCTTCAAGCTGTGACTGCAACGCGAGGAAATTCTGGTTCGACTTGAGATCCGGATAGTTCTCGCTGACTGCAAGAAGCCGGCCTAGGGCGCCTGATAACTGATTCTGAGCATCTTGAAATTGCTTGAGCTTGTCTGGGTCCGTAAGCTGCGAGACATCTATCTTCACTTGCGTCGCTTTGGCCCGCGCCTCGACGACGGCGGTTAAAACGTCTTTTTCCTGCTTGGCGTAGCCTTGCACCGTGGCGACAAGGTTGGGAATGAGGTCGGCGCGGCGCTGATAATTGTTCTGCACCTCTGCCCACTTCGCCTTGGCCTGCTCCTCGTAGGTCGGGATGTTATTGTAGCCGCAAGCTGAGACGAGGAGCCCCAAGAGCAGGACGGCGGTGACGTTACGAATGAAAGCTAGGGATCGGGTCATGGCGGCTCCTGCAAGGTGCTAGGCAAACTATAATACGAGGTGTGGATCAAACTGCCAGAGCGGTCGTCCATAAACAACCAATGCCCGCCGCATCCAAATTAGGTGGCCGCCGCCTGGCTATGCCTGCTTTCCGGTCCGTCAGTGATTCTGTCGCAGAAGAGGGCCATATTGGCGTGGATTCGGTGCGGGAGGGTAGAGGGCAGCTGGCTACGAGTCGAGCGCACGTTGCGCTCCACTTTCAGTATCGTCCGCTATTGGCACGAAGCGGACAATCGTGGCACCGCAACAATTTGTCCGTTACTGGAGTAACAGCGGACATCGGTCGGCCCACACTCAGCATTTGTAGATATTTTTAGGCGAGGTCTGTGCCCTTAACGTGGCCCTGCACGCGAAAGGGTCATCGTTTACCCGGACGATCCTTGATCCGATAGAGATTTAAACAGTGCCGCTGATAAAAGATCTCAGCTTCGGAGGCCGGCGGTCCATTGGCAGTTTTAGTGCTGCTATTGAGATTTCGTCGCCGGGGCTGATTTTAAATAGTCTGTTAGCGGCGAGTATGATTTGCGCTCCAGCTTTGCATCAAGCATTTCGATGATCTTGCTATCTTCCGCTTTGATTGCGTTCTTTATGCCCTCGTCGATCATCTCCTTGTTGCCCAGCTCGTATTTCACAGCCCTAGCAACGTGTTCGTCCGCATTGAGGGCATTTCGAACTCGCTCTGCCACCAATGAAGATCCTCGTCGCGTTAGTCTTTCGCCGTCAAAGAATTTCGGTAATAGATCTATGTCCATATCCGAAAAACATCGCTGAGCTTTTTCATGAAGTATCGTTGGCAGTTCGATTTGGGCTCTATCAATTAGAGCGTTGAACGTTGTCTGATCCATTGCTGCGACTAGTTCGACGCATTTGGCGGCGCTCACCGGTTGGTCGTGGCTCCAATCTAGTAGGGCCCGATACGCGGTTGCGCGCCGGGACTGATCGAAATTTCGCTCTACGCTATCCTTTATCAGGGCGGACTGGTCCGCAGCATCTGAGATTTGACGACTGATCAAGACAACCTGCCAGCCAGCAAAGACGATTCCTAATGCCGACACGACCGCGCTGAAGGCGACCATGTGATCCAATATGGTTTTACGCATATTAACCCCCTAAACGAATGCGACTGAGTGCCTCAATCGTGCCTTGGGGGCGATTTACAGCGGAATGACGCCGCCAAGAGTATTAAAACCTAGTTCTAGAAGGATATTCCACGTGTCACTCTGGTGATCTTAGCCAGCTTCTGAGGGCAACGCTCTATCCAGCTGAGCTACGGGCGCCTGCGGACTGCATAGACCAAAGCGGCGGTAACGGCAACGGGCCGCTAAAGCGGTAAAAACCGCCGCAGGTGCAGCAAAATGTGAGCTTTATGTGCGTAAGCCCATAGCGATGCGCCAGATAGCTTGCATTAGCTGGCGAATCTCATAGTGGTCATTGCGTGCGCATTTTGCGCTTAAGGAGCACTTTCAAATGGCAAAAGCAGCCGCCGCAAAGGCCGCGCCCGCGAAACCGAAGGCCAGCAAGCCGATCACCACCAAGCATCTGGTGGCCACGCTCGCGGAACAGCATGCGCTCACCAAGAAGGCGAGCCAGGATATGTTCGACGACCTGATCGCGATGATCACCAAGCACCTGAAAAAGGGCGAACGGGTCAAGATCGCCGGCCTCGGCATTTTGCAGGTGCGCAAGCGCGCCGCTCGCATGGGCCGCAACCCGGCCACCGGCGAAGCGATCAAGATCAAGGCGTCGAAGAAGGTTGCCTTCCGCGCCGCCAAGGATCTCAAGGAAGCGATCTAACGCTCCTCTGGACGTTTGACTCCAAAGCCCCGCCGGGAACACCGGCGGGGTTTTTTGTTTGCGCTTTTGTCGTCCCCGCGAAAGCGGGGACCCAGTCTCATCAAAAACACTGGATGCCCGCCTTCGCGGGCATGAGCGGGGTTTATGCAAGCCGGCCTTTGACCCGCTATAAATCCTATGCTTATATTCCCTCGTCCTGCTTATCGAGGGCGCTGTCATGAGGCGTCA
>CAIMEA010000194.1 GCA_903839845.1 uncultured Hyphomicrobiales bacterium
TCCGCCGCCAGTTGCTGGCGCCGCTTCGGCAGTTGCAGCCGTTCCCAGACATCGACCAGCGCCTCGGCCAAAGCGTCGATCAGCGCGTCGTCGTGATAGGGCGACGGCGTGATGCGCAGGCGTTCCTCGCCGCGCGGCACGGTCGGATAGTTGATCGGCTGGATGTAGATGCCGTGGTCGGCCAGCAGCATGTCGCTCGCCTGCTTGCACTTCTCGGCGTCGCCGATCAGCACGGGGACAATGTGGGTCGATGACGGCATCACCGGCAGGCCGGCGGCATTGAGCACGGCCTTGACGCGCGCGGCGCGGTCCTGATGGCGCTCGCGTTCCCATTGCGACGTCTTGAGATGCTTGATGGCGGCGGTCGCCGCGGCGCAGATCGCCGGCGGCAGCGCGGTGGTGAAGATGAAGCCCGGCGCGTAGGAGCGCACCGCGTCGATCAGCTCGGCCGAGCCGGTGATGTAGCCGCCGAGGCAGCCGAACGCCTTGGCCAAGGTACCCTCGATGACATCAATCCGATGCGCCGCATTGTCGCGCTCGGTGACGCCGCCGCCGCGCGGGCCGTACATGCCGACCGCGTGCACTTCGTCGACATAGGTCATGGCGTTGTATTTGTCGGCGAGATCGCAGATCGCGTGGATCGGCGCGATGTCGCCGTCCATCGAATAGAGGCTCTCGAAGATGATCAGCTTGGGCCGCGCCGGATCGGCGGCCTTCAGCAGTTCCTCGAGATGCGCGACATCGTTGTGCCGCCAGACCACCTTGTCGCAGCCGGCCTGCCGCACGCCCTCGATCATCGAATTGTGGTTGAGCGCGTCCGACAGGATCAGGCAGTTCGGCAAGAGCTTGGCGATGGTCGGAATGCCGGTCTGGTTCGAGACGTAGCCCGATGTGAACAGAAGTGCGGCTTCCTTGCCGTGCAGGTCGGCGAGTTCGCGCTCCAGCTCGACCAGCGGATGGTTGGTGCCGGCGATGTTGCGGGTGCCGCCGGCGCCGGTGCCCATGCGGGCGGCGACGTCGACCATGGCGCCGATCACCTGCGGGTGCTGGGCCATGCCGAGATAATCGTTGGAACACCAGATGACGACGTCGCGCTTGCCTTCGGGCGAGTGCCAATGGGCGTGCGGGAACCGGCCGGCGATGCGCTCGAGATCGGCGAAAACGCGATATCTGCGCTCGTCGCGCAATTTATCCAGCGCCGACACGAAGAAGTCATTGTAATTCATTGCTGTTCCGCTTTCCCGCGTAAGCGCCGCCGCCGCTTTTTAGAGCGGTTACAGGCCCCTTGTATAGGCGAAATTGGCTCCATTCCAAAGTGCGGGCATTGATGGAAATCAAGCTCTAGCGCGGCTTGAAGGCGGTCAGATCGATAAAACCGCGCATTCCGGCCAGCATCAGCGCGCCGATATGTAATTGCAGGGGAAATTCGCCGGAAAAAATCATGGCTGCCAGCTCGTCCGGGGTGACCAGATTGAGCTCGATGCCGGCCTCGATGGTCTGCCCGGCCGGGCGCGGCCCGGCCTCGACGAAAAACGAATACATCATGTTCGACAGCCGCGACGTGCAGGGCGAATAGATGCCGAGCGCGTGCACCGCCTTGGAAGGGTAGCCGGTCTCTTCCGCCAGCTCGCGCTCGCAGGTCAGCGCCGGATCCTCGCCTTTATCGACCAGGCCGGCCGGCAATTCCCAGGTGAAGCGCTCCAGCGCCGGGCGGTATTGCCGCACGACTGGGATGCGCCCGTCCGGCGTCAGCGCGACGATGCCCACATAATCCTGCTGACCGACCGCGTGATAAAGCTCGGTGGTGCCGTTTTTATACGCGACCTCGCGTTCGATCACGCTCATCCAGGGAGAGACCTCGCTTTGGCTGCGAGATTTGATCTTCGGGAATTCGCCCATGGCTCAGCCTGCCTTTGCTTTTGGTGAAACCGCCAGCCCAAGAAAGACCAGCGTCGCCTGATTGAGCCTGACGATATCCTCGTCATCAAGCCGCCCGATGCGCGCGCCCATCTTTGTTTTCGGGATCGTCGTGATCTTGTCGATCATCATATTGCAGGCGACGCGTAGACCGTTAAGTTCATTGGGCTTGATCGACAGTCGAAACAACGGCGCTTCGGTTAGATCCGTCGTGAACGCGCAAACCGTGATGGACGCCGTGGCGTCGAAGCTGTCGTCCTGCAGAATAACGACCGGCCGCGGCTTGCCGGCATAATCTTTACCGCCGGCGACGGTCCAAATATCGCCGCGCTTCATTCATCGCCCCGATCCGAAACCGCATCGATGAAGGCCTGATCCTCGCGTTCGTACGGGCTTGCTGCGACAAGCGACGATTGCCGGTGCGCCTCGGCGCGGAATTCCGGCGAGCGCGCGTCCGGCACCCAGATTTGAATCGGCCGCAAGCCCTGCGCGCGCAATCGGTCGCGATGCGCCTGAACCTTGGCGCGCGAAGTCCTGGTTTTTGCCTTTGGCTTGGAAACCGCCATGGCCCTGCTCCGGTTACATGTAACCGTAGCAAAGCCATGGCGTCCCGTAAATACTAATCTAGAGGAATCTCGGCACCGGCAGCGGCGAGATCAACTGGCCCTTGTAGCCCTTGGCGCGCAGCTTCGGCGCCAGTTCGTCGGCGATGTGCCAGGAGAAAATGATGGCGCATTCCGGCTGGTCTTCGAACAGCCGCGTTTCATCGACCACCGGTATTGCGGTGCCCGGCATGCACTTGCCGATTTTCAGCGAGCCGGGGATTTCGCAGACATAATCGATGATGCCGTCGTCGAGGCCGACATAGTTGAACAAGGTCGAGGCGCGCGACGGTGCGCTGATGCCGACGACCCGGGCGTTCTTTTCCTTCAGGTCCTTCAGCATCGCCAGCAGGCGCAGCTTCGACAGCAGCACGTCGTGCTTGAACTCCTTCAGCCGCTTGGCCATCGCCTCGCCGCGCGGCTCGGCATCCAGCATCTTCTGCACGCTGGGTTCGATCTTGTGCTGGCCCTTGCGGCCGGCATAGACGCGGATCGAGCCGCCATGGCTCGGGATCGGCCGCGCGTGGAAGACTTCGAGCCCATGCATCTCCAAAAGATGCTTGAGGCTCGCCACCGAATAATAGCGCAGATGCTCGTGATAGACCGTGTCGTATTGCAGCGTGTCGAGCAGGCCGATCAGGTAATGCGACTCCGAAATGAACACGCCGTCGGGTGCGAGCATCTCGACGATGCCTTCGACGATCGCATGCACGTCCTCGATATGGGCAAAGCAGTTCGCCGCCGTGATCAGCTTCGCCGGGCCATGCGAGGCAAGGACTTCCTTGGCCGCGGCCTTGCCGAAGTAGCGCTTGATGGTCGGAATGCCGCGCGAATTGGCGATGTCGCCGACATCGGTCGGCTCGATGCCGAGGATGCGGTTGCCGGCCTTCTGGAAGTTTGAAATCAGTGTGCCGTCATTGGAGCCGATATCGACAACGAGGTCTTTTTCGGTGAGGCCGAGCAGCGCGGCGCTCTCGCGCTGCAAATCGGCGAAATTGTCGCGCAGCAGCTTGGTCGTGCCCGACGTGTAGGGATATTCCGGCGGAAAGATGATGACCGGGTCGACGGCCAGCCCCAACTGCACCAGGTCGCAGGTGCGGCAATGCAGGAGGTCGGTCGGAAACCACGGCTGTTGGCGGGGCACCTGGCCGATCGGCACCATCTGGTTGACCGGCGGCATGTAGCCAAGCGACAGCACGGCATCGAGTTTTTCCGAGCCGCAGATCTGGCACTGCTCGACGGGGACGCTGCCGCCGGTGCCGGCGCCGATGGCAATCTTAGTGGGGCCTACCAAGTGAAGTCTCCTTACAACGTCGTCATTCCGGGACCGTCCGTGGGACCGGGCCCGGAATCCAGATACGTCCTACCACGCTTCTGGATTCCGGATTCGCTTGCCGCGCAAGCGCCCCGGAATGACAGGGTTATTAATTCTTCGGCGCAGGCGCCAAATCGGCGTTTTTCCAGTACCAGTCAAGGGTGGGCTTGAGGCCCTGATCGAGCGATACGCCGGGTCTATAGCCGAGTGCGGCCAGTTTTGAAATGTCGGGACAGCGACGCGGCGTGCCGCCGGCCTGCAATTTGCCGGGCACGATCTCGATGGCCCGGCCAGCCTGCGCCGCGATCCGACGCGCCACATCGGCGATCGACAGTTCCTCGGTGGTCCCGACATGGTAGATGTTGAGGTGTTCGCCCTTGGCGCGCATCGTCATGACGCCGGCGACCAGATCGTCGACATAGCAGAATGAGCGGGTTTCCTCGCCGGTGCCCTGGATGTCGAAGCGCAGCGTGCCGTCCTTCTGCGCGGCCGACAGCTTTTTCAGGCGCAGCGCGAATTGCGGCACCACATGCTCCCAGCCCATGTCCGGGCCATAGACATTGTGCGGCCGGAAGATCAGCACGCGCTCGAAAAACTTGCGGCCGAAATTGATCGCCATCAGTTCGCTGATCAGCTTGCCGCCGCCATAGGAATAGCGCGGATTGAGCACATCCGGCACCGACAAAGGCGCGCTCTCGTCGGTCGGCACTGTCGGCGGCGTCTGATAGACTTCCGACGACGAAGCGAGGATGAGATTGCCGACATTATGCTTGCGGCAGGCGTCGATGACATTGATCATGCCGCGCACGCCGACATCGAGCACCAGATCGGGCTGGCTGTAGAAAAATTCGGTGCCGTTGACGAAAGCCAGATGATGCACCTCGTCCATGCCCTTGGTCGCGACATCGACTGCGGCGGCGTCACGGATGTCGCCGCCGATGAATTCGATGTCTTTCTCGACCGCTTCCAGCCGGCGCGGGCGGCCGCGCGAATTGTCGTCGAGCACGCGCACGCGCGCGCCGGATTTCACCAGCGCCTTGACCAAAGCCGAACCGATGAAGCCTGAACCGCCGGTGACCAGAACTTTTGCGCCGCTCATTATTCAGTTTCCTTGCGCGCCGTTTTGTCGGGTGAAATCGATCCACTGGCCTTGCCGATTCGAGCGCTGCGCGGCATCGATCAGGCGCTGCGCGCGATAGCCGGCCTTGAAGTCCGGCGCGGTTTGTTTGCCGGTCTCGATGGCATCAAAGAATTGCGCGGCCAGCCGCGATACCGGCGCGATGCGGCCGTCCGGATATTGCGCGTCGATCGGATCATCGATGGGGATGCGCGCCGGCGCGCCCGGGCGCTTGGCATAACTGAGATCGAAGCCGCGCATGTAGTCGGCGGTCGGATTGTGCAACGTCAATGTCCCGTCCTCGCCGAAAAATTCGATGCGATGGCCGATGCCGGCGTAGGAGGCGCAGCTCACCGAGAGGCTGACCTGCGGTCCCGCCTCGTATTGCAGCGCCATCGCCACGGTCGTCTGCAGCGCGGCATCGTCCGGCATGCCGGATACGCGCGCTTGAAGTCCGCCGATCGGGCCGACGAACCATTCGAGGTAGTGGAAGCAGTGCGAGACGAAATTGCCGATCACGCCGCCGCCATCGTTGCCGCCGGCCGTTTTCCAGTTGCGCATGCGCATCTGGATGGCGCGGCTCTCGACGTGCCAGTGCACGGTGACGTGACGCAGGGCGCCGACGCATCCGGCGTCGAGCATCTCCTTGGCGCGCAGCCAGGCGGCGATCCGGGTGAAGTTGAAATCGATGCCGGTCGGCAGTCCGCTTTGCTCGGCCGCCGTCAGCATGGCTTGCGCGCCGGCCAGATCGCCGGCCATCGGCTTCTCGGCGAACACCGGCTTTCCGGCCTTTAGCGCGGCGACGGAGATCTCCGCCTGCAGGCTCGGCAGCGTCGCGATCACGACCGCCCGCACGTCCTTGTCGTCAACCAAAGCGCGCCAGTCGCCATAGGCCTTCGGCACGCCGGCCGCGCTCGCCAGTTCGGCGGTACGGGCGGCATTGCTGCCGGCCATCGCGATCGCGTCGCAGCGCGGATCGGCGCGAAACGCCGGCAACAGGACGGTGCGCCCGTAATTGCTGCCGATGATGCCGATGCCGATCATGCCGGGCCGCGCGGCTTTTCGCCGTAGCTGAACACGAACGAACGGAACGGCTTCATGAACGCCGGTGCGAATATCAGTGCGTCGAAAAAATTATAGGCGGGCAGGAGCCAGCGAAAGGCGCTGGCGGCGATGTAGCGATACTTCATGCCCGAATGATATTCGGTGCCAACGCTAAATCCGGCGGCGCGGAATGTGTCGGCGATCTCCGACGCGATGACCGGACGCTCGTTTTCGGTAACGCCGACCGGGCTGTACAAAGGCGACGAACGGTCGCGGTAAAGATACATCGCCGGGTTCATGCGGTTCGGATCGAAGGCGACGAATTTTCCGCCGGGCTTGAGGATGCGCTTGACCTCCGCCACGAACCTGGATCGATCGGAAAAATGGTGCAGGATGCCGGCGAGCAGCACGCCGTCGAAACTGGCGTCGGCAAATGGCAGATTCTCGACATCGCCTTCGATGAATTCGATGCCGGGATATTTCTGTCTGGCAATCCGGATCAGCGCCGGGCTGAGATCGACGCCGGTACATTCATAGCCGCGCTGCCGCAGCGCGTTGCTGAAAACGCCGGAGCCGCAGCCGAGATCTGCGATGCGCGCGCCGGGTTTCAGCCCGCTCAAGCGTACGAATATGTCGATCAGGCGCTCGTTGGTCTCGGGCGCAAACACGTCGTAGGCATTCGACGCCCCGTGGCTGTCGAAAAACGCGATTTCACTGTCTTTGTTCTGGGAAAGGCGGTCGGTCATTTGGCCGGTCTTCTAGCACAGGTATTCCGCCGCGGACAACGTTCCAGCCTTGGCCTCATGGCGCCGGGACGTGTGTGGCGGCGCTCCGATTGCCGACGGTCTCGGCTTGATGATAAGTGGGCCGCATGCGCGACGGTCAATCGATGCCGATAACTCCCCGATGGGCGCTCAAGTTGGCCGCGCTGGCATTGGCCGTCGCGGTGGTCGGACTGCCGATCAATAACGCCACCGATTATGCGCTGCTCGCGGTGGCGGCAATTTTCATTTTCAGCGGCGCCGTTCGCGTTCATAAGCGCGCCTGGCTTGCCGCCGCCGCGGTCGCAGCTCTGGCGATCGCCGGGCAATGGCTGCTGGCGCCGCCGCGTATCGACGAAGGTCACAACGTTTTTCTCCCGGGCGGTGCGGACGATGTCTTTGCACGCGGTCTGCCCGCCGACGTCTATCGTCATCTCGCGGCCGAGTTCGACAAGCAATATCCTGCGGCAAAGCGCTGCTCGGTCGCCCAGCAAGGCTGTTGGCAAGGCACCGGCCTGCCCGACCGGACCTTCGCCTTTTCCGCCGAGGGCATCTTCCACACATCGGACCTGTCGCGCTCGGTGACGGCGCTGGATTTTTCCGACCCGGTTTGGCTTCGCCTTAGCTTCATCAACGACATGCGCTACAATTGGTATCCGGTCAGCGATATTCAGCGCGCCAGCCGCGATCGCCGACTCTGGATGGGGCTCAATCGTTGGCGTCTGACGATGCCGTGGTTCGAGATGATCCGCTTGCCGGCGGCCTATGCCGGCGGCGAATTGTGCTGGCGCGGCGATGTGCTGTGGGAAGGCGCCGGACAGCGCTTTGCGCTCTGGCGCGGCGACGGCTGTCGCGCCATTGAGCCGGCGGATGCGGGGCGCCGCGTGGTTGGCGTAGGCATTGTGCCGGAGCAACTGGCGATGCGGCTTGAGCCGCCGCTGCCGGTGCGCCTGCTTTTGGTGGCGCGGGGACTGCTGGCGCTGGCGGGCGTCGCAGGTCTGGTATTGCTGTTCATCCGTTTCGAGCCGAGACGTGCCATCCTGCCGTTCGTGCTGGTCGGGCTGGCCGCGTTGGTGATCGCCATCGACGATGCCAGTTTTCTCGGCGGCATGCGTCCCCTCGATGGCGGCGACGATGGGCTGTTTTACGAGGGCGTTGCGCAACGGATGTTGCAGAAATTGATGGCCGGCGATCTCTGGGGCTTTTTCGAAGGCGGCGAAGCCGTCTTTTATTATGGCGGCCCGGGCCTGCGCTATTTCCTCGCTCTCCAGCACCTCGTATTCGGCGACAGCTTTCTCGGCTACCTGACGCTGGTCTTGTTGTTGCCGTTTCTCATGCTGGCGCTGTTCCGGCGTTTCCTGCCGGCGATTTGGGCGCTGGCCTTGACCTTGCTGTTCATCGCCGTGCCGCTCGGCGACCTGTTCGGCACCACATTCATAGACTACGCGAAATGGGCGGCGCGCGGTTTCGCCGATCCGGCCGCCTACATCTTCTTTATTGCCGCGTTGGCGGTGCTGGTGGAAGCGCCGGCGCCGGCTGCTGGCGGCAAATTCATGCCGGCGTTTCTTGGCGCGCTGCTGCTGGCGCTCGGCATCGCCATGAAGCCGATCGTCGCGCCGGCCGCGGCGGTGTTCCTCGGTGGCGCCGGGCTTTATGCGCTCTATCGGCGGCAAGGACCGCGCCTCGCCGGGCTCTGCCTCGGCTTTCTGCCGGTGTTCTCGATGGCTCTGCACAACTGGATGTTCGGCCGCGAACTGGTCCTGTTCAGTTCGAACGCCGCGCATCCTTTGGTGCTGGTGATGCCGCCATCGGCCTATGTCGCGGCATTCCATGAATTGGTGAGTTGGAATTTCAGCGGGGGAAATCTGGCGCGCGCGCTGCTGCAAATCCCGAACTGGCTGTCCGGGCCCGCGGAATCGTACTGGACCGTGCCGCTCAACGCCGCCGGTGTCGCCATCCTCGTCTATGTCGTCGTGCGCGGCCGCCGTTTCGATCCTTGGCTGCGCCTGATCGGCGCGGCGGCGCTGGCGCAACATGCGGTGGCCCTTTTCTATGTCGCGACCGCGCGCTACCACTTCCTGACCTGGTTCTTGACCATGCTGGTCGTCATGGTCTTTTGGTACGAGATCGGATTGCCCTGGCTGCGCCGCCGCTATCCGGCCCTGTCGGAGCGCTTCCTTACCCATCCTCTGTCGCGCCGGTTTGCAAACGGCCTGGCGCGGCTTCAGAAAGTATCCGCATGAGCGAAAAATCCGTCGGCATCGCAAACGGTCTCACCAATTACGGCGACCGCGACTTCTCGCTCTATCTGCGGCGCTCTTTCGCCAAGTCGATGGGCTATACCAACGCGATGCTGGCCAAGCCCGTTGTCGGCATCGCCTATACCGGCTCCGGCTTCAATAATTGCCACCGCCATTTCCCGGAGTTGTTGGAGGCGGTGAAACGCGGCGTGCTGGCGGCCGGCGCGCTGCCGGTGGAATTTCCGACCATTTCGCTCGGCGAAGTCTTCCTCAATCCGACCAGCCTGAAATTCCGCAATTTGATGTCGATCGACACCGAGGAAATGGTGCGGGCGCAGCCGATGGATTCGGTGGTGCTGATGGGCGGCTGCGACAAGACGCTGCCGGCGCAATTGATGGGCGCGGTGTCGGCCAACCGGCCGGCGGTGATGCTGGTCGGCGGGCCGATGATGACCGGCCGTCACCAGGGCGAACGACTCGGCGCCTGCACTGACTGTCGCCGTTTCTGGGCGAAATATCGCGCCGGCGCGATCGACGAGAAGGAAATCAACCAGGTCGAGGGCAATCTCGCCACCACCGCCGGCACCTGCGCGGTGATGGGCACCGCCTCGACCATGGCCTGCATCGTCGAAGCGCTCGGCATGATCCTGCCGGGCACCGCCGCGATTCCCGCGGTGCATGCCGACCGCCTGCGCGCGGCGGAGGAAACCGGCGCGCTCGCCGTGCGGTTGATCGGCTCGGACCTGACGCCGCAACGCATCGTCAATACGAAGTCGGTCGAGAACGCGCTGCGCGTGCTGCTCGCCATTGGCGGTTCGACCAACGCCATCATCCATCTCACCGCGATCGCCGGACGCGCCGGCGTGCCGGTGTCGCTTGAGCGGCTCAACACATTGTCCGACACCACGCCGGTGCTGGTGAATCTGAAACCCGTCGGCAATGGCTACATGGAAGACTTCTTCGCCGGCGGCGGCATGGGCGCGCTGCTGCGTGAGATCAAGGATCTGTTGCATCTCGACGCCATGACCATCACCGGCGAGACCCTCGGCGAGCGTCTTGAGTTCGACGCCGCCGCCTGGGTCGACCGCACCATCATTGCGCCGCGCAAGGAGCCGCTCGAGCCGGAAGGCGGACTGGTCGCGCTGTTCGGCAATCTGGCGCCGCAAGGCGCAATCCTCAAGCGCTCGGCCGCCGATTCCAACCTGTTCGAACTCGAGGGCCGGGCGGTGGTGTTCACGTCCCTTGCCGACCTCGCCGCGCGCATCGACGATCCCGATCTCGATGTCGAGGCCAACGATATTCTGGTGCTGCAGAATGCCGGTCCGCATTCGGTGTCGGCGATGCCGGAGGCCGGCTATCTGCCGATCCCGAAAAAGCTCGCCACCAAAGGAGTCAAGGACATGGTGCGCGTTTCCGACGCGCGCATGAGCGGCACCGCCTTCGGCACCATCGTGCTGCATGTAACGCCGGACGCCGCGTCCGGCGGTCTGCTCGGGCTGGTGCGCAACGGCGACCGCATCAAATTGTCGGTCAAGGAGCGGCGCATCGACCTGCTGGTCGATGAAGCGGAACTTAAAAAGCGCGCGTCGACGCGGGAAAAGCCGCCGGAAACCCCGGCACGCGGCTATGCAAGGCTTTACGCCAAGGAAATCACCGGCGCCGACCAGGGCTGTGATTTCGAGTTCCTGCGGCCGCGCTGAAATCCACACCTTTCCGGCATAATGGACGTTTACCGCGTCGTAGGGCTAACCGGCGATTAACGATTGCAAGGCGCGGATGTTAACGCGCGCCAAAGCGGTCTTCCCTAGGTTGTGGGCTCAGCAGGGGCGGAAAGACGGTCTCTTTCCGACAACCCGATATGGAGCCATGATTCAAACGCTCGCCTATCTGGTGAAATTTCGCGACTGGCCGTGCCTCGGCATCGGCGCCGTGGCCGGCCTGTTGCTGGCGCTTGGCGTCCTGCATGTGACCGTCGCGGATCCTGCCTTCGCGCTGACCGCCGCGGGCACGCTGGCGCTCGGCGCCGGCGCCGTTTTCGGCATGGCCATCGTCTTTTCCTATTGCGCGCTGCGTGTCGTGCGCAAGCTGAATGAACAGAACGTCCGCCGCGATTTCGCGCTCAACAACATGGCGCAAGGGCTTTGCATGTTCGACGGTCAGCACCGGCTTGTGATCTGGAACAAGAATTACGAGACAATGTACGGCCTCGGATCGACGATCCGGCGCGGCTGCGGCATCGGCGATCTGCTGGCCGCCCGCCACGCCACGGGTACGCTGCCGCAGGACCCGAAAATCTACGAGGCCGATTTGCGCGCTGCGCTCGGCCGCGGCGAAACCTTCACGGTCGACGTCGAAATGCCCGACGGCCGCGTCATCGCGGTGGTCAATCAGCCGACCAATGAAGGCGGCTGGGTAGCGACGCATGAGGACATCACCGAGCGCAAGCGGTCGGAACGCGAACTCGAAAGCACCCGCGCCTTTCTCGACATGATCGTCGAGAATGTGCCGTCGCCGATCATCGTCAAGGACGCGACGGCGCTGACCTATCTTTTGGTCAACCGCGCCACCGAGGACTACTTCGGCATCGACCGCGTCAATATCGTCGGCAAGAGCGCCGCTGACATCCTGCCGCCCGGCCTTGTTGAAACCATTCAGACGGAAGACGTAAAGGCCATCGAGTCCGGCGACATCAGTTTCCAGGGCGAGCACGGCGTCATCACGCCGGGCAACGGCACGCGCGTCGTGACCGCGACACGGCTGCCGGTCAAGGACAGCGCCGGCCGCGCGAAATATCTCATCACCGTGATCAACGATATCACCGAGAGCAAGCGCAGCGAGCAGCGTATCGCGCATCTGGCGCATCACGACCAGATGACCGATTTGCCGAACCGCTCCGCCTTCAACGAATGCATCGATGCCACCATCGACCTCGCCGCCGCCGCCAATGAAAGCTTCGGCGTGCTGTGCATCGACCTCGACCGCTTCAAGGCGGTCAACGATGTGTTCGGCCATGCCATCGGCGATTCGTTGTTGCGCGAAGTGGCGCTCCGGCTCGAGCAGGTTTGTCAGGGCGCGTTTGTGGCGCGCGTCGGCGGCGACGAATTCACCGTCATCACCCCGACGGCGCAGCAGCCGCAGGCGGCCGAGGCGCTGGCCGAACGGCTGGCGGCGGCGTTCGAATCCGATATCACCATCGACAGTCACCAGATGCGCGTCGGCCTGACCATCGGCATCGCCATCTATCCGCAGGACGGCGCCGACGCTGCCGCCCTGGTGGCCAATGCCGACGCGGCTTTGTTCCGCGCCAAATCCGAAGCGCGCGGCTCGATCCGTTTCTTTGAACTGGCGATGGACCAGCAGCTGCGCGAGAAGCGCGCTCTTCAGCAGGACCTGCGCAAGGCGGTCGAGCAGAACGAACTGGCGCTGCACTATATGCCGCAGGCCGATATGGACGGCCGGATCACCGGCTTCGAGGCGCTGGCGCGCTGGCACCATCCGCGTCACGGCCTGGTGCCGCCGGACGTTTTCATCCCGCTGGCCGAGGAGAGCGGCATCATCGGCGCGCTCGGCGAATGGGTTTTGCGCACCGCCTGCCGCGAGGCGGCGTCGTGGCCAAACAAGCTGCACATCGCCGTCAATCTGTCGCCGGTGCAGTTCCAGCACGGCGATCTGCCGAGCCTGGTGCATCAGGTGCTGCTCGACACCGGCCTGTCGCCGGCGCGTCTTGAACTGGAGATCACCGAAGGCGTCCTGATCGGCGACTTCACCGGCGCGGTCGCGATGCTGCGCCGGCTCAAGCACATGGGCGTGCGCGTCGCCATGGACGATTTCGGCACCGGCTATTCATCGCTGTCGTATCTGCAGTCGTTTCCGTTCGACAAGATCAAGATCGACCGCGCCTTCGTCGCCAATCTCAGCCACAGCCGGCAGTCGGCGACCATCATCCGCGCCGTTATCGCGCTCAGCCGCGGGCTCAATATGCCGGTGGTGGCGGAAGGCGTCGAGACCGAGGCGCAGCGCGCCTTCCTTGCGGCCGAGGGCTGCGACGCGATCCAGGGCTATCTGGTCGGCCGGCCGATGCCGATCGAGGATTACGCCAAACTGGTTGGCCGCAAGCCGACGCATGTGACCTTGGTGGCGCACGGCTGAGGCGAGCGCGCTGAACGGTCTGGGCGGTTCGGCCAAGAAAATGGTGCTGCCACACAGGATCGAACTGTGGACCTCCTCATTACCAATGAGGTGCTCTACCACTGAGCTACGGCAGCTAAAGGCGCACCGGAAGGTGCCCGGGGCGAACGCGGCGGAAACTGCCACAACGCCCCTTTAGGATGCAAGGTAAGTACCTGTCCAGCCCTGAATTTTGCGTGAACTTGTCAAGCCTGCCTTCCGGCCGATAGTTAGGGCCATGAGCGGGGACGAGA
>CAIMEA010000195.1 GCA_903839845.1 uncultured Hyphomicrobiales bacterium
ACAGGTCGATGTGTTTTGCTACCGCCGTTGATAAGGCGCTCGAGAATATCGATTGCATGAGTGCGATCCTTCGCTGCCAGACAAAGAATCGCTTTTATGAATCAACTCAACGCCTTATCCAACTGCGTCGAGTACTATGCAAACCTTCACAAGTCGAATAGATTTTAGAATGTATTCGCGCTTGCGATTACATGAAGCGCGCAGGTTTATAGCCTCTATTCTGTTTCTATAACCGATATTTAGGCTGAAAACGCCATGTCCGCTTTGTGCCAAATGCAGACTTCTGTTTAGGGGGCTTTCTACTTCGTCCGATTTCTCGCGTCAGCTTAACACGTAGCTTCCCGCTCCTATGAACGGCACGATCCTTCTTAAATGGAGTCTGCCCCCAATCACCTTAGTCACGATATTAACGTCGCTAACGAGGTAGACCCTTGCCGCTATGATATCGCCTGGGAGCGAGCAAGGTTGCATTCGAAAGCGGATTGCAATCGACGGGCACACATTCGTGTGTCTACTGTACCTTTATATCCGCCGCCTTGATCAGCGGCCACCATTTGGCGATTTCCCTTGCTTGGAAATCGGCAAGCCACTGGGGCGTCTGTTGTTCCGCCGATGGAATGGTCGCCGATTGCAATTCCATGCGCTTGATAAACTCAGGATCAGCCATGGCTTCCCGCGCCGCCGCATTGAGCTTGCTGATGATCTCCTTGGGCGTGCCCTTCGGCGCCCAAAAGCCATACCAGGCAGCGGTATAAAGCCCCGGCAACCCAACTTCATCGACTGTGGGTACGTCCGGCGCTGCGGGCAATCGCTTGTTCGCCAAAATCGCGTATTGGCGCAGCTTTGCGCTCGCTGCGATTGCCAGCGTCGCTGCGGTCGGCAGATCGAAGAGCAGCGAGATATTTCCCGCAACCAGATCGTTGAACGCCGGCCCACCGCCGCGATACGGCACGATACGCAGCGACACGCCAGTTCGCTTTTCGAAGTCAACCGTCGCCAGATGACCGATCGACCCGAGCCCCGCGGTCCCGGCCGTCGCCTGATCGGGATTTGCTTTAAGCCACGCGATCAATTCCGGAATCGAATTCGCCGGAACGCCGGGCTTGGCGAGGATCATGTATGCGTTGGACGGCAGGAAAGCGATTGGCTCGAGATCCTTCAGGAGATCGAAGGGCAAATTGTAAACTGCGCCGTTAAACACATTGGTGCCGAGATGACCGATGCCGATGGTGTAGCCATCCGGCGCGGCACGAACTAGGCGTCCGACGCCTAGCGTCCCCGCAGCTCCGGGAACGTCTTCGATTATGACAGGCTGGTTGAGATGGCGACGCATCGGCTCTGCGAGAAAGCGCGCAAGCGTATCGGCAGGTCCGCCGGCGGCAAACGGAACGATCATGGTAATCGGCCGCGTTGGATAACCTTGTGCAGACGCGACTGCGCTTTGCAGTGCGACAGCAAGCAGTGCCGCCAGAATTCGTAACATTGGGCGATCCTTCATCAGTAGTTCTCTTACTCGAAAGACGTGTTGAGATAGCGGCTTACCGGACGGTCGGCCGGCTTGAAGTCACCGGTTTCGAGCAGCAAGTTGATGACCGACTGGACGTAATCCGGCGGCACTTTCGCGCCGCGCTCGAATGGGTGCAGACTGTTGACGTAATAGTCATACGTCTTCTCAGCCGCCTTCGGCTCGATCTTGGCGCGCTTGGCGAGCGACGCCAGCGCTCTCTCCTTCTGAGCCGGGTCGTAGATCGTGTCGATCGCGCGCGCCATCGCCTTGACGTAGTGCCTGATTGTATCGGGCCGCTCGGCAATCGTCTTTTTCGAGGCGACGATGACATTAAAGCCGAAGTCCTTGGCGTAGGTGCCGAGATCCACCAGCACACGGTAGCCCTTTTCAACGGCGACCATATCAAAAGGCTGCGTCAGCACCGCCGCCTGCACCGTACCGCTTTCCAGCGCTGCATAGCGATTCGGAGTAGCGCCCTCAAAGACCTGTTCGACATCGGACGGTTTCATGCCGTTCTGCGCCAGCCAGCGATTCCAGTAAACCGTCGGCGCACTCTTCGGCAGTGGCAGAATGATGCGCTTGCCCTTCAAGTCGGCCGCGGTCTGAATCGTCGCCGGCACGACGATGCTATAGGGAAATTTTAACATGGCGCTGCCGACGATCATGATCGTCGCGCCGCTCTCGATGGCGCGGATCGTCGTTTCCGTGGTGGTGGTGCCGATATCGAAAGCGCCGCCGACAAGCTGCTGCGCGACCATGGCGTTGTTGCCGGTATAGATGGTCGTTACCTCCAGCCCTTCATCCTTGAAGTAGCCGAAATCCTCCGCGACCATCGCCGGCCATCCCGCGGCAACGGGAGAAATGTCACCGACCGTGATCTTCTGCAACTGTGCGAAAGCCGGACTTGCGCTCAAGAGCGCCGCTGCCGTGACAACCCCAAGCAGGGTCTGCATCGTCTTCGACATATTATCCTCCCTTTTTATTTTCTTTTACGCGTTCAGAAAGCGCACCAGCAATTCGCTGACCCTCGCTGGTTGATCGTTCGGAATATTGTGGCCGGCGCCGGCGATGCGATGATATTCGGCCCAATCAAGCACTTTGGCGATGTCGTCGCCAAGTTCCACCGGATTGAGACGCTCTTCATCACCCCACACCAGCATGATCGGCGCGCCCGATGCCTTGAGCTTCTTGACCAGAATGGCGGCGCGCTCCGCCTGCCCGGCTTTCTCATTGCCGCGCGCGGCGCTCAACTTACGCTGAGCCTCGAGCACGCCGGGGCGCTTCGCTGTCTCGATGCGCTCGTCGATTTCTTCCTGGATGTCATCGTGACGGGCATTCAGCGTCTCGACGAGCTGCCGCACCATCTCAGGATTGGGATCGACGGCGAGCCGGTCCATCAGCGCCATGCCGGGGCTCACATAGTGCAGTCCGAGCGAACGGCCGCCAATCGCCATCAGCACCATCTTGTTCACGCGCTCAGGGTTCTCGGCCACCATGCGCATGGCGATTTGGCCGCCCATCGAATGGCCGACCACGCTGACACGGTCGATCTTGAGCGCGTCGAGCATATGCAGGAGATGCTTGGTGATAACGCTGATATCATAGTCGCCCGCGGGAATACCGCTGAGGCCGAAACCCGGCGCGTCGGCAGCAATCACATAATTTGTCTTGGCCAGTTCCACCATGACATGACGCCACACGGTCGAACTCGTGCCCATGCCGCCGCCGTGGATCAGCAAAACTGGGGGTGCGCTTTTCGATCCGGCGGTGCGGACGAATGTATCGAGGCCGTCGACATTGATATGCGATGATGAATTCAAGGCCGTGACGCTCCGCTTTTGGCGATCAGATTGTCGCGAAAGAAACGCTGTATCTTGCCGACCGCAACATCGCGCGGCGCCGGGCCGTAGCCGACGGTGCCACCGGTGGTGCCGCAGACCTTTTGAATGCTGTTGAGGAATTCTGCCCAGTCTTTGTCGCAACGGATCTGCGAGCCCTGCTCGACAATATCGCCATTGTCCTCGATGAAGGTGGTGCACTTGGAGGAGTTCGCCGACGGCACGCTCTTCGCCGCGGTAATCGAATCGAAGCCGTGATGGGCATCGGCATAGCCGAGCAGTTCAATTGAGCCGCCCGCGGCTTCGATTTCCTGGGCGCAGGCTTGCGGCTTCCAGGCCGGCACGAGGTCGTCGGCCTCGCCATAAAGCATCAACATCGGCGCTTTGGTCGGCTTAGGATTACGCCAGCGCGGGTTGAGCGCGGGATAGAGAGCGACATGCGCCGCGATTGCATCTGGACGTCCTAGTACTGAGGACTGAAGTTCTCGATGATGCGACGCCACGGCGGCGTGTCCGCCGCGTGAATAGCCCAGAATCCCAATCCTGCCGCTATCGATACGAGGATCATGACGTATATGCGCGACGGCGTGTAGCGCATCCGCCGTCGAGCCAGCCATCGACAGACGCCCCTGCCCCGACGTCGTCTCGCTGAAGCCGCGCGGGCCAAAGCTGTCGACGACAAAAGCGGCTATGCCAATCTCCGTCAGTGCGCGGCTGTACAAGTCTTCGCGCCCGGACGCGAAGCCTTGCGATCCAATGCTGATGACAACCAATGGCGGCTTTGCGCCCGCTGACTTCGGCAGAAATAGATAACCGAAAATATGCTCTTCGGCCGGCATGCCAGCGAGCAACTCCCGATAGGTGACGGGAGCGCTGGTGTTGAACTCAACGATTTCGCCTCCCTGCATCGATCAGTTTCCTGGCTTCTTGGTTGTCATCATAACGTCGACGGGTCCAACACCAACTGGTCCGGATCGTATTCGGCATAGGCGCTGTGCTTGCGCACGCTGGTGATGGCAAAGTCGACCTTGATCGCGCCGGTCGGGCAATCGCCGATGCACAGAAAGCAAACCGAGCAGTCGCTCGGATAGGCAAGGTAAGCTTTCTGCGTTTTCTCGTTGAAGCCGAACACGTCCGTCGGGCAAGCGTTCAGGCACTTCCTGCATCCTTCGCAGAGATCGAGATTGATCGAGACGGGGCTGTTCACCGCTTCAGTCATAGGCCTTCGGATCGAACGATCCCCTCATGATGGCCGCGATCGGGCTGAGATGGCGCGGGCGCTTGCGGGGCGGCTGCAGCGGGAACTTTTCGAAGGGAATGCGCTGCCGGTCAAAAGACGGGCCGTTCGCCGTGTTCATCAGGCCATGCCAGCAGAACCATTCCTCGTCGTCGGTTTCCGGGAAATCTTCGCGGTAGAACTGCTCGCGGCTTTCGGTGCGGTCCAGCGCCGACAGATAGACCAGTCTGGCGCATTCGGCGATATTGCGGGCTTCATGCAGTTTGACTAGATCGTGCACATCGGCCGCGCCGGCCCGGTCGGCCGTCATGCTTGCTTGATCGGTTTGCTCGATCATTTTTTTCAGCCGCGGCGCCGTCAGCGGCATGGTTTCGACCACCGAGCTTTCCAGCATGGTGAGTGAATCGTGCAGCCTGTCGGCGCTTACCTTTCCGACGGGACGGGCGAGCGGCGCGCGTACGCGCTCAGTCAACATCGCGACGAGGTCATCGGGCATGCGCGGCTGTTGCATCGACAGTGCCATTTCGGCGGCCGCTTCACCGGCACAATAACCGGACGTCATCGAAAACGCCGTCGGCACACCGGCGCTAGCGTGAGTGCCCGTCGCGGTGATCTTGGCCGCGACGCCGGCGGCAAGCAGGCCTGGGAGGCTCGAGCGGCATTTCAGATCGATCATCAATCCGCTGCGGCCACCGTTCCACAAACCCCAGGTCGGCTCAATGGCCAGCGGTGAAACCTTTGGATCGGGGATACGGTCGGACAGCAGGATGCTGGCGCCCTTACTCTGTTGCACGACTTTTAGATCGTCCCAGTAAGATTGATCGACGTCCCGCATGTCGACATAGACCGGGCCGCGGCCATCGATCATCTCCTTGGCGAAAGCGGCGACGACGCGCGCCAATTCGCCGCGCTCGTAGCGAACCGGATCGTACTTTGCCATGAAGCGCTCGCCCTCGGCATTGATCAGCTTGGCGCCGTGCGCGATGGCGACGTTATAGCTGCCGAACGTGTATTTGCTCATCAGCAGCGAGAACGTACCGCCGAAACTGAATTCGAGATCGACCAGCCGCGCACCCGCGCGATAGGCCATGACAACGCCATCGCAGACGACGTTGTCGATCTGGTGCTGACCCTTCATCGACATGGCGCCGGTGGCGAGAACGGTTTGCTTGGCTTTGACCGCAATGCATTCGCCGGAGCGTGTGTTGAAACCGAACGCACCGCACACAGCGCCCTTGGTCGGATACTCGCCGTCCGTCGTCAGCAAATCGGTGACGCTGATGCGGTCGATAATGCGCACGCCGCGCGCAATGGCCTGCTTGCGCAGTTCTTCCATTGACTTCTTCGGGCTGTATTGCATGCAGCGGACGTCGATCATGCCGCGGCTGGCGAAGCGCCGGATCTCGCCCTTGTCGTTACGCGAAATCGGCACGCCCCAGCCTGCCAGTTGCTTGACCCGTTCGCGCTGGCCTTCGAGCAGCTGCGCGGTCCAATCCTGATCGCACATGTAGCCGCCCTTGGTGACGAACTCGGCGGCCCATTTGGACAAGTCATCGTTATCCAGGGGGCATGTCGTCACGCCGCCGGAAATGGTCGAGGCGCCGCTGCGGCTGACATAGGCTTTCTCAAGTAAAACAACGTTGTCGACGAGCTCGGCCGCGCGCAGTGCCGCCCAGATGCCGCCGAAGCCGCCGCCAATGATCAGAACATCCGCGTCAATCTGATCCACGTCCCGAAATTCCCTACGCGCAGCCGGTTACGGCTTGACTGAGTTTGTGCGATATGCGAACAAATATTCTATATCAGAACAATATTGGGATCCGCCCGTCGGGTCAACGGCCCTGTAAGCCATGAACGACGCTGATGCCTCACCTGGTTTCCTTCAGTCCTTCGCCCGCGGCCTGGCGGTCATCCGCGCCTTCGGCAAGAACACACCGGCAATGACGCTATCGCAGGCCGCCGCGCGCACCGGCCTGACGCGCGCCAATGCCCGGCGCATTCTGCTGACGCTTCTCGAACTCGGATATGTCGAGCAGGACGGTCGGCTGTTTCGCTTGCGCCCGAAAATTCTCGACCTCGGCTATTCGTATCTGTCGTCGCTCAGCGTCGGCGCCATCGCCCAGCCGATCATGGAAGACATGGTTCTGCGGGTGAAAGAGCCGTGCAACCTTGCCATGCTCGATGGCACCGAGGTCATTTATGTCGGCCGTGTTGCTGCCAAGCAGATCGTGCGCGACGATCTCGGCATTCACATTGGCCGCCGCTTTCCCGCCTATACGACATCGCTCGGCCGTATTCTCCTTGGTGGCCTGTCGCCCGCCGCGCTCGACCGATATTTCAACGAGGCACAACTCGTTCCGCTAACACCGCGCACCATTACCGATCCGGAAAAGCTGAGGGCCGCGATCAAGCGCGATCATGACCGCGGCTTTTCATATGTGAAGCAGGAATCCGGCGAGCGCTGCTCCATTGCCGTACCGGTCACCGACAATAACGGCATCGTCGCTGCGCTCGGGATCGGCTGGTATGCCGGCGTTCGTGCCGATGATGAGTTCAGAGATAGCCTGTTGCCGGAATTGCTCGGCGCAGCGCGCGAAGTCAGCAACACGTTGCGTCAGGTGCGGTGAGCGGAGGCTAAAGCCTCTCCTCCAGGAATCGCAGCAAACGCGGCGCGACGAAACCATTGAAGCTTGTTGGCTCGTCGATCGGATCGCGCACGAAATAGTGCGGCGCGCCGGTAACGATGCAGGTTCGCACGAAATTGCCGGCCTGCTTGAGCGCCAGCAGGAATGCATCAGTCTGCGCAGTGCGGTTGACGACATCATCCTCAGTGCCGGCGACCAGGAACACAGCGAGCTTTCTGTTCGCCACCGTGGCATAGCTGATCGGGGAGGCGTCGAAATAGACCTGGCGGTTTTGCGCTGGCGCCACGCCAAGGAAGGCAGCGACATTATTGGCGGTTGGCGTGGCGATATTGAAAGCTTGCCATTGCTCGAGCAGATCGTAGACGCCGTAAAACCCGACCAGAACTTTCATGTCAGCGCTAACATCGCCTTTATCAGGCGACGTGAGCGCCTTTGCGCCCTGCCCCAGCGCCACCAAGGCCGCCAGATGCGCACCGGCTGACGCGCCGAACAACGCCATGCGCTCTGAATCAATCCGATGCTCGGCGGCATTGCCGCGAATAAACCGAACCGCGGCGCGGACGTCATGCACCGCTTCGGGAAACATTTTCTTGGCCGGCGAAGCATTGCGGTAGGTCACCGAAAATACGGCGTAGCCGCGCTGCGCCAGATACGGGCCCCACGTATAGAATTGGTTTCGATCGCCGCCCGTCCAGCCGCCGCCATGCACGCAGACGAGCGCTGGATGCGGCCCTTTGCCTTCAGGCAAATAGAGATCGCCGAGCAGCTTCTGTCCGTCATGCGTGGCGTAAACGATATCGCGTTGAATTTCGGGAACGGGCATGATGGATGCTCACTTGGACAAACAACAGACCTCCGGCGACGCGAGCGCAGCCGGAGGCCTGATCAGAGAGACAGTCTATTTAGCAGCCAGGCTCGTATCGGCAAAATTCGCCGGCACTTCCGATGGCGACTTGAGATCGCCCATCTCTGTTAATGCGACGGCCTCGATCTGTACCGAATCCGCTGGGATCGCAGCCTTGCGGCTGAACGCCTTCAAGTCGTTGATGTAATAGTCGTAGGTTTTTGCGGCGACATCGGCATCGAGCTTTGTCGCCTTGGCGAGAATGTCGATCGCCTGCGCCTTGTTGGCCGGGTCATACAGGAAGTCGATCGAGTCGGCCACCGCTGCCATGTAGCGGACCGCGGTGTCGCGGTTTGCCTTCAGCCAATCCGACTTCACGATGATGGCAGTGAAAGCGAATCCTTTGGCATAGGCGCCGAAGTCGACCAGCTTCCTGTAACCGGCCTGCTCGGCGCGAAATTCAAAGGGCGAGCCGAGAAACGCCGCCTGCACCTTCTTGCTGCTCAGCGCGGCGAAGCGGTTCGGCGTCGCGCCGTCGTAGACTTGATCGATGGATTTAGGATCGACGCCCTGCTCGGTTAACCAGCGATTCCAGATCGTCGTGGTGATGTCCTTCTGGAATGAAAGGATGATCGTTTTGCCTTTCAGGTCCGCTGCCTTGGTGATGTCCGCATCCGTCATGATCGAATAGGGATATTTTATCACCGGCGCGCCGATGAGCGTGATGGCCGCGCCCTTGGCGACCGCGCGCAAGGCGGAGTCGAATGTACTGACACTGATGTCGTAAGCGCCACCGACCAATTGCTGAATGGCGTTAGCGGCGCTGCCGGCATAAGTCACCGTCGCATCGAGGCCGTGCTTGGTGAAAAGATCCTTCTCCTTCGCCACGAATACCGGCCAAGCCGCCGCAATTGGCGCGACATCGCCGATGGAGATCTTGCGCAAGGGCACCGCCGTTTGTGCGTTGCCGCTCACATTTCCGGCGAGCAGCGCCAGCGCAAGGCCCGCACTTAATACGATGGATTTGTTCATTGTCGTCCTCCCTGTTTTGTTTATTCTTTGAAACTAAGCTTTGGCCCGCGCGAGATTTTGGACTTCCAGTCCGATGCTCTCGCGGACTTCTTCTTCGATGGCGCGCCAGATACGGTCGGTGTACCGCACGAACTCGGGGGTGCGTTTAACAGCGAGGTCACGCGGGCGCGGCAGATCTATGACGATCTCTTCCTTCAACCGGCCCGGCCGCGCCGTGAAAATAAGCACGCGGTCGGACAGATAAACCGCTTCGTCGATCTGGTGCGTCACCAGCAGCACCGTCTTTTTGGTCTGCTGGCTGATCCGCATCAGTTCGCCCTGCATGATCTCGCGCGTCTGCGAGTCGAGCGCTGCGAAAGGCTCGTCCATCAGCAGGACGTCGGCGCCGACGGTCAAAGCCCGCGCAATATTGACGCGCTGGCGCATACCGCCTGACAGTTCGTGCGGATAATGCTCGTCGAAGCCGTTCAGCCCGACCAGCCGCAACGCATCTTGCGTCAGCTTGCGAAATGTCGATTTGGGCCGGCCTTGCAATTCAGGACCGAAGGTCGTGTTCCGGTGCACCGTGCGCCACGGCAGCAAGCCATCATTCTGGAATACAAAGGCGATGTCCTGGCCCGGCTTGGTGATCGTGCGCCCGTCGATTTCGATACTGCCGGATGTCGGTTTCGTCAGACCGTCGATGAGGCGAAGGAACGTGGTCTTCCCGCAACCGGATGCGCCGACGATGCTGACGAATTCGCCGTCCTGCACGTCGATGGTTAGATCCTTCAGTGCGACAAGCTCGGTCTGATTTTTGCTGAACGACTTTGTCAGCCCGCGAGTCGATAATTTCGCAACCATGCTCAGTTGTCCTCACTCTGGAAGCGCCACGGTGCCAGCTTCATTTCAAGAAACTTGAGCAGTTCGACAGAAACAACGCCAGCCACGGCCAGTATGAAGACGCCGACAAAAACCGCCGCCGTATCGAAGCTCTGCGCCGAATTGACGATCATGAATCCGAGCCCGGCGCGCGCGCCGAACAATTCGGCAACGACCACACCAACCAATGCACGGGCAACGCTGAGGCGAAGGCCTGCAATGATAAACGGCAGCGCCGCCGGCAAACGCACTTTGGTGTAGATCTGAATCGGCGTCGCGCTAAGCGAACGGGCGACGTCGATCAGTGTGCGCTCGGTCGTGGTTAGGCCGGCGATAGTGTTGATGATGATTGGAAAAACTGCTGTAAGAAAGATGATAGCGATTTTTGAAATAACGCCTATGCCAAGCCACAGAATAAACAGCGGGCCGAGGGCGATGATTGGCGTCGCATACATCATCGATAGCAGCGGGTCGCAGAATTGCCGGAGCGTGCGCCATTCAGCCAGCACAATGCCGATCAATATGCCTACGACCGAGGCCAAGGTGAAACCCCAGAAAAATTCTACGAAACTGACCCAGATATGATTCTGCAGTTCGCCTTCATGCCACAATTCGACGGTGCGCACGGCAACGCTCGAAAGCGGCGAGAGAAACAACGGATTGCCGATGACGTAGCGCGCGACGACTTCCCACACGACCGCAGCCAACAGGAAGGCCGTCGCACCGCGCCACAAAGCAGGCGGCACGGAAAACGCAATTCGCGTCGGCGGTGCGGCTTCCTTGGACTTTGCGAGCCCGGTGATCATCTTGGCGTTTCCCTCTGTTTCTTTTTCTTATTGTTGTTTTGGACTGAGCGATCAACCGATCCTATTTAGTGGACCAGTCGACGAAGTTTAAGTCTATACCCGGCTGATCGTAGATGCTGGCTTTTCGACTGCTCGTGATCGTATGCGCGATGTGGATCGCGCCAGTCGGGCAATCGTCCTCGCACTGATGACAGACGTGACAGTCATTGGCGAAAACGGGCACCGCTTTGTTCTGTTCATTCAGGCGAAAGACGTCGACTGGACAGGCCAGCAGGCACAGCCCGCAGCCCTTGCATTTGTCCCAGTCCACGACGATCGGTTGCACGGTGCCCGCCATTAGTGAAACTTCACCTGATCTGCGCGACCGGTCATGATGGCGGCGACCGGCCCAAGACCCGACAGCCGGTCATGACGCTTGAGCCAGCCCGGCTTGTCCGGAATCGGCAGGCGCTCGAACGTCATGCCTTGGGCCGTGCGGCGCGTGCCGTGCCAACAAAACCAGTTGTCGTCATCGATCTCCGGATAGTCTTCGCGATAGAACTGCTCGCGGCTTTCGGTGCGGTCGAGCGACGTCAGATAAACAAGGCGCGCGCACTCGGCGACGCTGCGTACTTCGTGCAATTTGACGAGATCGTGCAAATGCGCGGCGCGCGTCTGCTCCATCGCGGCGAGCACCCCATCGACCTTTTCGGTCATCGCGCGCAAGCGGGGTTCATTGAGCACCAGCCCGTTGATCAGCGAGGCTTCCATGCCGGTGAGTTCATCATGCAGGCGATCGGCCGAACTATTGCCGGAATGGCGGGTCAGCGGCGCGAAAGTCGTAGCGGCCAACGCAGCGATGCGCGCCGGATCGATCTGCGGCGGTTCGCAGGATTGGCTCTCACGCCCGGCGGTTTCTCCGGCTTTGTAGCCGGAGACAAAGCAAAACGACGTCGGCGCGCCGGCGCTGGCATGCGTTCCGGTGGCGTCGTTCTTGGCGGTGGAGCCCGCCGCCAGCAGACCCGGCAGATTGGTACGGCAATCAATGTCGATCTGGAGCCCTGCACGGCCTGCTGCCCAAAGGCCCCATGTCGGCTCGATCAACAATGGGTTCTCGCGCGGGTTCGGAATGCGGTCCGACAACAGGACGTTGTTGCCGCGGTTGAGCGACAGAATATCCGCCCAGTAGGACTCGTTGACGTGACGCAAATCGACATAGATCGGACCGCGACCGTCGAGCAATTCTTTGGCGAAGGCGGCAACGACGCAGGACAGTTCGCTGCGCTCCAGCCGCACCGGATCATATTGCGCCATGAAGCGCTCGCCGCGCGCATTGATCAGACGCGCGCCCTGCGCCACCGCGACATTGTAGCTTGGGAAGTGCATGTTCTTCATCAGCACGCTGAAAGTGCCGCCAAAGGTAAATTCCATATCGATAAGACGCGCGCCAGCGCGATAGGCCATGGCAACGCCATCGCCGGTGTCATTATCGACGCCGTGCGTGCCTTTCATCGAGATCATGCCGGTGGCAAGGATCGTGCGCTTGGCGCGATAGACGATGAAGCGTCCGTCATGGACGTGGAACCCGACCGCGCCGACGATCGATCCCGATGTCGGCCAATTGCCGTCCGACGTCAGCAATTCGGTTATGCAGACGCGATCTGCGATCTGAACGCCGCGCGCCGCGATACGGCTGCGCAGTTCCTTGATCGCCGCCTTGGGCTTGTACTGCATGCCGCGCACATTGATCATCCCGCGGCTGGCGAAGCGGCGGATCGAGCCGTCTTCGGCGCGCGAAATCGGGATGCCCCAATCGATGTAATCCTGCACGCGATCTTTCTGGCCGTTGAGCAACTGCCAGGTCCAATCCTGATCGCACATATAACTGCCGCGGACGATGAATTCTTCCGCCCAGGAAGCGAGATCGTCGCCTTCCAGCGGACATGTCGTGATCCCGCCTGAAATCGCCGACGCCCCACTGCGGCTGACATAGGCCTTGTCCACCAAGATGACGTTCTTTGTGTAATCGGAGGCGCGCAACGCCGCCCATGAACCGGCGAAGCCGCCGCCAAGCACGAGCACGTCGATATCGATGAATTCTATTCTACCGCTGGCCATCTGCGTTACTTTGTTTGACAGTCGAACATTCTGTACGCTAGCCCGAATTATTCATGACTAGCAGGCGGATGTGTCTTAAAGCTCTGATTCAGCGTATGATTTTGGTCTCGAATCAAAACTACGCAATTTCAGGAAAGCCACACCCGCCATGTATGACCCTATGCTGCCGCTGCCGGGC
>CAIMEA010000196.1 GCA_903839845.1 uncultured Hyphomicrobiales bacterium
GCCTGTCCGGCTTTCAGCTACAACCCGGCGCATGACTCGACCGCGGTGGCGCGGCTGCGCGCGGCCGGCGCCATCGTCATCGGCAAGACCAATCTCGACCAGTTTGCCACCGGCCTGGTCGGTGTCCGTTCGCCCTATGGCGTGCCGCGCAATACGTTCAACGATGAACTCGTCCCGGGCGGCTCGTCCTCCGGCTCGGCGGTCGCGGTCGCCGCCGGTCTGGTGCCGCTGGCGCTCGGCACCGACACCGCCGGCTCCGGCCGCGTGCCGGCCGGTTTCAATAATATTGTTGGCCTTAAACCCAGCCTTGGCCTGATCTCGACGCATGGCCTGGTCCCGGCCTGCCGCACGCTCGATTGCATTTCGGTGTTCGCGCTGACAGTCGATGACGCCTGGGCGGGATTGGCCGCTGTCGCCGGTCCCGATCGCGCCGACAGCTATTCGCGCAACCGTCCGCTCGGCACGCCCGGCGCTATGCCTCAACATATCAAGCTCGGCGTGCCGTTGCCCGGGCAGCGATTGTTCTTCGGCGACAAGGATTACGAGGCCGGCTACGACGCCGCGCTGGCGCGACTGAAGAAGCTCGGCTGCGAGATCGTCGAGGTCGATATCGAGCCGTTCTACGAAACCGCGCGCCTCTTGTATGACGGTCCTTGGGTCGCCGAGCGCACCATCGTCGCGCAGAAACTGTTGGCCTCCGATCCCGATGCCATTCATCCGGTGACGCGGTCGATCACGCTCGATGGCTTGCGGCCGACCGCGATCGACGCTTTCGCCGCGTTCTACAAGCTGGAACGGTTGCGCCGTGTTTCCGATTTCATCTTCGCCAACCAGGTCGACGCTTTGGTCCTGCCGACCGCGCCGACGACCTACACGGTCAAGCAGGTGCTCGCCGATCCGGTCCAGCTCAACAGCCGGCTCGGCACCTATACCAACTTTGTCAATCTGCTCGATCTCTGCGGCCTGGCGCTGCCGGCGTTGCTGACAGCCAAGGGCCTGCCGTTCGGCATTACGCTGCTTGCGCCGGGCGGCCGCGACGCGCGTCTCGCCGAGATCGGCCGCGTTTTTCATGCCGACACGCAATTGCCGCTCGGCGCATTAAAAGTGCCGCAGCCGATGCTGCCGTCGATGTCGGTCGCGGCAGCCGATGGTGAGATCGCCGTGGCGGTGGTCGGCGCGCATCTGTCCGGCCTGCCGCTCAATGGCGAATTGCGCACGCTCGGCGGACGTCTGCTCGAGGCGGCGAAAACCGCGCCCGATTACAAACTCTATGCGCTCAATGGCACGGTGCCGCCCAAGCCCGGCCTGCTGCGCGTCGAGGCCGGCAAGGGCGCGGCTGTTGACGTCGAAGTCTGGGCGATGCCGAAGACGGCGTTCGGTACATTCATCGGCGGCGTCAGCGCACCCCTGTCGATTGGCACCGTGACATTGGCGGACGGTCGCGGCGTGAAAGGCTTCCTCATGGAAGGCGCGGCGGTCGGCGATGCGAAAGATATATCCAGCTTCGGCGGCTGGCGCGCTTACCTGGCGCAAGCGAAGACCTAAATCGTCTCCGTATAGTGCTCGTATTCCTCGCGCACGGTGACGATATGCGCGCCCATCGCGGCGGCTGCGACGGCGCGTTCGCCGCGCAATATCCCTTCCACCACGCGGTCATGCTCGATATGCGACTTGGCGAGACGGCCGAGATTGCGGAACTGCGCGCGGCGGAACGGCTGCACCCGCGCGCGCGTCGACAGAGTCATCTCGGCGAGATAGGCATTGTGCGCGCCGTCATAAATGGCGTTGTGAAAGGCTTCGTTGACTTCGTGATAGCGCTGCGGATCGCCGCTCTGGATCAGCACGCGCAGATTCTCATGAATGTCCTCAAGCGCGCGGCGCTCGCTAATACTCATGCGTTCGGCGGCGTAGCCGGCGCACAAGGCTTCCAGTTCGGCCATCGCCTCGAACATGCCGGCGAGCTGGCTAGCGTCGGGACGCGCCACCACGGCGGCGCGATGTGGCCGCACCTCGACCAGTCCACTCGCCGCCAGAAGTCGGATCGCTTCGCGCACCGGCGTGCGCGACACGCTGAAGCGGCTGGCGATGCGCGTCTCGTCGAGCGGCGCGCCCGGCGCATAGACGCCGCGCACGATCTCGTCGGCGAGTTGCAGCCGCAATTCCTCCGACCGCGTCTTGCGCGGCCATTCGACGTCTTGCGCTTCAGCGCCTAGTGTAATCATCCGGCCGTCATCTCACTTCATTGTCAAACCGGCGGGTGTGGAATCGCC
>CAIMEA010000197.1 GCA_903839845.1 uncultured Hyphomicrobiales bacterium
GATGACGGTGCCGACTTCTTTTTTGCGGGCTTCATCCTTCACCGCCGCGACCTTGGCGCAGAGCTTGCCGCCGCAGGCATAGAAGTTCACTTGCGTGCCGGTTGAGGGCCGCACCCAGGTGCCAAAGGGGTCGGCGGCTTGCGCGGGTCCGCTCAGGGCGACGCCGGCAAGAGCGATGCCGGCGATGAATGACGATGTCAGTGTCGAGCGTGAAATGCTGCTCATGGATGGCCTCCCTGATAGGGGCGCGGTCGTTGAAAATGCCGTCGCCCCGGAACCGATAGGGTAACGCGCTATTCCACCCTTGCGCGAGCGAAAAATCATGCGGCGGGAGGCTTGCTGCGTTGCGACAGTTCGGCCGGCGCCGAAGCGTGCCGGCAGTGCCGCATGCTATCGCGGCGTCTCACGCAAAAGGAGCGGTCATGATCAAACGCATGCGGGTCGAGCCGATTTCGACTTATCTGGAACGCTATAGAAAAGGCGGTGTGGCCCATCCGGTGACCATCGCCAATGGCTTCGTCTATCTGTCAGGCCTGCCGCCCTTCGATCCGGAGAGCGGCGAGATCAAGCAAGTTTCTTTCGAGCGGCAATGCGAACTTGTGCTGGGGCAACTCAAGCATTGTCTGGAAGCCGCCGGCTCGTCATTGGCGCAGGTGATCAAGTGCAATGTCTATTGCGTGCCGGGGGAAGCGCGCTTTGCAACTTTCAATGCGGTGTACGACCGCTATTTCCCGACAGAAGCACCGTCGCGGATTTTCATGTTCATTCACTCGTGGCCGGGGCCGTTTGATATCGAGATCGATTGCGTGGCGGTGGCGGGCAACTGAACCATCGCCGCGCCATTCTCAAAGCACGACGCCTTATCCGGCATTGCGCCTTAAATATAGCGGCGCAACGCCGGCATAGAGTGTTCGACGCAGGCGCGACCTTCCGCTATCGCCTCGCGGGCGCGGTGAAATTCCATCAGGCCGATATGGCCCAGGCGTGGAACCAACATGATGTGCGGCGGCTCGCCGGCCAGACGCGAGCGCGTGATCTGGTCCTGCATGATGTTGATCGAATTGGCGAGGACGTCGAAATAGCCAGGGCTGGCGGGCGCGGGTTCCAGAAGCTTGGTCGCAATCGTGGCGGCTTGGGTCTTTACACCCGGCGGTATCTGGTCGATCAGGCGGCGCAGGAATTCCGGTGGCATGGCGGCAAAGCCCGGCGATATCGGTTTGCCGCCGTCGGCCTTGAAACGCCGGCCCATAATGTCGCCGTTAAGGTCGACCGCGATCACGATATCTGCGCCGAGCGCGCGACAGACCGATACCGGAACTGGATTGACCAAGCCGCCATCCACCAGCCAGTGGTCGCCGTGGCGCTGCGGACTTAAGATGCCTGGCAGCGCGATCGAGGCCCGAACCGCGCTCTCAATAGGTCCTTCGCGCAGCCAGATTTCGCGGCCGGTCTCGAGATCGGTGGCGACGGCGGCGAACGGTTTTGCGCAGGTCTCGATCGGCGTATCGATTTTCAGGTTGCGTAACAGATCGACGATTTGATTGCCGTTGATCAGACCGCCGCCGGCAAGGCCGATGTCAAGCAAAGCGACGATCTCGCGCCAGGTCAGCGCCTCGGCGAAGGCCTTGAGCGCATCGAGCCGATCGGTGACATAGGCGGCGGCGACAATCGCGCCGAACGACGTGCCGCAGACGATGTCCGGCTCGATGCCTGCCTCACGCAACGCGTCGATAACACCGATATGCGACCAGCCGCGGGCCGATCCGCTGCCGAGTGCAAGGCCTATTCGGGGACGTGCCATTGGAACAGTGTACGTGGATCGCGCGGTGCGGCGAAGCCCTAATGCCGGCCGGGTCTTGACCTGCCGTTGCTACGGCGCTTCCGTCGCCGATGATGACGGAAAGCCCCACCATCTTCGCGCTCTCCTCCGGCCGGCCGCCGGTGGCGATTGCCGTCATCCGTATTTCCGGTTTGCGCGCCGCCGCGGCACTGACCGCGCTTGGCGTCAAAATTCCCGAGCCGCGCAAGGCCGGGCTCGCTCGCATCCGCGATCCGCGCTCCGGCGAAATCATCGACGAAGCTTTGGTGCTGTGGTTTCCGGGTCCGCACAGCGAGACCGGCGAGGACGTCGCCGAATTGCAGGCACATGGCGGACACGCGGTGATCGCCGCCATTCTCGACGCGCTGGCGCAGATCGACGGCTTGCGGCTGGCCGAGCCCGGCGAATTCACCCGGCGCGGTTTCGAGAACGGCAAGCTCGATCTCACCGCCGTCGAAGGCCTGGCCGATCTGGTCGGCGCCGAGACCGAGGGCCAGCGCCGCCAGGCCTTCCGGCAAATGAAGGGTGTGCTCGGCAACCGGGCCGAGACCTGGCGTCAGCGGCTGATCCAAGCGCTGGCTTTGGTCGAGGCGCGCATCGATTTTTCCGACGAGGCCGATGTGCCGGAGGAACTGGTCGCGCCGGCTTTGGTCATTGCGCGCGAACTGAAAGACGAGATCGCCGCGGCTCTGGCCGATGGCCGCCGTGGCGAGCGGTTGCGCGATGGGCTGGTGGTGGCGATTGCAGGACCGCCGAATGCCGGAAAGTCGACTTTGCTGAACCGCATCGCCAAGCGCGAAGCGGCGATCGTCTCGCCGCATGCCGGGACGACCCGAGACGTCATCGAGGTGCATCTCGATCTTGGCGGTCTGCCGGTAACTTTGCTCGATACCGCCGGTATCCGCGCGACGGAAGACCCGGTCGAGCTGGAGGGCGTGCGGCGCGCGCTTGAGCGGGCTGCGGCGGCCGATCTGGTGCTGTGGGTCGTGGACGCCAGCGGGCCGGGGGAATTGCTGGAGCCGCGCGATGGCAATCCGTGTAAGACCTGGATACTGCTCAATAAAACCGACTTACTCACGGGGGAATTGAGTAGAAGTGAATACAAAACCATTTCTACTTTGATTGAGGGGCCCGATACCGGACTTAACAACTCCCTAAAAAAGGAAGTAAACGCTTCGTTATCTTCTAAGAGTGAACTGGCGTTTAGTTTTAAAGCGAGAGGCCCTGTATTCGCTGAAAGCGTAACGGATAAAAGTGAATCAGCAACCAGGCAATTCGAACGGATCTTTGCAATTTCGCTTGAGACTGGAAAAAATCTTGATGCGCTTATATTCGAGCTGGAGCGGCATGCGGGCCGGAATTTAGCCGGTGCCGAGCAGTCGCTGGTGACGCGGGCCCGGCACCGCGAAGCACTGGAGACATGCTTGGCTGCGCTTCAGCGCGCAGAAAGTCTAGCCAGCGCCGAGGATCTGCTGGCTGAGGAACTCCGCTCCGCCGCACAGGCTCTAGGGCGACTCACCGGCCGGGTTGATGTCGAGGACGTCTTGGATGTCATTTTTCGGGATTTCTGCATCGGCAAATAGCAGTCTCGGGCGCAGACACGGCTTGTTTCACGTGAAACATTTTTGCGCGCGAAATTTTTGACCGCTTCGCCATCCTCCGCTACAACGCCGCTTCCGATGCACCATAATTCAAACCAGTTCGACGTTGTCGTTATCGGCGGCGGCCATGCCGGCTGTGAGGCCGCAGCTGCGGCCGGCCGCATGGGCGCGCGTACGGCGCTGGTGACCCATCATTTCGCGACCATCGGCGCCATGTCGTGCAATCCGGCCATTGGCGGGCTCGGCAAGGGTCATCTGGTCCGCGAGATCGATGCGCTCGACGGCCTGATGGGTCGCGTTGCCGATAAGGGCGGCATCCAGTTCCGGGTTCTCAATCGTCGCAAGGGCCCGGCTGTGCGTGGACCGCGCGCCCAGGCCGACCGCAAGCTCTACGCTCGGGCCATGCAGGCCGAAATCAGCGCGATGCCGAATCTGACGGTGGTCGAAGCCGAGGCCGACGATCTTTTGACCGCCAATGGCCGAGTCTGCGGCCTCAAACTGGCCGATGGCCGTGAGATCGGCTGCGCTGCGGCGGTTCTGACCACCGGCACCTTCCTGCGCGGCCTCACCCATATCGGCGAACGGCAAATTCCGGCCGGACGCGTTGGCGAGGCGCCGGCGATGGGTCTGTCCCGGACTCTTGAGCGCTACGGCTTTGCCCTCGGCCGCCTCAAGACCGGCACGCCGCCACGCCTCGATGGCACGACGATCGACTGGAAAAGCCTCGAGATGCAGCCCGGCGACGACATCCCCGAACCATTCTCGATGCTCACTGACAAGATCACGACGCCGCAGATCGAATGCGGTATTACCCGGACGGTTTCGGCGACGCATGAGATCATCCGCGCGAATGTGCACCGTTCGCCGATGTATTCGGGTCAGATCGCCTCGACCGGGCCGCGCTATTGCCCGTCGATCGAGGACAAGATCGTCAAATTCGGCGAGCGCGACGGCCACCAGATCTTCCTCGAACCGGAAGGGCTCGACGATACGACGGTCTATCCGAACGGCATCTCGACGTCGCTGCCGGAAGAGGTCCAGCACGCCATCGTCGCCACCATTCCGGGTCTGGAAAGGGCCCGTTTCGTGCGGCCCGGCTACGCCATTGAGTATGATTACGTCGATCCGCGCGAGCTGGAGCCGACGCTTCAGACCAAGCGTCTGCCAGGGCTGTTCCTGGCCGGTCAGATCAACGGCACTACGGGCTATGAAGAGGCCGCGGCACAGGGACTTCTCGCCGGCCTCAATGCCGCGGCTTTGGCTTCCGGCGGTGCGCCGATCATGTTCGACCGCGCTGAATCCTATATCGGCGTCATGGTCGATGATCTCACGACGCGGGGTGTCAATGAGCCTTATCGGATGTTCACGTCGCGCGCCGAGTATCGTCTGCATCTGCGCGCCGATAATGCCGATCAGCGGCTCACCGATAAAGGCATCGCCATTGGCTGCGTTGGCAGCGAAAGATCGGCCCATTACGGCACAAAATCAATCGCCCTGAAGGAAGCCCGCAGCTTTGCGAACTCGGTCTCGCTATCCCCGAAGGAAGCCGAGGTCCATGGTTTGGCGTTGAATAAGGATGGCCAGCGCCGCTCTGCGTTTGAATTGCTATCGTATCCGCATATCGGCATCGCCGATCTGGCCAGGTTCTGGCCGCAGCTCGGGGCGCTTCCCACGAAAATAGCCGAGCAGCTTGAGACCGACGCCAAATACGACGTCTATCTCGGCCGACAGGCCGCCGATATCGCCGCCTATCGTCGCGACGAGGCGTTCATCCTGCCGGACGATATCGACTACGCGACATTGCCCGGCCTTTCGAATGAAGCCAGGCAAAAGCTGATCGCCAGCCGTCCGCGAACGATCGGCCACGCCGCCAAGATCAACGGCGTGACACCGGCGGCGCTGACTCTGCTGGTGGCCTATGTAAAGCGCGGCCGCGGCAAGCGGCCCGCGGCCAAAAGCGCGTGAACAAGCTCGGGCAGGCGCTCGATCTCGCCGCCGATAAAGCGCGCGCGTTCAAGATCACGCCTGTTTCACGTGAAACGCAGCGACGTCTCGATCTCTATGTCGATCTGCTGCTGCGCTGGCAGAAAACAACCAATCTGATCGCGCCGTCGACAATCCCGACGATCTGGACGCGGCACATTGCCGATTCGCTTCAACTTCTTGATTTGGCCCCGGACGCACGGGTCTGGGTTGACTTTGGATCCGGCGGCGGATTTCCCGCCATCCCGATCGCCTGCGCGCTCGCGGAAAAACCCGGAACAATCGTCCATCTCATTGAAAGTAGTGGCAAAAAGGCAGCTTTCCTGCGCGAGGCCATCCGCATTACCGGGGCGCCGGCGCAAGTGCATATGGACCGGGTCGAAAAATATAGCTTGAGCCCTGTGAACAGCGTGGACGTTGTCTCCGCCCGGGCGTTGGCCCCATTGAAAGTGCTGTGCGATCAGGCGTTTGCTCTGATTGAGCGGGGGGCCACTGGCCTATTCCCGAAAGGACTAGATGTAGCGGCGGAATTGACCGAAGCCGCTAAATATTGGAATATCGATGCGACGACCGTGGCAAGCAAGACGAGCCCCGAAGGCTGCATCGTCATCGTTCGGGGACTCACTCCAAAATTGTAAGCGGCAAGAACGGAAACTAGGCCAATGAACGACACACCCACTCTCCCGCCGAGCGGCCCCGGATTTGGCGCCGAGTCGCAAGTCATCCCGTTCGGCAAGCCCGCGCTTTCGTCCGACGGCGGACGCCCGCGCGTCCTGGCCATTGCCAACCAGAAGGGCGGCGTCGGCAAGACCACCACCGCGATCAATCTCGGCACCGCGCTGGCCGCCATCGGCGAGCACGTGCTGATTGTCGATCTCGATCCGCAGGGCAACGCCTCGACCGGCTTGGGCATCGAGCGCAAGGCGCGCCGGACCTCGACCTATGACGTCATGACCGGCCAGGCGCCGATGCGCGACGCGGTCATCCCGACCGGCGTGCCGCAGCTGCACATCGCGCCATCGACCATGGACCTGTCCGGCCTCGAACTTGAAATCGGCCAGCAGAAGGATCGTGCCTTTCGCCTGCGCGTCGCGCTCGGCGACATCAACAAAGGCACGCCCGCCTTCCACTTCACCTACGTTCTGGTCGATTGCCCGCCGTCGCTCAATCTCATCACCGTCAACGCGATGGCCGCCGCCGACTCGATCCTGGTGCCGCTGCAATGCGAGTTCTTCGCGCTCGAAGGTCTGTCGCAATTGCTCAAGACCGTCGAGGAAGTGAAGAAGACGCTCAATCCGACTCTGTCGATCCACGGCATCGTGCTGACCATGTACGACTCGCGCAACAACCTCTCCAACCAGGTGGTTGCCGACGTGCGCCAGTTCATGGGCCCGAAGGTTTACGACACGATGATCCCGCGCAATGTCCGCATTTCGGAAGCGCCGTCCTACGGCAAGCCGGTGCTGGTCTATGATTTGAAATGCGTCGGCAGCGAAGCCTACTTGCGGCTCGCGACCGAGATCATCCAGCGCGAGCGCGCATTGCAGGCGGGGTAGGCATCTCGCTCTCCATTGTCATGGCCGGGCATAGCCGTCGCAGACGGGCGTAAACGCCCTTATGTCCCGGCCATCCCGACAAGGGACGCACTGACATTGCCCGCCTAAGCGGGATCACCGGGACAAGCCCGGTGATGACAAGAATAATGCTGGATGCTCCGCCTTCGCGGAGCATGACGGCAACATAATATAGGCGAAACACTTTCGGTAAGAGGCTACGCGTGAACAGAGTTTCGGGAGCGGCGGCGATGGCGGATCATTCACGATTGGGACGCGGCCTGGCCTCACTGATGGGTGAGGTCGCCGAGGAATCGCCATCGACCGACAACGCCGCGCGCAAGCCGCGCAAGGCGCCGATTGAAAATCTCGTCGCCAATCCGCGCAACCCGCGCCGCAGCTTCACCGAAGCCGAACTTGAAGAGCTGACCGAGTCGATCAAAGAGCGCGGCATCATCCAACCGATCGTTGTGCGCCAGCTCGCCAATGAAAAGAATTTCGAGATCATCGCCGGCGAGCGGCGTTGGCGCGCCGCGCAGCGCGCCGGTCTGCACGAAGTGCCGATCGCCATCGTCGATGCCACCGATATACAGTCGCTCGAATTCGCCATTATCGAAAACGTCCAGCGCGCCGATCTCAATCCGATCGAAGAAGCCGCCGGCTACGTCGCGCTGATGGAGCAGTGCAATCACACTCAAGAGCAGGTGGCGCAGATCGTCGGCAAGAGCCGGCCCTATGTCGCCAATCTGGTGCGGCTGCTGAAATTGCCCGAGCCGGTGAAAAAGCTGGTGCGCGAGGGCAAGTTGTCGGCCGGCCATGCGCGGCTGCTCATCGGCCACATCAACGCGCAGATCCTGGCCGAAATGGCGATCGACGAAGGCTACAGCGTCCGCCAGCTCGAGGAATGGGTGCGCGAGGATAACGCCAAGCCTGGCGACGCGACCATGGACCAGCAACTGAAAAAGGATCGCGCCAAGGCCGCGAAGGCAAAGGACGCCGACACCCGGGCGCTGGAGAAGCGGCTGTCCGATGCCCTTGGACTCGCCGTCAGCGTCGACCACAAAGGCGAGAGCGGCACGCTGCACATCAAGTACAAGGATCTCGATCAGCTCGATGCGGTTTTGCACAAGCTCGAGCGGAACTGAAGCTTGGGGACTTGCTAAAACCAGCGCGCCCGTTGAGCGCTGCTGCGCTCAACATTCGTCGTTACTGCGCCGATGGCTTCGTCTCGATGCCGAGATTATTGGAGACCTTATGAACGCCGGGCGTCGTTTCGACTGCTACCCTGATGGCGTCGCGCTCGACCCCGGATTCGACCATCCCCCATAATTCAACGTCACCGCCGCGCACGATGATATTGACGTTGTTCGACCACCATGCCTGGTGCCGTAGCTGCGCCAGCAAATTATCCCGCAACGTCGCGTCGGCGACCGTCGTTTCGGGCGTACCCAATTTGCCCAAATTGACAAGCGCCTGAACCAGATTGGCGCGGCTGACGATGCCAACCAGTTTTCCGTCGCGCACGACCGGCACGCGCTTGATCCGGTGCCTTTCGAGCAGCGAGGCCAGTTCGCCAAGCGGGGTCTCCGGCGTGACGGTGATGACAGGATGTGTCATCACGTCTGTCGCCAGGCGTGCATGTGACTTAACAAAATCACGCGCCAGGGTTTCCTTGCCGGCGAAAATTTCAAGCCACCAGGAGCGGTGACGTTCGGTGCCGGTTTCAATGCGATGAATCAGGTCGCCTTCGCTGACGATTCCCAGAAGGCGGCCATCGCGGTCGACGACCGGTACCGCGCTGATTCGCTTTGCCAGCAATATCTCCGCGACCTCCTTGACCGAGGCTTCCGGCGAGACCGTGATGACTTTTGAAACCATGACATCGGCCGCAATCATTTTCCCAGCTCCCTTTGCATGTGGCTATATGTTTTTGCCGACCAGGAATCGTCGCCTTGATTTACCTCAATTGGCCGGCTGGCCAGTTGGGCATGGCAAATCCGCTACAGGCGCATTGATCGTTCGCCGCGCAGAAACGTCGCACGCGGCAGGCCAAAATTGTTCGACGCAACAAGCGTTCAATCAAACGGTCGCAAATTGGCCGATCCGGGCGTCCGCCAACTTAAAATCGCCGCTCAACGCGCGGCGGTCTTGTCCTTGTCGGCGAGCAGAGCATCGATCGTGAAAGCGTTCGGACAAAATTCGTGGAAATGAACCTTAGCCGTGCCGTCGGCCAGTTCGTGCGAACAACGGCCCTTGTCGGCGCAGGTCGTGCATAGACGCTGCAGGTCGCGCATCACCAGCGGCTCTTTGTCGCTCAGCGCCTTCGGATCGACACCGAGCGCCGACAACATTTTCAACAACAGATCGGCAGAGCCTGGCCCTTTGCGGGACAGCTCCTGCAATTCGCCCGCCGATATGCCGATGTCGCTGGCGATCTGCGCTACCTCATCGCGGTCGCAGCGGCCCAGCCCGCCACCGGCGCCGACCGTATAGCGATAATTGTTCACCCAATCGGCAATGGAATTGAGCACCAGATCGAGTACGGGGTAGTGCGGCTGCGTGCTGTCGCGGTTGGGCATGGCGCCCTCCATCCGGGGAAAAATGCACTCTAATTGTGCATCCCCCGCAACCGGCCGCCTTGCGTTAGATCAACTGCGAAACCAAACCCGGACGGCTATTTTTTGCCGGATTTGCCGCGACTTTTGGAAGACTTCGTTGCCGGCGCCTTCAGAAACGTCGCGCACAGGCCGGGATCGAATTCACGGTAGTCGTTGGTGATCTCGACGCCCTTGGCAATATTCCGCGCAGCGATGGTATAGCCGCCGCGCAAATAGGTATTCGGGCTTTCCGAGTGGTTAATGTAATGGTCGTTATCGACCGTGAACAGGATTTCGCCGTCGACGCGATAGGCATAATCCTTGAGATAGTCGCGGGCCGGCTTCGGCAGGCGTGCGAATTGCTTCGGCGTGAAGCATCGATCGAAACCCTCGACGAAGCGCCAGATCTTGGTGCCTTTGGCGATGAACTCGCCGGCGAAAACACCCAGCCCGTGGATCGGGCTCCTGTCGAGATAGGTTTTGACCAGAAGCATCGTGCTGTTTTCGACCTTGCCGGCCTCGGGGGCGACTCAATCGATAACAAATCCGCCGATCCCGCGGGAGAGGTAAAACGGCGCGCCGCATGGCTTTCCCCAGCCACCCGGCGTAGGCATGGACCTGCATAACCGGAGCGGCAAAGCCATGCAGATCACGCCCAAGAAAAAGCAGAAGTGCAAGAATTGCGAAGGCAAAGGCCTGCTGAAGGTCGGCGACAAGAAAATGAAATGCCAGCGTTGCGGCGGCACCGGCTTTAAACCGGGTTCGGCGGCCTCGCCCGGCCGCTGAGGCACGCGCCGGCAAATCGGAACTTTAGGCCCCGCCATCGGTTGGCAAGCATCACCACCATGAAAGGGCGCGATTTATGTCCAGCCCCGCCGCGAGCAAGCAGGTCCCGATGTCGCCTGTTCAAGCCGATATCGTTGGGGACAAATCCCTGAGGCCTGCCCCGAGTATGTCGCAACTGGTGCGTGGCCTGTGGGGCAAACCCGCGCCGCTGCCGGCCGACGCGGTCCTCGTTCACGACCCGGACGCCGGGCGTCCGCACGATCTCGACGATCCGTTTTTTGACCGGGGGGTGCAAAGCCGCATTGCCGAAACTATCGCCCAGGCCCGCCGGAAAAAATAATTCCGTATCGTTGAGGCGTCAGGCGCCCAATCGTCGCCGATTGGCGCGCACCGCGCGCCGATAGGGCGCATAGGCTTTTGCCGCGGCACTATGAAAACTTCCGCCGGTGGCTAAAGCACTGAACGCCGCGCCCTGCGCCTCGGCAAAAGCGGCGACCTTTTCGGAAACCATCCGGGTTGCTTCGGTGGTTGCGTGCGGTCCGCCTTCGGCGATCCGCATCAGCCGCAGGGTCACGACGCTCTGGCTATCCGCCACGAACTGTGCCGCCTCGAACCAGGCATTCATGATGTTGAACAAGGGGCATTCCTCAATTGGCGGACATAAACCGGCAGACACAAGCTGAAACACCAACGCGCCTGCGACGGCTGTGTTCCCGCCGGCTACTCGGTCTCCGACGTGCCCGGCCGCTCTAGCTTGTCGCGTAGCGCGCCGGTCCCTTTCACGGTGTCGATAACCGCGTGATAAGCGCCGGAAATTCTCTCGCCGAGACCCGGCGACGCGGCTTTGACCTTGCGCTTTTTCGCCGGTTTGGTCTTCGGCTTGGCCTTCGGCTTGGTTTTCAGTTTGGATTTGCGCGCCAGCGTCGACGTCTTAGCGCGTTTCGCGGCGCCCTTCTTGCCGGACTTTTTAGCCGTCTTCTTGGCTGCTTTTTTGCGGGTCTTTTTTGCCATTGCTCGCTCCTCATCCCCAAACGTGTGGGGAGACTAGGCGGTGCCGCGCCATCGCGCCAGAGCCTGCCGGACCTATCGGTGAGCCGCAATGCGGACTGGATCGCGGCGGTGGCGAACGCTACAAAGCGGCCGGCCTAGAACAATTCCTGGAGGATGCCCGTGCCCGCTTCGATGCAAGGCGAACTGCAGCCGACGATTTTCCGCTTCAAGCTCGGCGGCTTTGAGGTCGCGACCATTCTCGACAGCAAAGGCATTCGCGAAGGCCTATCGCCGCTCTATGGCGCCAATGCCTCGGCCGATCAGGTGCAGGCGCTGGCGCGCGCCAATAACATCGACCCGAACCGGCTCGAGCACCCGAACATTCCGACTTTGCTCAATACCGGCAAGGAGCTGATCCTGTTCGACACCGGCAACGGCTTTTTGCCGCGCGATTACGAGCAGCTCAAGACCCGCATGCCGATGGGCAATCTGGCCGCGCGGCTGGCGCTGCTCGGCCATAAACCGGAAGACATCGACGTCGTCGTGCTCACGCACGGCCATCCCGATCATATCGGTGGATTGGTCGATGGCGGCAGACCGGTTTATCCCAATGCGCGCTATGTATTCGGCGCGGCCGAATACGACTTCTGGAAAAAGAACGAGGGCGTGCGCGAGGCGCGCAAGTTCAACCGCGAACTGTTCGTCAAGATCTGCGAGCCGCTGGCGGAACGTTCAACCTTCATCAAGCCGGGCGATACGGTCGCGTCCGGCGTCACCGCGGTCGATGCCTTCGGCCACGCGCCCGGCCTGCTGGCGTTTCACATCGAGAGCGACGGCAAAAGGCTGATGGTCACCGCCGACACGTTCACGCATTACGTGATGGCCGTGCAGCGGCCCGATTGGTATTTCGAAATGGACGATGACAAGGACAAGGCCGTCGCCACGCGCCAGCGCATGCTCGATCTGCTGGCGAGCGAACGGATTTTTGTGGCGAGCTTCCACATGCCGTTCCCCGCCATCGGCTGGATCGACAAATCGGCGGCCGGCTATCGCTGGGTGCCGCACAGCTATCAGATGAACTTATAAAATCAGGCCTCGCGCCGCCGCGCATTGACGGCGATCGACAGCAAAGTGCGCTGCGCGATGGCCTCGGCCAGGGCTGCGTTGCGGCGGGCGTCGAGCGAGGCTTCGGCGAGTTGTTCCATCGTGCGCACCAGCCGTGCCGGCGACCAGACGCGCAGCGCGTCGCCGACCTTGCGCTCGCGGCTGAAATGCACCGGCGGCGCGCCGCGCTTCATCGCGAACTCGATCGAATCGCCGTCGTCGACGGCGAGCTTCATTTTGTGCAGATTGGCAACCTGACGGATCGCCGCCGAGATGATGGCCGCCGGCGATGAGCCGCCGGCGCGCGCCTTGTTGAATTCGGTTTCGACATCACGGGTGTTGCCGGAAAAGGCCGCGTCGATAACGCCGTCGAGCGCCAGCGCCGAGGCATCCGCCACCACCGCCATCACGTCGGCGAGTTCGACCCGGCCCTGGCCGCGCGCATACAGCGCGAGCTTTCGGATCTCGTTGCGCGAGGCGAGACGATCGCCGCCGAGCAAAGTCACCAGGCTGGCGCGCGCATCCGGCGCGATAGTCAGTTGCGCGTCGCGCATTTCACTGTCGATCAACTGGCCGAGCGCGGCGCTGCCGTCGACGTAGCAGGGTAGCGCGGCGGCGGTCTTGGCTTTTTCGATCATCGTGCGCAGCGGCGAGGTCTTCTTCAGGTCGCCAGCTTCGATGATGATGCGGCATTCGTCCGACGGCGACGCCAGCACCGGCTCGACCGACGCCGCGATGTTGCGCGCGCCGGCCTTGACCAGCACGGCGCGGCGGCCGCCGAACAACGGCACGGTATGCGCTTCATCGACCAGCCGCGATGGATTGCCGGCCAGATCCTCGCCCTCGATACGCACGAAGGCAAATGGATCGTTGGGATCGTCGACCGAGGCCTTGACCAGCGCATCGACGCGCTCGCGCACCAGCCCGGCGTCGGGCCCATAGACCAGCACGATCGGCAGGCGCGGGTCAGGCTTGGCGATGAAGCGATCGACGTCGGATGCTTTGATGGCGGTCATGGCGCTTCTTAACCGCAGGCAGAGAGTCTTACGCCCCCGCGGCGAAATAGGAGGCGAGGCGCGAGCGGATATTGTCGGCGATCACCTTGGCGGCGCGGTTCTCGGCGTCGATCAGACCGCGCTCGCCGGCGAAACGCTGTTGCTGGCCGGGAATGTTGTACGACACGCGGGAAAAGGTCGTGCCGGTGATGACCGCCTTGCCGGTGGCATTGTCGATCATCGTGTAGACGGCATTGATGCCGTAATTCTGAATTTCAGGCCGGGCGCTATTGATGTCGACGATCACCTGGACCTGGGTCGCCGTCAGCTTAATGTCCAGCCGATAGGCGGACGATGCGGCCGGACCGCCTCCGGTCAAATCAAACAGCAACTGGTCGCGCATCTCGATGCCGACCCGCGCGATCCGGGTGCCGTTCTCGGCCTTGACCGGCGGTACCTCGACGGCGCTCATCTTGTCGCTGAGCGAACCGCCGCCACGGCCGACCGTGCGGTCGCCGTAAAGCGGCTGAAAGCAGCCGGACGTCAATCCGGCGAGCGAAAGCGCCAGAACCAGCCGCGCAAGACGAGGGGCGTTAGACGACGACATTCACGATCCTTTGCGGGACGACAATGACCTTTTTCGGGCTTTTGCCGTCCAGCGCCTTTATTACCGCATCGAGGGCCAAAACGGCAGCCTTTATCTCGGCTTCCCCAGCGTCCCGGGCCACAGTGACGTCGGCGCGCTTCTTGCCATTGACCTGGACCGGCAAAGTGACCGTGTTTTCGACCAAAAGCTCAGATTCGACCAGCGGCCAGGCCTCGGTGGCGACCAGCGTCTTGTGGCCCAAAGCCGCCCAGCACTCCTCGGCGAGATGCGGCATCATCGGGTGGAACAGCCGAACCAGAATGTCGCCGGCCTCGCGCAGGGCCCAGGCAAAATCCGGCGATGGCGCGGTTTCGGCCGAGCCGATGGCGTCCGACAGCGCATTGGCGAACTCATAGATATGGGCGACGCAGCGGTTGAAGCGCAATTTGCCGATATCGTCGGAGACATTATGCAGCGCGCGATGGGCGGCCTTGCGCACGACTAGCGCCTGTTCGCCGAACGCGGCCGGACGAGCGGCCGGCGCAGCAATGCGGGCAATCTCGCCGTTGAGCCGCCACAGCCGCTGCACAAAGCGCCAGGCGCCTTGCACGCCTTCCTCGGTCCAGATCACGTCGCGCTCGGGCGGACTATCGGACAGCATGAACCAGCGCGCGGTGTCGGCACCGTAAGCCTCGATGATGTCGTCGGGGTCGACCACGTTCTTCTTCGACTTCGACATTTTTTCGATCGAGCCGATGTCGAGCGCTTCGCCGGTCGCCGTCAATTTGGCGCGGCGTGACTCGCCCATTCCCTCAATGGTGACATTGGCCGGTTCGACCCAGTCGCCGCTTTTCGACTTGTACGTCTCGTGCACGACCATGCCTTGCGTGAACAGGCCGGCGAACGGCTCATCGATATTGATGTGGCCGGTCTTGTGCATGGCGCGGGTGAAGAAACGCGAATACAAAAGATGCAAAATCGCGTGCTCGATGCCGCCGATATATTGATCGACCGGCAGCCACTCGTTGGCGGCTTTCGGCGTCGTCGGTGCGGTCTCGTTCCACGGATCGGTGAAGCGTGCAAAGTACCATGACGAGTCGACGAACGTATCCATCGTGTCGGTCTCGCGCCGCGCCGGACCGGCGCATTGCGGACACTTGACGTTCTTCCAGGTCGGATGGCGGTCGAGCGGATTGCCGGGCTTGTCGAAATTGATGTCGTCCGGCAGCACCACGGGCAGGTCGCTCGCCGGCACCGGCACCACGCCGCATGTGTCGCAGTGGATGATCGGGATCGGGCAGCCCCAATAACGCTGGCGCGAAATGCCCCAGTCGCGCAGGCGATAATTGACTTGCCGCTGCGCCACCGCGCGGTTGCCCGCCGTGCTCTTTTCCAGGCGCGACGCGACTTCTTCCTTCGCTTCGTCGATGGTCTTGCCGTCAAGAAAGCGCGAATTGATCATGCGGCCATCGCCGTCATAGGCGGTGTCGGTGATGACGAAAGTCTTCGGGTCCTGGCCCGGCGGGCACACCACCGGCGTATTGCCGAGGCCGTATTTGTTGACGAAATCCAAGTCGCGCTGGTCGTGCGCCGGGCAGCCGAAAATCGCGCCGGTGCCGTAGTCCATCAGAATGAAATTGGCGACATAGACCGGCACGGTCCAGTTCGGATCAAACGGATGCACGGCGCGAATGCCGGTGTCGAAACCCATCTTCTCGGCGGTGTCGATCGCCTCTTGCGAGGTGCCGATGCGCTTGCACTCTTCGATGAAGGCGGCGAGTTTCGGATTCTTCGCGGCCGCCGCGGTCGCCAAAGGATGATCCGGCGCCAGCGCCATGAACTTGGCGCCGAACAACGTGTCCGGCCGCGTCGTGAAGATTTCCAGCTCGGTTTCGCCGGATGGGACCGTGGCCGCGTCGAGCATGAAGCGCACCAGCAAGCCTTCGGACTTGCCGATCCAGTTCTTCTGCATCAGGCGGACCTTGTCCGGCCAGCGGTCAAGCGTATCGAGCGCCTTGAGCAGTTCTTCCGAATAGTCGCTGATCTTGAAAAACCACTGGATCAGTTCGCGCTGCTCGACCAAAGCGCCGCTTCGCCAGCCGCGGCCGTCGATGACCTGCTCGTTGGCAAGAACGGTGTTGTCGACCGGGTCCCAGTTCACTTTCGACTGCTTGCGCTCGACCAATCCCGCTTTCAGGAAATCGAGAAACATTTTCTGCTGATGCCGGTAATAGCTCGGGTCGCAGGTGGCGACTTCGCGGGCCCAGTCGAGCGACAGGCCCATCGACTTGAGCTGCTTTTTCATCGCCGCGATATTGGCGTAGGTCCATTCCTTGGGGTGGACCTTGCGGTCGATGGCGGCGTTTTCCGCCGGCATGCCGAAGGCGTCCCAGCCCATCGGATGCAGCACGGCATGGCCCATGGCCCGTTTGAAGCGCGCCACCACGTCGCCCATCGTGTAGTTGCGGACGTGCCCCATATGGATGCGCCCCGACGGGTAAGGGAACATCTCGAGGACGTAGTATTTCGGCCGCGGATCGTCGTTTTTGGTGGCGTAGATGCCCTGCTCGTCCCACAGCTTCTGCCAGCGGGTCTCGGCGGCGCGGGCGGCGTAGCGCTCGGTTTTGCTCGAATGGGCGGTCATTTACGGCTCTTTTTAAGGAGCCGGGAGGTGACATGAAAGAGGCGGGCCGGTCAACGGGGCGGGGGTTTGTGCCGCCTAACGGCCGTAAAATCGCAGGAACGGCCGAAGGTCGTGATGAAGGCAGGCGGCTGATTAGGCCATCAGGCCCTTCTCGCTGCCTCCTCACCGGGCCCGTTTCATGCGCCCGGTGTTTTCATTTCGCCAAAACGTTGCGGACCGCCTCGAGTACGTGCGCGTGTTGGTACGGCTTTTCGAGAATCGGCACCTGCGGATATTCGGCGGCTATAGTCGCGTCGCGTCGCATCCCGGTGAGAAAAACGAAAGGCGTGCGTTGCACCGTCAGCGCCGCGGCGACAGAATAGCTGGTGCGTGTCGCGCCGCCGAGATGGACGTCGAGAACGGCAAGATCAAAACGGGCGCCCTCCCGCAGCACCCGCAGCGCCTCGTCGGCGTCGGCGTGGCAGGCCACCGCTCCCGCACCGGCGGATTCGAGGATGTCCTGCAGGTCGAGGGCGATGAGAAACTCGTCCTCCAGCACCAGACAGGTCAGGCCGGCAAGCAAGGGCTCGTTATTGGACAAGGGCCGGTGTCTCCGAGTTCCGTCATGGAACTTTCCCTTGTGCAATGGATTGAATCCGGCGGCATTCAAATAAGACATAGAGCACGATTTATTTTGCAGCGTGCGGATTCCCGCACGGCGGCTGGTAAAGTCGCGCGGGCGATCGAGGATGAGCTGTTATGATCGTGGGCAATGCAAGGCCGAACGGGCACTTCACGCCCTGCGAGCAGTGTCCGCTGCGGGCGTTGCCGTGTCTGCGCGAATTCACGGCCTCCGAACTCGAATTCGTCAAGCAGTTCAAGATCGACGAATTGCACGTCGATGCCGGCGCCAGCTTCCTGCACGAAGGCGCACGCGCCGAGCATCTTTATACGGTCCTGTCCGGGTGGGCGTTCCGCTACAAGATGCTGGACGACGGCCGCCGGCAGATCCTCAATTTCGCGCTGCCCGCCGACATGGTCGGCTTGCAGGGCACCGTCATGAACGAGATGGAGCATTCGGTCGAAGCGCTGACGCCGCTGACCCTGTGCGTGTTCCCGCGCGCCAAGCTCTATGAGCTGTACAGCCAGTTTCCGACTTTGGCCTTCGACATCACCTGGCTGGCGGCGCGCGAGGAGCAGCTGATCGACGAGCACCTCGTCAGCCTCGGCCGCCGTACCGCGATGGAGCGCACGGCGTTCCTGCTGCTGCATCTGTTCGTCCGTGCGCAGGAATTGGGAATGGTGAAAGACGGCGTCTGTCAGTTGCCGTTTACCCAGCAGCACCTGGCCGATGCGCTTGGTCTGTCGCTGGTGCACACCAACAAGACGCTCAAGCGTTTGCTGGCGACCAAGGCGGTTTCCTGGAAGGGCCGCGGTCTTGAGGTGCGCGACCGCGCCGCGCTGGCGGCGATTGCCGGCAGCGATGTGTCCCTGCACAAACCGCGGCCGTTTATTTGAGGAAATTTGCGGCGATTTCGTGCTTGCGTTATAGCCAATCGCATGACCGCCACTGCCGCTCTCGACACAGTCCGCATTGCCATTGCGCGCGCCTGCAAGGACGCCGGCCGCGACCCGTCCGAGGTGACGCTGGTGGCCGTGTCGAAAACGTTCGAGGCCGATGCGATCGAGCCGGTGATCGCCGCCGGACAGCGCGTGTTTGGTGAAAACCGCGTGCAGGAAGCCAAAGCCAAATGGCCGGCGCTGATGACGGCGCATGCCGACATTCAACTGCATCTGATCGGGCCGCTGCAATCCAACAAGGCGAAGGAAGCGGTGGCCCTGTTCGATGCCATTCATTCGGTCGATCGTGACAGCCTGTGCGAAGCTTTGGCGAAGGAGATCGCCGCGCAGAAGCGCGCGCCGCTTTTGTTCGTGCAGGTCAATACCGGCGCCGAGCCACAAAAGGCCGGCGTGCTGCCGGAGGATGCCGATGCTTTTTTGAAGAAATGCGCGGACGTCTACGGGCTGAGGATTTCCGGACTAATGTGCATTCCGCCGGCCGAGGAAGCGCCGGGGCCGCATTTCGCGCTCACCGCGAAAATCGCCAACCGCAACGGTTTGAAGTTTTTATCGATGGGCATGAGCGCCGATTTCGCCGATGCGATTCTGCTCGGCGCCACGCATGTGCGCGTCGGTTCGGCGATTTTTGGCGGGCGCTGATTACCTGAAGCGCGACGGCATGATCGGCGCTTTCGGCGCTTCGTTCAGGCTGTCGGCGAGCGGCTTTTTCAGCAGGCTCGAGCGCAACCCGTCCGGACGCGGCTGCGGCGGCTGCATCGACGAGCCCGACGGTTGCGCCGGCGCATAGAGCGACGCGCCGGGCGACGGCTGCGGCGCATAGGCCGGGTCGGCCTGCGGC
>CAIMEA010000198.1 GCA_903839845.1 uncultured Hyphomicrobiales bacterium
ATACGATTCTGGACGAGTGCCATGCCTGACCGCGCATCACAGACAGACGCATCCAGCACGCTCTGAAGCCGCATGTGAGCGTGTTTGTGAGCCCCACAGAAGCGCTACCGAAGCCGAACTGCGGATTCCGATTGAAGCCGGCCGGATATTCCGACAGGAAGCCGGCCATCGTTCCGAATTGATGTCGGCCACCATTCCGATTTGAAGCCGGCCAGGCGGCCGACGACGGATTGAGGCGTTTCCCTGCGGGTCAGCAACTCGGGCATCAGGTCTCCTCGACGATCAACGAGGGGAACAGGATGCCGGCCAAGAGAGAGCTGACGATGCGGCAAATCAGACAGATGTTGCGGCTTCACCGTGACGGGGTGAGCGCCCGCGAGATCGGGCGCACGCTGGGCGCGGCGCGCAGTACGGTTCAGGACAATCTCAGGCGGGCGGCGGCGGCTGGGCTGGCGTGGCCGCTGGACGCGGAGCTGACCGATGACGTGCTGGAGCAACGGCTATTCGCCCGCGCCGGAGTGAGGTCTGGATTCCGCCGGCGGTCGGAGCCGGATTGGGCGGCGCTAGCGCGTGAACTGAAGCGTGCGGGCGTCAATCTGATGGTGCTGTGGGAGGAATACCGGGACGGGCACCCGGATGGCTACGGCTACTCCCGTTTCTGCGACCTGTTCCGCGAGTTCGAGCGGCGCCTGTCGCCGGTGATGCGCCAGCACCACGCCGCCGGCGACAAGGTGTTCGTCGATTACTCGGGCAAGAAGATAGGAATCGTCGATCCCGAGACGGGTGTCGTGCGCGACGCCGAAATCTTCGTCGCCGTGCTCGGAGCCTCGAACTACACGTACGCCGAAGCGAGTTGGACCCAGACGCTGCCCGATTGGATTGGGGCGCATGTGCGTCTGTTCCGGTTCCTGGGCGGCGTGCCCCGCCTGGTCGTGCCCGATAATCTGAAGTCCGGGGTGCACAAGGCGTCGTTCTACGACCCTGAAATCAACCGCAGCTACGGCATGATGGCGGCGCATTACGGCGTCGGCGTGCTGCCGGCCCGCCCGCGCAAACCGCGAGACAAGGCCAAGGTCGAAGCGGGCGTGCGCTTTGCTCAGAGCTACATCCTTGGGCGACTTCGGCATCAGACCTTCTTCTCGCTCGGCGAGGTAAATGCCGCGATTGCGGTCATGCTTGGTCGCATCAACGGCCGCGTCATGCGCCGCCTTGGCGTTAGCCGGCAAGACTTGTTCGCGAGTGTCGAGCGGCCGGCCCTCAAGCCGTTGCCGGAGACAGACTATGAGTTCGCCGAGTGGCGGCTCGCCCGGGTCGGGCTCGACTATCACGTCGAAGTCCAGAGCTTCCTCTATTCGGTGCCGCATTCTCTGATCCGTGAGCAGGTTGACGTCCGCATCACGACCCGCACGATCGAGGTATTCCACCGCGGCCGGCGCGTCGCCGCTCATCAACGGCGCTATGGCGGCCGTCGGCACGGCACCGATCCCGACCACATGCCGAGCGCGCATCGCCGCTACGCCGAATGGACGCCGGAACGATTCCGGCGCTGGGCGCGCTCGATCGGGCCGAGCACCGAAGGGCTCGTCGTCGCCGTGCTCGCCAATCGACCCCACCCCGAGCAGGGCTTCCGCACCTGTCTCGGTGTGCTCCGGCTGTTTAAAGGCCTGGATCCCGCCCGCGCTGAGACCGTCTCGGCCCGCGCCGTCGAGATCGGCGCGCTCAATTACAAAAGCATCGCCTCGATCCTCGCCAACAAGCTCGATCGGAGTTCTCGCCAGACCGAGAACGCGGCGGTGATCGACCATCCCAATGTTCGCGGCCCTGGTTACTTCCACTAACGGAGACGATCCATGCTGACACACCCGACTATCGATCTTCTGCATACCCTCGGCCTCTATGGCATGGCCAAGGGCTTCAAGGCGCTCGAAGCCACGCCCGAGACGCGCGACCTCGAACATGCCGAATGGCTCGGCCTGCTGCTCGACCATGAAGTGACGCTACGGCGCCAAAAACGGTTCGAGCGCCGCGCCCGGGTGGCGCGACTGCGCCATCAGGCCAGCGTCGAGGACGTCGACTTCCGCGCTGCTCGCGGGCTCGATCGCGCGTTGTTCCTCAAGCTCGCTGACTGTGAGTGGGTTCGCTCGCGGCGTAATCTGCTGATCACCGGCCCCTGCGGCGTTGGCAAAAGCTGGCTCGCCTGCGCCCTCGGCCAAAAGGCCTGCAGGGAAGATCTGTCCGTCCTTTATCACCGAGTGCCGCGCCTGTTCGCCGCGCTCACGCTCGCCCGCGGTGACGGACGATATGCAAAACATCTGCACTCGCTCTCCCGTGTCGATCTGCTGGTGCTCGACGATTGGGGCCCGGAGCCGCTGAATGCGGAGCAACGCCGCGACCTATTGGAGATCGTTGAGGACCGATATGACGCCCGTTCCATCATGATCACCAGCCAGGTGCCGGTCGACCGTTGGTACGAGATAATCGGCGACCCAACGCTGGCCGATGCCATCCTCGATCGCATCGTTCACAATGCCTATCGCATCGAACTCAGTGGCGACAGCCTCCGAAAAAAGCGAACTCCCGAACACACCCCTTGACGATGCCATTCCAGCTAATGATCATCACAAACGACCCGAACGGGAGATCGCTAGGTGGCCGGCTTCGCGTCGGAATACCTGGCCGGCATCAGTTCGGAATAGCGGCCGGCTTCAGATTGGAATGCATGGCCGGCTTCGTCGGAATCCGCAGTGTTGCGTCGATCAGTTGAGACCACCCTCCAATAGCGAACATTCACGGCTGCGGTTGGATTGTCTGCTAAGTGCTCAGACACAATCCAGAACGCCGACATCATGGATGGCGATGATTAGGGAAACCTAAATCGATACCA
>CAIMEA010000199.1 GCA_903839845.1 uncultured Hyphomicrobiales bacterium
AGGCGCAGCGCAGAGCGGCCTAAGGACTGGCCGCCTAGGGATTGGCCGGCAGACGATGAAGGGCCGGGGCGAACGTCGCCCCGGTCACATCATCCCGAGCAGACGCGGCAAAGCGAGCGACATCGCCGGCCAGTAGGTCGCAACCACGAGAAAGCCGAGCATCGTCAGCAGCCACGGCCAGACCGCGATGGTCAGCTCGGTAATGCCCATCTTGGCGATGCCGGATGCGACATAGAGATTGAGGCCCACCGGCGGGTGGCAGAGCCCCACCTCCATGTTCACCACCATCAGAATGCCGAAGTGGATCGGGTCGATGCCGAGCTTGACGGCGACCGGGAACAGGATCGGCGCCATGATCAGGATGATCGACGACGGCTCCATCACATTGCCGGCCATCAGCAGCAGGATATTCACGACCAGCAGGAAACCAATCCAGCCGAAGCCCTGATCGATCATCCACTGCGCCAAAGCGTGCGGGATGTTCTCATAGGTCATCAGGAACGAGAACAGCACGGCGTTGGTGATGATGTAGAGCAGCATGGCGCTGAGATTGGCCGACGACAGCAACACGCGCGGCACGTCGGACAGCTTCAGGTCCTTGTAGATGAAGACGGCGACGATAAACGCATAAACGGCGCTGACCGCGGCCGCTTCCGTCGGCGTGAACAGGCCGGTGTAGATGCCGCCGATAACAATGACGATCAGCAGCAGGCCCCAGGCCGAATTGCGGAAAGCGGTCAGGCGTTCGGTCATGGTCGCCTTGCGCAGACGCGGGTAGTCGTTGCGCCAGGCGCGATACCAGGTCGTCATACCGAGCAGGAACGCCAGCACGATGCCCGGCACGATGCCGGCGATGAACAATTTGCCGACCGAGGTATTGGTCGAGACCGCGTACAGCACCATCGGGATCGACGGCGGGATCAAGATGCCGAGCGAACCGGACGTGGTGATGACGCCGGCGCCGAAGCGTTTCGGGAAGCCCTGCGCCACCATCGCCGGCAGAATGACCGAGCCGATCGCCACCACGGTCGCCGGCGACGAGCCGGAAATCGCCGCGAACAGCGCGCAGGCCAGAACGCCGGCCAGCGCCAGGCCGCCATACCAGTGGCCGACCATCGCCGAAGCGAAGGTGATCATGCGCCGCGCGACACCGCCATGGGTGAGGAAATTGCCGGCGAGAATGAAGAACGGGATCGCCATGATCTCGAAATTCTCGATGCCGGTGAACAGTTTCAAGGCCACCGACTCGGTGCGCACGTCGGTCAGCGTGAACATGAAGCTCAACACGGTGAGGCCGAGCGAGATCGACACCGGCATGCCGGACACCATCAGCGACAGCAGCAGCGCGAAGACGATGGCGACCCGCAGGCCCTGCGGCAGCGTGAAGACATGCGCGGCATGCGCGAAGCAGACGGCGACGATCAGGATCGGCAGCAGGATGATGATCCAGCCGAGAATGCCGCGGCCTTCATCAACCGCGGCAGGCTTGGCATCGGCCGGATGCAGCGCATCCTGCTCGACTTCGACGCCATCGACCTGGCCGGCATCGTGGTGCGGAAGTTCGCCGGTCCAGTAGAACCACCAGGCCACCTGCAGAAAGCGGAAGCACATCAGGCTCGAGCCGAGCGGGATCGCCAGATAGACGAACCACATCGGCGCTTCGAGATCGTTCGAGTGCTGACCGGTCACCCACATCTGGCCGACGAAGGAGGCGCCGAAATAGGCGACGATGGCGGTGAACAGGGCGCCGCACAGCAGGCTGAAGGTAATCACCCGGCGGCGCGAACCCGGCGCCAGCAGATTGACCAGCACGTCGACGCCGACATGGATGCCGGTGCGCACGCCATAGGCGGCGCCGAATTTGGCCATCCAGATGAACATGTAGATGCAAAGTTCCTGCGCCCAGGACACGTCTTGCGCAGCGAGGAATTTAAAGATCGCCTGGAACGGAGCGGCCAGCGCAGGTTGCCCCTGCGCGATCAGCCATTTGGCGGTGTCGATGGAGACGCCGGTGCCGTAACGATGGATAACGGCGAAGAAAATCAAAACCGTGGCCACCGCGATCAGGCTGGCGATGATCCACTCTTCCAAACGATCGAGCACGCGTAAAATCACGTGAATTCCCCCCAGAACGGCGTTTTTCGAATTTGCCCGGATTTCCCCTCAGAGCAAATTCGGCCGGGAATGCACCATTCCCGGCCGCTTTCTTATTGTGACGATGACGTTGTAGCCGTCAATTCATCTTGATGTCGAGTTCCTTGGCGACCACGTCGAGAACTTCCTGACCGACACGGCCCTTGGCCCAGGCATAGGTCGGCGCCATGGCGTCGCGCCAGGCCTTGATCTGCGCCGGCGTCAGGTAATGCAGCGTGGTCTTCCCCTTGGCCTTGATTTCCTTGAGCGCGTCCTCGTTCTCGGTGTGGGCGATTCCGTTGGTGTACTCGGTCGCGTCGTACATGGCCTTGTCGAGCTGGGTGCGGATGTCGGCCGGCAGGCCCGCCCAGAACTTCGAGTTGACAATCACCGCGTATTGCAGATGCGCGTGATAGGAAACGGTGATGTGCTTCTGCACTTCGTCGAATTTCTGAGTCAGATAATTCGACGGCGTGTTTTCGCATGAGTCGACCACGCCGGTCTGCAACGCCTGATAGACTTCCGAGAACGCCATGATCTGCGGAATGGCGCCAACAAGGCGAAAATACTGATCGGCGATCTTGGAGCCCGAAATGCGAACCTTGAGCCCCTGGAAATCGGCCGGCATCAGCAGCGGCCGGTTGGCCGAGACCATGTGGAAGCCGTTATCCCAATAGGCCAGGCCGGTGATGCCCTTCGATTCCAGCTTGGAGAACAGGTACTTGCCGACCGGGCCTTTCATCGCCTTGTCATAGGTGGCGTCGTCCTTGAACAGCCACGGCAGATCGAGCGCCTCGAATTCCTTGGCGCCGAGCGGCGCGAATTTGGCGGTCGACGGCGCCAGCATCTGCACCGAGCCGAGCTGCAGGGCCTCGATCTCTTCCTTGTCCTTGAACAATTGCGAGTTCGGATAGACCTCGATCTTGACCTTGCCGTTGGTGTATTTTTCGGCAAGTTCCTTGAACTTGAGCGCGCCTTTGCCTTTCGGCGTGTCGTTGGCGACGACATGGCTGAACTTGATGATGATCGGCGCCTGGGCGTTTGCCGCGCCGGCCGCGAGGGCGATGGCCGCGATGGCCGCGCCGATCAATGCAAATGTCTTCTTCATGGATTTAAGTCCTTAAACGTTTCCTGGATGAAGCCGGTCTGGGCCGGCATTGAACGAAACCGGCTCGTTGGGCTGCCGCCCGCGGCCATTTAGCCGAAGGTTAGCTTGCCGTCCCGGTCGGCCTCATTAATTTTACGTAACTATACGCCGGGCGATGGGCCTTTCAAGACCAATGGCCCCGTTTTCTGAGCGCCCGAGCAGGCGATCAGCGCGGGTTCCGCCGCATGGCAACCCGGTCGCGCCGGCGCGGAACCCCCGCCGATGACAGGCCGGCTGTTTCGCGCCGCGCCAGGCGCGCGGACGCACTGCTTAACGCGCGGCGGTAGAAATCGCGTCCAATCGTCGAAAAGGACAAACCAGTTGGGCAAGTTCGGCGCTTCGCCGCGGTAGTCATTAACCGTATTCGAAATCGGAAACCATAATTTCGGGCGCAGAGATTCGTCGTCAAAAGCCGACGCCGAGAACCTTGAAGACGCCGAGAACCTTGAAGATGAGCGCCGCCAACTGTGCGCGCGCGAAGCATGGAGACCGCAATGCGCCTCAATACGCCGGTCGTCGATTCCGAATTCCTGGTCAGCGACGATCTCGCCATCGTGTCGATGACCGATCTCAAGGGCCACATCAATTACGCCAATCCCTACTTCATCGAAGCCAGCGGCTATTCGGAAGAGGAACTGATCGGCGCGCCGCAGAACATTCTGCGCCATCCCGACATGCCCGCGTCCGCCTTCGCCGATCTGTGGGCGACGATCAAGTCGGGCCTGCCATGGATGGGCCTGGTGAAGAACCGGCGCAAGAACGGCGAATATTATTGGGTGCAGGCCATCGTCACGCCGATTATCGAGAATGGCGTCTGCGTCGGCTATACATCGGTGCGCTCCAAGCCGAGCCGCGAGCAAGTCACGGCCGCAACCAATCTCTACAAGATCGAAAGGGAAAATCCTGGCTCGGTGGTGCTTGACCGCGGCCGGGTGGTCGGGACCGGGCGGCTGGCGCGACTCAAACTGGCCATGCGAATTTCGCTAGGCCAACGCATCGGTATCGCCTTTTCGCTGCTGCTCGCTGTCATCGGCGCGCTCGGCTGGGTGAACTTGACGTCGACCGCGCTCGCGGAGAGCGGCCTCAATATCTGGCTCGGCGGATTGGCCGGTCTCGCCATGGTCGCAACCGGCGGACTATGGCTGTTTCTGGCGCGGACTATCGTGGCGCCCCTGCAGTCCGTCATCAAGTCGACGCAGGCAATGGCCGGCGGCGATCTCACCGGCACCTTTGAAACCTCGCGGCCGGATGAAATGGGCCAGTTGATGCGCGCTCTATATCAGCTCAACACCAACCTGCACAGCATCCTCGGTGACATCCGCAACAACTTCGGCAGCATGCTGACCGCGACCGCCAATATCGCCAACGGCAATGTCGATTTGTCGGAGCGCACCGACTCGCAGGCCGCCTCGCTCGAAGAAACCGCCGCCAGCATGGAAGAGCTGACCTCGACCGTGAAGCTGAACGCCGATCACTCGACGCGCGGCACCGAGGTGGCGCGCAAGGCGCTCGGCACCGCCGATAAAGGCGGCGCCATCATGGGCAAGATTGTCTCGACCATCAACGACATCAGCGAATCCTCGGTCAAGATTTCCGACATCGTCGGCATCATCAACGGCATCGCCTCGCAGACCAACCTGCTGGCGCTCAATGCCGCGGTCGAGGCGGCGCGTGCCGGCGAGGCCGGCCGCGGCTTCGCGGTCGTCGCCACCGAGGTGCGCAGCCTGGCGCAGCGTTCGGCGGAAGCGGCCAAGGAGATCAAGCAGTTGATCGACGATTCGAGCGAGAAGGTGCAAAGCGGCACCGTGCTGGCGCGGCAGGCCGGCGCGACGATGGAGGAGATCATCGCTTCGGTGAACGACGTCGCCGGCATCATCCGCGAAATCTCGACCGCCTCGGTCGAACAGAGCGCCGGCATCGGTCAGGTCAACGACGTCATCACGCAGATGGACGAAGTCACCCAGCGCAATGCCGCGCTGGTGCAGGAAGCCACCACCGCCACCGGCGGTCTGGAAAGACAGGGCAGCAAATTGATGCAGGCTTTGGCGAGCTTCAAGCTGAAGGGCAAGACGCGCGACGTTGCCTTAACCCCCAAGGGAACGACCAAACCGCGCCGACTGAGCCAAGCCGCTTGAAGCAAGCGCCAACGACGGACGCCTGTGGGCGCGATCACGCCCACAGGCGTTCTTTTTCCAGGCCCTTGTAGATGTCGGCGACGAACTCCCCATAGCCATTGAACAGCAAGGTCGGCTTGCGCTCGCCGGTGCCGATGATCTCTTCGTCCGCCTGGCTCCAGCGCGGATGCGGCACGGCCGGATTGACGTTGGCCCAGAAGCCATATTCCGACGCCTGCAACGCCTCCCAATAGGTTTTCGGCTGCTTGTCGGTGAAGGTGAAGTGGTTGATCGACTTCACCGACTTGAAGCCGTATTTCCACGGCACCGCCAGACGGATCGGCGCGCCATGCTGCTTGGCGATCGGATGGCCATAGGCGCCGGTGGCGAGGAAGGCGAGTTCGTTGCTCGCCTCGGCCATCGTCAGCCCTTCGGTATAGGGCCAGGGATACCAGCTCTTCTTCTGGCCGAAGGCGACCTTCGGATCCATGAAGGTCTTCATCTCGAGATATTTCGCCGAGCCGAGCGGCTTGGCAAGTTCAACCAGCTTGGCGAGCGGAAAGCCGCTCCAGGCAATCGCCATGCTCCAGGCTTCGACGCAGCGATGCCGATAGGTGCGCTCCTCGATGCCCATCTTGCGAATGAGATCGTCGATGCCGATCTCGAACGGCTTTTCCACCATGCCGTCGATCTTGATCGTCCACGGCCGCGTATTCAGCGCCTGCGCCGTGCTGGCGATGGTCTTCTGCTCGCCGAATTCGTAGAAATTATTATAGTTGCCGTTGACCTTCTCGTCGGTGATTGGCCGGTCGAGTTTGTATTTGGCGTTGAGCTTGGCCGGGTAAAGATCGGCGGTCGGGTCCGGCAGCGTCGCGACATCGGTGACGCGCTGCGCCTGCGCCGCCACCGGCGACAGCGCCACGGGCGACAAGGCCATGGCCGCCGCGCCGCCGATCAGCAGCTTGCGCCGGTTGAAGGCAAGGTGCTCGGGCGTGAGCTGGCTCTCGGGAATTTCCCAGCCACGGCGGCGAATAATGTTCATCGGATCACCCTCTCGCATTTGATGACCCAAGAGGTACGGCGGTCGCCAGTCACAGGCAAGTCACGGATGGTTGTGCGCGTCGGGCATGAACCTTCCTTCACCCTCCCCTGGAGGGGGAGGGTCGCGAACGAAGTGAGCGGGGTGGGGTGAAACGATAGCCGCGCATATCACCCCACCCCGATCATTCGCGCTAACGCCCGAATGATCGACCCTCCCCCTCCAGGGGAGGGTGAAGACCAGTCACTCGGCCGCCCGTCTGGCCGCGACGATCTGATCCGCCGTGCGCCCGGTCAGTTCGGCCATATGGTCGAACTTGAACGTGAACGAGCCGACGCCGGCGGTGGCCGAGCGCACCTCGATGATGAGGTCGCCGATCTCGGATTCCGGCATCTGCGCCCGCACAATGTCCCAGCCGTCCCAGCCGTCGCGCGTGTCGAAGCCGAGAATATGGCCGCGCCGCCCCGACAGAATCGCGTTCATGCGCGCGGTCGCGTCGTTCGGGCAGACGATCTCGACCAGATAGATCGGCTCGAGCAGCACCGGCTGGCATTGCGGCAGACCGTCGACGATGGCGATACGGCCGGCGGTGCGGAACGCCATGTCGGAGGAGTCGACCGTGTGATACGAACCGTCGGTCAGCGCCACCGCGATATCGACCACAGGAAATCCAAGCGGCCCCTGCTTGAGAGCGTCGATGACGCCCTCCTCCACCGCCGGAATGTAATTGCGCGGCACCACGCCGCCGGTGATCTTGTCCTCGAACTTGAAACCGCCTGAGCGCGGCAGCGGCCTGATCTCGACGACCACATCGCCGAAGGCGCCATGACCGCCGGACTGTTTCTTGTGCCGGCCGCGAATGCTGATCGGCTTGCGGATGGTCTCACGGTAACCGACGCTCGGCGGCCGTGTCAGCACCGGCACCTGGAAGCGTTCGCCGAGCCGTTCGGTGACCACGCGCAGGTGCATCTCGCCCTGGCCCCAGATCACCATCTCATGGCTTTCGGCATTGTGGTCGACGCGCAGCGACGGGTCTTCGTCGGTCAGCTTGACGAAAGCCTGGCCGAGCTTGACGTCGTCCTTGCGTTCCTTGGCCTGCACGGCGATCGCCAGCACCGGCGGATACGGCTTGACCGTCGCCATCGCGCCGCGCGCCTGCCGGCCCGATGACAATGTGTGGCCGGTTTTGGCGCCGTCGAGTTTGCCGAAGGCCACCGTATCGCCCGTTATGGCTTGCGCCCTTTTGATGAAATTGGCGCCCATCGCCGTGAACACGCCGGCGACGCGGCCGGCTTCCGAATTCGGCGTCAGGAAGGTGGTGCCGTCGCCGGCCTCGCCGGTGAGCAGACGGACCATCGACATCTTGCCGCCATGCGGCGTGTGATAGGTTTTGAGCACCAGCCCCGCCGCGTCATAGCCGGCCTTGATGCCGAGGCGCTGCGCGGTGTCGGCGATGGTCGGCGCCTCGTGGCGCAGCGCCTTCATCAGCCGCAGCACGCCATTCGAGCGCGTCGCGCAGCCGATCAGCACCGGACAGACGACGCCCTCGCGCAATTCCTTGGCGAGATCGTCGAACACCTTGTCGCGCGGCGGCTCCATGTCGCCGAGCAGCTGCTCGAGCAGTTCGTCGTCATGATCCGCGAGCGTCTCCAGCATGGTGAAGCGCGCTTCCTTCTCGCGGTCGCGGTTCTCGCCGGCGAGTTCGATCACTTCGGAAGCGGCGTGCTCCTTGTAGACATGGGCGCGCTCGAGCGCGAGGTCGACGAAGCCGGAGACGATGGTGCCGTTCCAGATTGGAATCTGGCGCAGCAGCAGCGGAATGCGCGAGGCCGGCTGCAACAGCTTGATGGTTTCGCGGACGCGCTTGTCGGCCTTGTCGATCTTGTTGAGAAACAGGAAATGCGGAATGTTGGCGTCTTCGAGTTCGCGCAAAATCAATTGCAGCTGCGGCACCTTCTTCTCGTCCGCTTCGCAGACAACGACGGCGGCATCGATCGCCGGCAGCACGCCGCGCATGTCGTGAATGAATTCGATGGAGCCGGGGCAATCGATGAAGGTATAGCTGTCGCCCATGAACTGGGTGGTGGCGAAGGACGCCTCGACGCTCATTTTGTGATGGCGGGCTTCGCTTGAAGCATCGCCGACAGTGGTGCCGGTCTCAACCGTACCCTGGCGCGGAATGGCGCCGGTTCGTGCAAGGATCGCCTCTAACAGCGTTGTCTTGCCGCTCTGGAACGGGCCCACCAATGCGATGCACCGGGGACCCTTTGAACTTATCGCCGCTGGACTCTTCTTGTCGGGACTCTTGCCGTTCTGTCCCATCTTGTATCCTCCCAATTCGGCCGGGAGTTGGACCAACGTTACCCGGCCCGTTCGGATATCGTTTCAGGCCTTGGCGGGGCTGGCAAGGCGGAACACGGTCAAATTTGTGGCCCCAATCGCCGAGTACACCGCGATTTTATTTAAAACTCGAATCGACAATCAGCCGAGCCTCGATGTCTTTGGAAACTAGCGCCTGCGACTGGTACCAGGCGACCTGCCGCGCAATGTCGGCGAGATCGAGCCGCGCCTGCGGCTCCATGTTGTAAATGCCGGCTTCCACCGTGGTGCCGGCGGTATCCACCGGCCGGCCGGGAAACACATAGCGCGCGATCTTGGCCGCCATTTCCCGCGTCCTGGCATTGGTGACGCGTTTGCCGAAGCGATCGTTGTGCATAAAGATGGCGGCGTATTCGCCGGCGGCGCGGCGATAGGCGCGCACGAATTTCTCCAGCGTCTCGCGCCGCGCCTCGCTCGCCTTGCTGGAGGCGAACAACGCGCCGAGCTGCGTCTGGTCGACTTCCGAATACCAGCCGATGAGCCGCGCCTGATTGGCGGTCAACAGCGCGCGCGCCTCGGTGCCGGGCAGGATGGCGGCGTCGGCGACGCCGGTGACAACCGCGCGCGCCACATCGGCGAGCGAGCCCTGCGGCTTCAAGGTGATGCTGGCAAAGTCGAACTGCTTGGCGCGCGCGATCTGGCCAAGTTGATAATGCATCGCGGTGCCGAGGCGGTAGGTGGCGACCGATACGCCGGCGAGGTTCTCGAATTTGCGCACGCCGCGCTCATAGGCGAAGTTCGAGACGACGATGTCGTTGCCTTCATAGTCCGCCTTCTCGCGCACCTGCGCGGCGACCGCCTTTATCGCGCCGCTGCCCGCCAGCGTGAACGCCGTCGCGGTAAAGCCGGCGAGACCGAGATCGGTGGCGCCGGCGGCCAGCGCCTCGACCACATCCTGATCGGAGGCATAGGCCGTCATCTCGACATCGAGGCCCTCGGCCTTGAAGTGGCCCTGCTCGACGCCGAGAAACAGCACGGCGTTGGCAATGCTGCGCGTGGTGCCGACGGTAACGCGCTCCTGCGCGGCGGCGGGCGTCAGCAGAGCGGCGATGAGC
>CAIMEA010000200.1 GCA_903839845.1 uncultured Hyphomicrobiales bacterium
AGGAAGACGCCGAAATCGACCTGAAAAGCCTGCATCGCTTGCTCGGTGCCAGCGGCCGCTTTTCCTTCGGCTCGCCCGACCTTTTGCGTGAACTTCTCGGCGTCACGCCCGGCTCGGTCACCGCTTTCGGCGCCATCAACGACAAGGAAGGACGGGTCACCGTGGTGCTGGATGCTGCCTTGATGGAACACGCCGTCATCAACGCCCATCCGCTGGTCAACACCATGACCACCTCGGTCACCCGCGAGGATCTGGTCAAATTCCTTGAATCGACCGACCACCCGCCCCGGATCACGCGGGTCTCCGGTGTTACTCCGGAAGCCGGCTGAAACGATTGCATTCGTCGGCCAGATGCCCATTTAATCCGGCAAGGAACTCCAAAGGGCTAAAAAAATGTTGGGACTTGGCGGGGATACGGCAGCGGTCGACAGCGCGGTCAAGGATGCGACGACGCAGTCGTTCATGAAAGACGTCATCGAGGCGTCCAAGACCCAGCCGGTGCTGGTGGACTTTTGGGCGCCATGGTGCGGCCCGTGCAAACAGCTGACCCCGATCCTCGAGAAGGTCGTCAAAGCCGCCAAGGGCAAGGTCAAACTGGTCAAAATGGACATCGACAAGCATCCGGAGATTCCCGGGCAGATGGGCATCCAGTCGATTCCGGCGGTGATCGCTTTTTCCGACGGCCAGCCGGTCGATGGCTTCATGGGCGCCTTGCCGGAATCGCAGGTCGTCGCGTTTCTGGAACGGCTGACCAAAGGCAAGATCGGCGATGAAGGCGCCGATCTTCTCAAAGCCGCCGAGGACGCGCTCGCCGCCGGTCAGGCCGCCGAAGCCGCCGAGATTTACGCACAGATTCTGGCGCAAGACTCAGGAAGTATTCCGGCGCTCGCCGGCCTGGCCCGCTGCTACATCGCCACCGGTAATCTCGAGCAGGCGGCAAAGACACTCGCCATGATTCCGGAGGCCAAGCAGAACGACGCCGCGGTCGCCGCCGCGCGCGCCGCGCTGGAGATCGCCGAGCAGGCCAAATCGCTGGGACCCATCGACGAGTTGCAACAGAAAGTCGCCGCCGATCCGCTCGACCATCAGGCGCGCTTCGATCTTGCCGCCGCGCTCAATGTCAAAGGCGATCGCGCCGCCGCCGCCGACCATCTACTGGCCATCGTCAAGCGCGACCGCAAATGGAACGAGGACGGCGCGCGCAAGCAATTGGTGACGTTCTTCGAGGCCTGGGGACCGGCCGACCCGGCGACCTTGGAAGGCCGCAAGAAACTGTCGTCGATTTTGTTTTCGTAGGAATTGGGCTGTCATCCGCCAAGGCTTGCTGCTCGTACGTCAGGATGACGAGCAAGGAGACGCTGCCATGCCCATGAACGCGGAATATCGCGGACCGATCGACCTGCCGGGAACCATACCGGTGTTCCCGCTGCCGGGCGCACTGCTGTTGCCGCGCGGGCAGATGCCGCTCAATATTTTCGAGCCGCGTTATCTGGCGATGATCGACGACGCTTTCCGCGACGGCCATCGGCTGATCGGCATGATCCAGCCGGAAGGCGTGCATGAAGTGCCGCGCGGCAAGCCGGCGCTTTACAAGATCGGCTGCGTCGGCCGCATAACCCAACTCGCCGAAAGTGGCGACGGCCGTTACATCATCGAATTGACCGGCGTTTCGCGATTTCGCGTCGAGGAAGAACTGACCGTCAACACCGACTACCGGCAGTGCCGCGTGACTTATGCGCCATTCGCCGACGACTTTACGCCGCGCAAGGGCGAGGAAGCCGTCGACCGCGAAGCCCTGCTGCGCGCGCTCACCGACTTCATGAAGGCCAACGACATGAAGGCCGACTGGGACGACATCGAGCAGGCGCCGACCGAGGCACTGGTCAATGGCCTGTCGATGATGTCGCCTTATGGTCCGCCGGAAAAGCAGGCGCTGCTGGAAGCCCCGGATCTCAAGACCCGCGCCGATCTGCTGGTCGCCATCACCGAAATCGAACTCGCCAAGAAAAACATCGAGGGCGAGCCGCAGTTGCAGTAAAGATTGTCGTCTCCGCGCAGGTGGCCATCCGGCATTTCCTGCATAATCGTTATGAAGCAGGTCGCACTGGATCATCCGCTTTCGCGGATGATGACAACGGCGTTTTTCGCTATACTGTTGCCAATCCGCCGGAGCCATCCATGCCAACTGACATGACACCACCCTCAGACCGCCCCGCCGGCAGCGTCGATCCAAAGCTGCTGGAAATCCTGGTCTGCCCGCTGACCAAGACTGCGCTGGAATACGACGCCGGAAAGCAGGAGCTGATCTCGCGCAAGGCGAAGCTCGCTTATCCAATTCGCGACGGCATTCCGATCATGCTGCCGGAAGAAGCGCGGCGGCTCGGCTAGTTCAACACGCGCCATCAATCAAAATAATTGGGAAGGAAACTTTAAGATGATCAAAATCTGGGGCCGCAACACGTCCTCCAACGTGCAGAAGGCCATGTGGGCTGTCGGTGAACTGGGACTCGAGCACACCCGCATCGATGTCGGCGGCGCCTTTGGCAAGACCAAGGAGCCAGCCTATCTCGCCATGAATCCGAATTCGCTGGTGCCGACGTTGGAAGAAGAAGACGGCTTCATCCTGTGGGAATCCAATTCGATCATCCGCTATCTCGCCGGCAAGCATGACAAGGCCGGCGTGCTTGAACCCAAGGACGCGCATCAGCGCGGCCTCGCCAGTCAGTGGATGGACTGGCAGCTCGCGGTGGTCGGACCCGGCATCCTGGCGGCGTTCTGGGGGTTGATCCGCACGCCGGAAGACAAGCGCGATCACGCCGCGATCAAGGCGTCGCAGGACAAGACATCCGAGAACATGAAAATTCTCGACGCGCAGCTGGCCAAGTCGGCCTTCGTCGCCGGACCGAATTTTTCCTACGGCGACATTCCGGTCGGCGTCATGTGCTATCGCTATGTGCAGCTTGTGCCGAACCGTCCGGCGACGCCGAACCTCGATCGCTGGTACGCTGCGATCTCATCGCGCAAGGCGTTCAAGGATCACGTCGGCAGCATTCCGCTTTCGTAAGATCGTTGCGCGAATAATACCAACGTTGTCATGGCCGGGCTTGACCCGGCCATCTCGTTTAGGGACGCAATGCGCTCACCTAAGCGGGATCGCCGGGACAAGCCCGTTGATGACAAATTACACCCCTTCCCCCCGCATCAGCTTCGGCACGTCGCCGGTAAAGCCGGCGGCCTCGCGGATAAAAACTTTCTTCAAAGCCGGGATGCGTTCGACGACACCGAGGCCGACGTCGCGCGCCAGCCGCAGCACGTCCGAGTGATTGGAAAACAATTTGTTCAGCCCGTCGGTGGCGACGCCCATGGTCATGGTGTCGAAACGCCGCCAGCGCTGATAGCGCTCCAGCACATCCGCCCCGCCGATATCGAGCCCGAGCCGCGCCGCGTCGGCTATTGCTTCCGCCAAAGCGGCGACATCGCGCAGCCCCATATTGAGGCCCTGTCCGGCGATCGGATGAATGACATGCGCGGCATCGCCGACCAGCGCCAGCCGCTCGGCAATGAAGTCGCGCGCGGTGAAGAGCCCGAGTGGGAAGGCTTTGCGCGGCCCGGCAACTTTGAGATCGCCGAGATGCAAACCGAACCGCTTTTCCAGTTCAGTATGGAATTCCTCGTCAGGCAGCGCGATCATGCGCTCGGCGTCGCGATTGCTTTCGGTCCACACAATCGACACGCGGTTTCCGGTCAGCGGCAGAATCGCAAACGGCCCGGCCGGCAGGAAGTGCTCTTCGGCACGGCCATTATGCTCGCGCTCATGCGCGACGGTGGTGACGATGGCCGACTGATCGTAGTTCCAGCCGTGCGTGACGATGCCGGCCTGCTCGCGGATTTTCGAGCGCGCGCCGTCGGCGCCGACCAGCAGCCGCGCCTGGATCGTGTCGCCATTGCCAAGCGTGACGCCGATACTGTGCGGCGCGTTATCGAAACGGGCGACGGCGGTCGCGCGCAGATCGACGCCGAGCTCCTGCGCTTTCGCCACCAGCGCATCGATCAGATGCCGGTTTTCGATCATATGCGCGAATGCTTCGCCGGGTTCGACCTCGCCGCCAAAGGTGAGGAACGTCGGCCGCACCACGTCGTCGAGCTTCGAGTCGGTCACCACCATGTCGAGGATCGGCTGTGCGCCAGGCGCAACGGCGTCCCAGACGCCGATCGCCTCGAACAGCCGCCGCGCCGCCGCGGCAATCGCTGTGGCGCGCGGGTCCTTCGAGGGCACCTGCGCCAGCGCCGGATCGGCGACAGTAATCGTGAAACCGTCGCCCAGGGCCTGACGCAGCGCAATCGCCAGCGCCAGACCGGCAAAACCGGCGCCGCCGATCACGATATCGGCGCGTTGCGAAGGGGCAGCCTTTTTCATTGTGGTTCCTTGTAAATCCTTGGCGACCATAGCAGGTTGAGGGACCGTTTTGACCACGTCCGGAAGCCGCACATGAGTACCGCCGTCGACGATCTGATTGGCATCCTCGATCTTGAAGAACTCGACCTTAATCTGTTCCGCGGCCGCTCGCCGCAGAACGGCTGGCAGCGGGTTTATGGCGGACAGGTGATCGGCCAGGCGCTGGTGGCGGCGGTCCGGACAGTCGAGCCGGACCGGCTGGCGCATTCGATGCACGCTTATTTCCTGCTGCCGGGCGACCCCAAGGTGCCGATCATCTACGACGTCGATCGCATGCGCGATGGCAAGAGCTTTGCCACCCGCCGTGTCACCGCCCGCCAGCACGGCCATCCTATCTTTTCCATGCTCGTGTCTTTCCACACGCATGAGGAAGGTCTCACGCATCAGGCACAGATGCCGGACGTACCGCCGCCCGAACAATTGCCGACCGAGAAAGAGGTTCGCGCCAAATACCTGCCATTGCTGCCGGAGGCGGTCCGCCGCTATTACGAACGCGAGCGGCCGATCGAGATGCGTCCGGTCGAATTCGACCGCTATACCGGCAAGAAATATCCCGACGGCCGTTTCCACGTCTGGATCAAGATCAATGGCCGGCTGCCGGACGAGTTGTCGCTGCACCAGTGCGCGCTGGCTTATGCCTCCGATATGACGCTGCTCGACGCCTCGCTGACGCCGCATGGGCGGACCCTGTTCGAAAAGGAATTCATGGCGGCGAGCCTCGATCACGCCCTTTGGTTGCACCGGCCATTCCGGGCCGATGAGTGGCTGCTTTACGCGCAGGACACGCCCAGCCTGCAAGGCTCGCGCGGCTTCGCCCGCGGGCTGATTTTTACCCAGGATGGCGCCCTGGTCGCCTCGGTGGCGCAGGAAGGCCTGGTCCGCCTGCGGCGCGGCGAACCCGGCAAATAGGTCAATAGGCCTGACCTGGAATGCCCACTCGGCAGGCTGTTGCTTGTGCACGCGGCAAAAATGCCGCTTAAACTTTATACCATCTGCCGCTAGTTTGTTCGCAACGCTCGCGCCGGGCCGATCCGGCGGGATTTTCCATTCATTTCCGTCAACGAAACTCCGGAAAGAACGCCATGAAGCTGGTCATCGCCGTCATAAAGCCCTTCAAGCTCGACGAGGTGCGCGACGCCCTCACCCGCATCGGCGTCCACGGCATGACCGTCAGCGAGGTCAAAGGCTATGGCCGGCAGAAGGGACACATGGAGATTTACCGAGGCGCCGAATACGCCGTGAACTTCCTGCCCAAAGTGCGCATCGAACTGGGCGTCGCTTCCGAACAGGTCGACCAGGTGATGGACGTGCTCGCCGCCGCCGCGCGCACCGGGCAGATCGGCGACGGCAAGATTTTCGTCACGCCGATCGAACAGGCGGTGCGCATTCGCACCGGCGAAACCGACGTCGACGCGCTCTAGCCAATCCTTAAAAGCAAATTCAATAAATTCCGGGGGGAATGACAATGACACAGGCACGTTCGCGCCTTGTTGCCGCGATGGTCGCGCTGTCCGCAATCGGCATCAATACATCGGCCTTCGCGCAAACTGCCGCGCCAGCCAGCACAATCGACAAGGCCGACACAGCCTGGATGATCGCCGCCACCGGCCTGGTGCTGATGATGACCATCCCCGGCCTCGCACTGTTTTACGCCGGCATGGTGCGCAAGAAGAACGTGCTCGCCACCATGGCACAATCGATGGCCGCGACGTTTCTCGTTTCGATTTTATGGGCGGTCGCCGGCTACAGTCTGACGTTCACCGGGGACGGCGCGTTCATCGGCACGCTGGACCGCGTGTTCCTCAACGGCATCACGCTTGAATCGGTTTCGGCGCTGGCGCGGAACATCCCGGAAAGCCTGTTCATGCTGTACCAGATGACCTTCGCGGTCATCACCGTGGCGCTCGTCGCCGGCTCGGTCGCCGACCGCCTGCGCTTCTCGGCCTTCCTCTGGTTCAGCGTTTTCTGGCTGTTTCTGGTCTATGTGCCGGTGGCGCACTGGATCTGGGGCGGCGGCTTTCTCGGCGCCTATGGCGTCGTCGATTTTGCCGGCGGCCTGGTGGTGCATCTCAATGCCGGCGTCGCCGGTCTGGTCGCGGCCATTGTCGTCGGCAAGCGCCGCGGCTACGGCAGCGAGAATTTGTCGCCGCACGATCTGTCGTTGGCGGTGATCGGCACTGGCCTGCTTTGGGTCGGCTGGATGGGCTTCAACGGCGGCTCGGCGCTCGGCGCCAATTCGCGCGCGGTGATGGCGATCGTCGCAACGCATCTCGCGGCCAGCGCCGGCGCATTCACCTGGATGGCCTTGGAGTGGTGGACGCGCGGCAAGCCGTCGGTGCTCGGCATCATCTCCGGCGCCGTTGCCGGTCTCGGCACCATCACCCCGGCATCGGGCTTCGTCATGCCGATGCAAGGCGTGCTGATCGGCGTCGTTGCTGGCGGCGTCTGCTTCTGGGCCTGCACCTGGCTCAAGCACAAACTGCGCTACGACGATTCGCTTGACGTGTTCGGCGTGCACGGCATCGGCGGTCTGATCGGTACCCTCTTCGCCGGTGTGTTCGCGGTTGGCGCTCTATCGGCGAGCCCCGAAATACCCGGCGGCATATCGGGGCTGCTCGAGGGCAATCCGCAGCAACTCCTGGCGCAGCTCTACGGTATCGGCGTCACGCTTGTCTGGTCCGCCGGCATGACCTTCGTCATCCTCAAGGTCGTCGGCCTGATGGTGCCGCTGCGCGTGCGCCACGAGGACGAGATCATGGGTCTCGATGTCAGCCAGCACGGCGAAGCGCTGCAATAATGCGATCAATATCGTTCCGGTCCGGCGCGAAACGCCGGGCCGGATCGACGCCTGTCAGGGTCAATTTTGCCGCCACGATTTGCTGATTATTTTTTATGCAGCTAGTTTTAGCGCTGGCGTCATAATAGGCAGGGCGGCCACGCGGTATTTCCGCCCGCCCCGTGCCTTTGAACTTTAGTCCATCGAATCAGCAGGATAGCGCCTCTGCCGGCATCTGGCACGGCGTTTGATTCTATATCCACGGTCATGCCTGCGAAGCGTGCTTCGAGGGCCCGGCTCAGTGACACCGCCCGCACTGCGTAAAGTTAAAACGGGCTCAAGCGGGGATCGAAATCCATGAAAATCGTCATGGCCATCATTAAACCTTTCAAACTCGACGAGGTCCGGGACGCATTGACCTCTATCGGTGTCCAGGGCCTGACCGTGACTGAGGTCAAAGGCTACGGACGTCAAAAGGGCCACACGGAAATCTACCGTGGTGCCGAATACGCGGTGAGCTTCCTCCCCAAGGTCAAGGTGGAGGTCGCAGTGGCTGCGAACCAGGTCGACAAAGTCATCGGTGCCATCACCGGCGCCGCCAAGACCGGCCAGATCGGCGACGGAAAGATTTTCGTCTTCGGGCTGGACAGCGCCGTGCGCATTCGCACCGGCGAGACCGACGCAGCGGCCCTCTAGTAACCCGCACCGCAAACATTATCGACAGGAGTTAGACCATGACGTTGAAAAAACCTTCCCGGGCAGGACTGCTGAGTCTTTGCTTCGGGATTTTGCTCGGAGTGTTTCTGAGCGTAGCGGTGTATGACGCTTCATACGCCCAGACACCGCCGCCTGCCGCGGCTCCGGCCGCTGCGCCGGCTGCCGCACCTGCTGCGCCGACTCCGACTTGCGATGCCGCCGCCAAGCCGCCGGTTCTCGCCAACTGTAAGACCGATTCCGGCGACACCGCCTGGATGCTCACCTCGACCGCTCTCGTGCTGATGATGACCATCCCGGGCCTCGGCCTGTTCTATGGCGGCATGGTGCGCAAGAAGAACGTGCTCGCCACGGTCATGCAGAGCTTTGCCATCACCTGCATCGTGACGGTGCTGTGGATGGTCATCGGCTACTCGCTGGCCTTCACGGACGGCAGTATGAACGCCTACATCGGCAGTATGGATAAGCTGCTGTTGCACGGCGTCGGCACGGTCGCGGTGACCGTGAACGCGCTTGCCTCGTCGATCCCGGAGACGGTGTTCATCACGTTCCAGATGACCTTCGCCATCATCACCCCGGCGCTGATCGCCGGCGCTTTCGCCGAACGCATGAAGTTCTCGGCGATGTGCTGGTTCATGGCGCTGTGGCTGTTGCTGGTCTATGTGCCGATCGCGCATTGGGTCTGGGGCGGCGGCTTCCTCGGTACGGCAGGCGTGCTCGACTTCGCCGGCGGCACCGTGGTGCATATCAACGCTGGCGTTGCCGGCCTGGTCTGCGCGCTCGTCCTCGGCAAGCGCAAGGGTTACGGCACCACTGCGATGGCGCCGCATAACCTGACCTGGTCCTTCATCGGCGCCGCGTTGCTGTGGGTCGGCTGGTTCGGCTTCAACGCCGGTTCGGCTACCGCTGCCAATCCGCTCGCCGGTGCGGCCATGATCAACACCCAGGTTGCCACCGCCGCGGCGGCGATGGCCTGGATGTTCGCCGAATGGATCATCCACAAGAAGCCGAGCGTCCTCGGCATCATCTCCGGCGCGGTTGCCGGCCTGGTCGCGGTCACTCCCGCCTCGGGCTTCGTCAATCCGACCGGCGCGCTGATCATCGGCATCCTTGCCGGCGTCGGCTGCTACATCTTCGCCGTCCATCTCAAGAAGATGTTCGGTTACGATGACTCGCTCGACGCCTTCGGCGTGCACGGCATCGGCGGCATCATCGGCGCCCTGCTGACCGGCGTGTTCGCGGACGTCACCGTCAACGAACTGGGCAAGGATGCGAGCCTCGTGACCCAGGCCTACGGCGTCGCAGTGACGATCGTCTACACCGCGGTTGCCACGGCGATCATCCTCTACGTCGTCAAGGCGATCGTCGGGCTGCGCCCGTCGGAAGCCGGCGAAGAGGAAGGTCTCGACATCACGCTGCACGGCGAAACCGTTCAGTAGGATCTCCAACGCGCATGGCCTTAGCGGCCATGCGCACTTGAGCTAGCGGTAGGGGCGGAAACCCGGCACTGTCCCTTCCGTTGAGGCCCCCGGTTCGCAAGAGCCGGGGGCCTCTCTTATTTTGGGATGACGAAAACTGCGGCTCAGAGCTCAGGAACTTTAGCCAGCGGGGCATGGCGTATCTCTTGCGGCCTTCTTGCGTACGATGCACCACACGGTGCATAAACGGCGGCAAAAGCATAAGTCGGAGGAAACGCTCATGAACATTTTGCTTCGCGGCGCCGCCTTGGGTGCATCTCTGCTCCTCGCCACGCTCACATCCGCCGCGGCGCAGGATTGGCCGTCACGCACCGTCACCGTTGTCGTGCCCGTCCCGGCCGGTGTCACGAGCGATATCGTTGCGCGCGTTGTATTCGAACAAGTTGGAAGACAGCTTGGCCAGTCATTCGTCATCGAAAATCGGACAGGCGCCGGTGGAACCATCGGCGGCAATACGGTCGCCAAGGCGACGCCAGATGGTCATACCATCCTGGTCTGGGGCGCAATCGCAGCGGCGAACGCGCTCTATACGAAACTGCCCTACGACACGCTCAATGATTTCACACCGGTTGCTGTATTCGGCCAAACACCGCTGGTCGTGGTGACGGGAGCTGGGCGCTACAAAACGCTCGGCGAACTCGTCGCCGCAGCCAAGGCCGAGCCTGGGAAGTTGAATTATGCGACCGTCGGCGCGGGGTCAGCCGCCCACTTCGGTGCGGAGCAACTTGCGGTGGCCGCGGGTTTCACAGCGCAGCACATTCCCTTCAAAGGCAGCGAATGGCTGACCGAAGTTTTAGCCGGCCGTCTTGATTTCTCTGTGCCGCCGATGCCCAGCGCGATCGGCTTGATTCGTGACGGCAAGCTCGTCCCGCTCGCAGTCAGTTCATCGACGCGTTCGCCGTCGCTCCCTAACGTCCCGACGATGGTTGAGGCTGGGCTCAAAGCCGATGCCGTCTACCCGTTCTATACGGCAGCCTTTCTTCCGGCCAAGACACCGCATACCATTGCCGAGAAATTGCACGCGGAGATCGTGAAAGCGCTGGCGCAGCCGTCCGTACAGGCGCGGTTGACAGCGGCCGGCGTCGATCCGATGCCGATGACAATGGCGGAGTTCGGCGCGTTTTTCAAAAAAGACATCGCCAATAATCTGGAACTCGTTAAGGCGGCAAAGATGCCGACGCAGTAGGCGCTTCCGTTAAACGGATCGCCCATCGGAGCGCATAGCCGCGAGGCCATGCGCGCCTGACCTAGCGGTAGGGGGGGAAACCCGGCACTGTCCCTTCCGTTGAGGCCCTCGGTTCGCAAGAGCCGGGGGCCTCTCTTTTTGTCTTAATCGCGCTATTCTTCGACAAATTGCTCGGCGTTAATCCTTGGCAAGCGACGACGTCTTCCAATTCATTCGCTGAATCCCCGCTCCGATATCGAAGGCGCGCGCCCACAATTCGGTACCGGCCATCTCCAATGTACGGGCAACTTCTTTTGGCGTATCCGGCTGATTGGCAAGCCGAAAGCATTTCTCCGACTCGGCAAATAGACGTTTGGCTTCGGCCTGATCGACGGCGCTGCCAGGACCATCTGTCTCAATCGCAACTTTCTCAAGAATCGATGCGCTCAACTTGAACACCAAATCGCGCAGATGGCGAATTTCCGTTTGCAGTTGCTTGAGTGGCTCGTCGGTCATCGGTTATCCAATCGAACTAATGATGTTGGAATGTATGTGATTGATGTACCGGCGATTTTCCAATACTCGTCAACGGGCCTTTCAATACTTCCTGGATATCGAGCCGGTATAAGCCGAGGCGCTACGGCGCGCCGGTTCTGGGTATCCCGAGGCAAATTGCAAACCTGCAAATGGTGCCTTCGATACTTTTCCGGTATAGTGATTGCTTGATCCGCCTTTAGCCTCGGCCGGCGCGACGCGAACGAGATGAAACTGCCGCGAGGGATGAGGAAGTTCCGATGGAACTGCGCCACCTTCGCTATTTTGTCGCGGTCGCCGAGGAACTTAATTTCACTCGCGCGGCAAAGAGGCTTGGCATCAATCAGCCGCCGCTAAGCTTGCAAATTCAGCATCTGGAAAAAGAGCTCGGCGCCAAACTTTTTCGTCGTGAGACGCGAGGCGTCACGCTTACCGATGCCGGGAAACTGATGCTGGAGGAAGCCCATGTCATTCTCACGCAAGTGGAGGCCACGAAGACCGGCGTGCGGCGTCGCGCCCGCGGCGAAACCGGCCAACTCATCATCGGCTCGGTCGGCGGGGCATACGTCCACCCGCTTATTCCAACAATTATCCGCGAATACGGGCTGAAGTATCCCCATGTCGTTCTCGCCCCACAAGCGAGCAACCATGCTCTGTTGGTTGCGCGGTTGTGTGCTGGACAGGTCGACGTTGCCTTCATTTGGCGGACAAAATCCGAACGCGACAATGATGACCTCATGATTGAGCCCCTGGCAGGCGAAGACACCGTGATCGTCTTGCCTGCCGGCCATCCGCTCAGCAATTCCGTATCCGCGCCACTCGCAGCCCTTGCGAAGGAGACATTCGTTTTATGGGCGCGCGCCCTCCATCCGTGGGCATATGATGCGATCATCGAGGCGTGCCAGCAGGAAGGTTTCAGTCCAAAGCTTGGCCAAGAAGCGCCGGATATCGTGTCTATTATGCCATTAGTAGCGGCGGGATTTGGCGTATCGGTCGTACCACGATCCGCCAGTCGATTCCTGCTTGATGGCGTCACCTATCTATCCATCGAAGGCAATACGCCGCGCGCGGAAGTTTCGTTGGCGCACAGGCGCCATGACCGCTCTCCTGCCGTGCAAAATTTTGTGACTGTTGCACGCCGGGTCACGCGGACCATCGACCGCACCTAAAATATCGGACGCTAGCCCCGGATATCTTGGGATCGCGTAGACAACCCTAAACTTTGGCCGCTGCGGCCTCGGCACGAGCACTCTCGAAGACAAAAAGGCGGATCGCCGAAGATAGGTTATTGGGGCCGCGATTGGCTTTGATATCGGCGATCACGTCCGACAAATGTGCGTCCGATTTGATCGCTATTTCTTTCAGGCAATTCCAAAATGGTTCTTCAAGACTGACGCTGGTTTTACGACCGGAGACGATGATGGACCGTTTTACGATGGCGTGGTTCAAATCTTCCTCCTCGCTTCGGGCAATATTCAAGTACTAATAATTACCTTGGCTGGTAATAGATCGTCCAATACCCCGGTGCATCATCTTGCATACCTGCCGCATATCGGCGGTCGCTGCGGGTCCGTGGTCGAGTCGGCGGCGACCAACGACCATGCGTCGCCGGAATCGTCGCCGCGCGGCCGCGATAGTTAATCGGGTCTTAACCTCGCCCCTTCTAATGTGCTTCACCCTTGTGCCGCGGGCTTATCCCCGCGCGATCCCTGATGCCGGGCGCCGGCATCCGGCGAGACCGCGCGCCAACCACCCCGCCGGTGTGTCCAATGTCCATGATGACTGCCCAGCGCGAAGCCCAGACATCGACACAGGCAGCGGCCGAGAACAGCCGCTCGCCCTTCGTGCGGCTGACCGACCTCATTGCCGGCATCGAACCTGGCAAGCCGGTCATCAACCTGTCGGTCGGCGAGCCGCAGCATACGATCCCCGATTTCGTCGGTCCGGTGCTGGCGGCGCATCTTGCCGAATTCGGCCGCTATCCGGCCAATAAGGGCCTCGACCCGTTCCGCAAGGCGGTCGCCGCCTGGCTCGGCCGCCGCTACACATTGGCCAAACCGGTCGATGCGGAAAATGAAGTGCTCGTCCTCAACGGCACCCGCGAGGGCCTGTTCCTCGGCGCGCTCGCGGCCAAGCGTTATGTCGGCGGCCGCACTGGCAAACCCGCCGTGCTGATCCCCAATCCGTTCTACGCCGCCTACTCGGCCGGCGCGCTCGCCGCAGATTGCGAACCGGTCTATCTGCCGGCGACGCGCGCCAGCGGCTTCTTGCCCGATCTCGATGCGCTCGACGAGGCGCTGCTCAAGCGCACGGTCGCCTTTTATCTCGCCTCGCCGTCGAACCCGCAGGGCGCGGTCGCGTCGCGCAATTATCTCGACAGGCTGCATGCGCTGTCGCGCCACTTCGGCTTTCTGGTGTTTGCCGACGAATGCTACGGCGAGATCTACAGCAAGGCTAAACCGGCCGGCATGCTCGAGGCGTCCGGCGAAGGTTTCTTGAACACCATCGTGTTTCACTCGCTGTCGAAGCGCTCGAACCTGCCGGGTCTGCGCGTCGGCTTCGCCGCCGGCGATGCCAAATTCCTCGCCGCATTTCTCGAACTGCGCAATGTCGCCGCGCCGCAGGTGCCGGGGCCGATGCAGCATGTCGCGGTCGCCGCCTATAACGACGAAGCGCATGTCGAGAAAAACCGCGAACTCTATAACGCCAAGTTCGATCTCGCCGACCAGATCATCGGCGACCGGTATGGTTACAAGCGACCGGCCGGCGGTTTTTTCCTATGGCTCGACGTGGCGAAATTCGGCGGCAGCGAAGTCGCGACCAAACGTTTGTGGGCGGAAGCCGGCGTCCGCGTCGTGCCGGGGCGGTACCTCGCGCGCGAACAGGCCGACGGCTCGAACCCCGGCGCCGATTATATCCGCGTCGCCATGGTGCAGGACGCGGCGACCACCGGCGAAGCGTTGCACCGTATCGTCGCAGTTCTAGGATAGCGAACCACAGATGGCATCGTCCGACCGCAATCTCGACGTCGTCGCCTTTGTCACGGATCATTTCCGCGACATCGTGCGCCGCCGCTTGAGCGAACTGGCCGGGCTGGCGCTGATCACCTGCGCGCTGCTCGGCGTGATCGCGCTCGCCACCTGGTCGGTGCAGGATCCATCGCTCAGCCACGCAACCCAGACGCCGATCAAGAATCTGCTCGGCTTCCCCGGCGCGATCTTCTCCGATCTGGCGATGCAGTTGCTGGGTCTTGGCTCGGTGCTGCTGCTGCTGCCGGAGGCGCTGCTCGGCTGGCGTTTGTTGGCGCATCGGCCGCTCGGCGAGAAATGGCGCGGCCTGGTCTGGATCGCCGCGACTTTCCTGGCGGCCGCCTTTGCCTCGACGCTGCCGCGCAGCGGTTCCTGGCCGCTGCCGACCGGTCTTGGCGGCGCCTGCGGCGACGGCATTCTGATGCTGCCGGCCCTGCTACTCGGCGCGCCGCTCGCCGGCATGACTTTGATCGCCTTGTCGATCGGCTTTGGACTTGCCGCTGCGGTGACTCTGGCCATCGCGTCCGGCCTGCGTTGGCCGAGCCATGAGGAAAGGCCGGCCGCGCCGGCGCATCAGGAAATCGACGACGGGATTGATAACGACAACGAGGCCGATCGTGGCTCGCCCTGGCTCGGCATGGTCGTACACGCGCTGTTGAGCTGGAAGGCCCGTCTCGGCCGAATGCTGCGCGGCGCGGCGCGCAAACCATTGCCGGCCGGCGCGGTGGCCGCCAACGGAGCGCGTCAGGAACCGCGTTTCGACAATCTCGGCCGCGTCGCTGCGCCGAACACGGCACCGGAGGCTTTCGACGCCGAGGAAGAATACGAGGACGACGACGAAGAGGCAGCAGCCGAACCGACGCCGCGCCGCCGCGCCGCCGCCGCGCCAAAGCCGCGCAAGTCCGGCTCGGGCTTCGTCCTGCCGTCGCTCAATCTACTCACCGCGCAGAAGGTTTCGGAACGCACGACCTTGTCGAAGGATGTGCTCGACGCCAATTCAACGGCGCTAGAAAGCGTGCTCGGCGATTTCGGCGTGCGCGGCGAGATCATCAATGCCCGCCCCGGCCCGGTGGTGACGCTCTACGAGCTCGAACCGGCGCCCGGCATCAAGTCCTCGCGCGTCATTGGCCTCGCCGACGATATCGCGCGATCGATGAGCGCGGTGTCGGCGCGCGTCGCCGTCGTTTCCGGCCGCAACGCCATCGGCATCGAACTGCCAAATCCGGTACGCGAGAAGGTTTACTTCCGCGAATTGCTGTCGGCCAAGGATTACACCGAGAGCAGCTCCAAGCTCGCGCTCTGCCTCGGCAAGACCATCGGCGGCGAAAGCGTCATCGTCGATCTGGCGCGCATGCCGCATCTTCTGATCGCCGGCACCACCGGCTCAGGCAAGTCGGTCGCCATCAACACCATGATCCTGTCGCTGCTGTACCGGCTGACGCCGGAACAGTGCCGCCTGATCATGGTCGATCCGAAAATGCTCGAACTCTCTGTCTATGACGGCATCCCGCATCTGCTGACGCCGGTCGTCACCGATCCGAAGAAAGCCGTCGTCGCGCTCAAATGGGCCGTGCGCGAGATGGAGGGCCGCTACAAGATGATGTCGAAGCTCGGCGTCCGCAACATCGACGGCTACAATGCGCGTCTCGCCGAAGCCAAGGCCAAGGGTGAAACGCTGACCCGCACGGTGCACACCGGTTACGACAAGGAATCGGGACAGGCGATCTACGAGAAGGAAGAGCTGACGCTCGAGCCGCTGCCCTTCATCGTCGTCATCGTCGACGAAATGGCCGACCTGATGATGGTCGCCGGCAAGGATATCGAAGGCGCGATCCAGCGCCTGGCGCAGATGGCGCGCGCCGCCGGCATTCACGTCATCCTGGCGACGCAGCGCCCGTCGGTCGATGTCATCACCGGCACCATCAAGGCGAACTTCCCGACCCGCATTTCCTTCCAGGTGACCTCGAAGATCGACAGCCGCACCATCCTTGGCGAACAAGGCGCCGAGCAGCTGCTCGGCCAGGGCGACATGCTCTATATGGCCGGCGGCGGCCGCATCAGCCGCGTGCACGGCCCTTTCGTGTCCGACGACGAGGTCGAAAAGATCGTGCGCCATCTCAAGTCGCAAGGCGCGCCGGAATATCTGGAAGAAGTCACCGCCGAAGAGCCGGAAATCGGCGAAGACGGCGCGGTGTTCGATTCCACCGGCATGGGCATGGCCGAGGGCGGCGATCTCTATTCCCAGGCCGTCGCCATCGTGAAGCGCGACCGCAAGGCCTCGACCTCCTACATCCAGCGCCGGCTGCAGATCGGCTACAACCGCGCCGCCACCTTGATGGAACGGCTGGAGCAGGAAGGCATTATCGGCCAGCCCAATCACGCCGGGAAACGCGAGATCCTGATCCCGGAAAATCCGCAGGATGACCGCTTCTGACGCCGGTTATTGATATTATGGGCCTCGCGAATCACGCCACGGCCGGGGTCGCGAAATTGCCACAGGCAGTTCCTAGACAGGGCTCCGGACGGGGCGCAACGCGCAAGGCGGAAAACGCGATGGCTTCATTGCACAAGGCAATCGGCGGAACGGCGGTCGTGGCGGCATTGCTCGCCGGCCTGACGGCGGCGCTGGCGCAAGGGTCGCCCATGCCGCTGACGCGCCCTTCCGGCAATATCCCGAACGCCCGGCCCGCTGCGCCACAAGCGGCGCAAGACCAGCCGCCGGCGCCGGCCACCAATCCTTTCGCCGCTCTGCTCGGCAAGCCGGGCTCCAGCGCCGGCACGCTCAACACGGAACAGCGCACCATCATTGCCCGCATCAACACCTATCTGACCGGCGTCCAGCAACTCAACGGCAGATTCGTGCAGGTCGGCCCCGACGGCGGCCGCAGCCAGGGCGATTTCTACATTTCCAAGCCCGGCCGCGTCCGGTTTGAGTATGACGATCCCTCGCCGATCGAGCTGATCGCCGATGGCCAATCGGTGGTCGTGCGCGACCGCAAGCTGGCGACGCAGGACGTGTTCCCGCTGTCGCAGACGCCGTTGCGCTTCCTGTTGTCCGACAAGGTCGACCTCCAAAAGGATTCGAGCCTGGTCGCGGTTTATGCCGACGACGTTTTCGTCACCGCTGTACTCGAGGAAAAAAACGGCGTCGTCGGTACCAGCCGGCTGATGATCATGTTCAATGCCAAGGACATGCAGCTCAAGCAGTGGACCGTGACCGATCCGCAAGGCTACGACACCACGGTGGCGGTCTATAATCTCGACACGAGCCGGACGCCCGACCCGGCGATGTTCAAGATCGATTACACCCGCTACAAAAATTAGTCTCCCAGCGGAATTTTCAGACCCGCCTTCCTGGCCTCGAATGCGGCTCGCACCGCCAGGACCATAGGTTGGGGGACAAGCTGGATCCCGGTGTAGAAAAGGCATCGCGCAGTCCTTATGTTGCGCGCATGCCTTTGAAAATCGCCACCTGGAATATCAACTCGGTCCGCCTGCGCATAGATCTGGTCGCCAAGTTCATCAAGAGCGTGCGCCCCGACGTTCTCTGCCTGCAAGAGACCAAGTGCCCCGACGATGCGTTTCCGATGAAGCGCTTCGAGAAGCTCGGCTACGAACACGCCGCGCTCAGTGGGCAGAAGGGCTATCACGGCGTCGCCATCCTCTCGCGCATGCCGTTCGAGAGTTTCAGCATCGAGAACTTCTGCGGCAAGACCGATTGCCGCCACATCTCCATCGTACTTGGCGAACGCGCGGGTCTGAAAGGCCCGCTGACGGTGCATAATTTCTACGTGCCGGCTGGCGGCGATGAGCCCGACCCTGTCGTCAACGAGAAGTTCAAGCACAAGCTGGACTTCCTCGACGAGATGACAGTGTTGCCGTCATTGCGCCCAGCAGCAGGACAGCGCGCCATTCTGGTCGGCGATCTCAACGTCGCGCCGCTCGAGCACGACGTCTGGAGCCACAAGCAGATGCTGAAGGTGGTGTCGCACACGCCGATCGAATGCGAGAAGCTCAACGCCGCGCGCAACGCCGGGCAATGGATCGACACCATGCGCGTGCTCACACCGGAGCCGGAAAAAATCTATACGTGGTGGAGCTACCGGGCGATGGAGAACTGGCGCACCTCCGACCGCGGCCGCAGGCTCGATCACGTCTGGACGTCGGACGCGCTCGCCGGCCAGGTGTCGAAGATCAAGATTGGCAAGGATTATCGCGGCGCCGAACGGCCGTCCGATCATGTGCCGGTGACGACGACGGTGGAGATATAAAGATTGTCGTCCCCGCGAAAGGTCGTAGGCTGGGCTAAGCGAAGCGAGCCCACCGACGCATCTCAAATTTAAAAGCGGTTGTCTGTTAAAGCGGTGGGCTCGGCGCGCGAGGGCGCGCCTTAGCCCACCCTACGAAGCGTTACCTCTCCCGTGGAGAAATTACTTCCCGCTCTTCTCCAGCGCCTGTTTGACACCGCCGAGTTCGCGCTGCCAGCCGTCGAGCCGTCTGGTCATGATGTCGCGCAAAGTCACCGCGGCGGCCGGGTAACCTTCCAGCATCTTGCGGAACAGGCTGCGCGAAATGCGAATGACAATCGTCGGCTCTTTGGCGATCGCCGTCGCCTGACACACCGTGTCGGTGATCAGCGCCAGTTCGCCGACCAGCGTGCCCGGCCCGACGACAACTTCATTGTTTTCATTGTAGGTGCCGGGGTCGAGCCGCAGCGAGCCTTCCTGCACGATATAGCCGCCATCGGCGAGTTCGCCGGCATAGAACAGCACGGCGCCGCTCTGCAATTGCCGGGTTTCCGCGCCGATAGCGAGGATGCGCAGCGCCTGCTTGTCGAGCGCCGCGAAAGTCGGCACCCGTGTGAAGAAGGCAATGTCGTCGTCAAGGCCCATGGTTATCTCGTCATTCCGGGGCATCCGACGAAGCCGGAACGGCGAAGGCGGATGAGCCCGGAATCCAGGACCACGGAAAAAACCTCATGCTTGTCTCTGGATTCCAGGTTCGCCCGCTTTGCGCGCGCCCCGGAATGACAAATAAATTTCTCACGGCACCAGCTTGTAGCCGCCGGCTTCCGTCACCAGGATCGATGGCGCCGCGGCATCTTTCTCCACCTTCTGCCGCAGCCGGTAGATGTGGGTTTCCAGCGTGTGGGTGGTGACGCCGGAATTGTAGCCCCACACTTCCTGCAGCAAGGTCTCGCGCGACACGGCTTTCTGCCCGGCGCGATAGAGATAGCGCAGGATCGCGGTTTCCTTTTCGGTCAGCCGCACCTTGCTGCCCTTCGGGTTGAGCAGCAGCTTCGAGCTTGGCTGAAACGTATAGGGGCCGATGGCGAACACCGCGTCTTCGCTGGCTTCGTGTTGACGCAATTGCGCGCGGATGCGCGCCAGCAGCACGGCGAAACGGAACGGCTTGGTGACGTAATCATTGGCGCCGGATTCGAGCCCGAGAATCGTGTCGCTGTCGGTATCGTGCCCGGTCAGCATGATGATCGGCGCCTTGAAGCCGTTCTTGCGCAAGATGCGCACGGCCTCACGACCATCGACATCCGGCAGCCCGACATCCATCAGCACCAGATCGATCTGGCCGCCTTTGGCGGCTTGCACACCCTTGGTGCCGGAATCGGCGGCGATGGTTTCGAATTCCTCGTGCAGCGCCAGTTGCTCGACCAGCGCCTCGCGCAGCTCGGTATCGTCATCGACGATCAGAATCGTCCGCTTGTTCGGCATCGCTGTTCAAGTCCCTCTGCGGGCGCCAAGACACCCGGCCAAAGCTTCCGGCCGATTGATGCCGGTCAAATATTCCGGCCCAAATCTCCCGGTTTTTGGCCCGACGCCACGCCGCCTGTCGCGTTCCCATCTTACCGGCGCGCGGTCTATTTGGGAAAATCTGTTCCGTCCCCTCGTCCCGGCAGGGCGCGAATTCGACTAGATCAGACGCGCGAAGTATTACATTCGGGGCTAAAAGAGAAGCTTGAACTGGCCTTTAGGCCGTATAGGGCACATCCGGGCGCACTTCTGGCATAGCATTTCTGGCATTTATGCAAAAAAACACCCTTTCGCGTATCGTTGTCCGCCGCCGCCCGGGAAATCCGAGCCAGGGCTGGCTGGTCGCCGGCCCCCAGGCCTTGCCGGTGGCGCTCGGGCGCGGCGGCATCAAGGCCAATAAGCGTGAGGGCGATGGCGGCACGCCGCGCGGCACCTTCCATCTGCGGCGGCTGTGGTGGCGGGCCGACCGGCATGCCTGTCCGGCAACCCTGCTGCCGGTGCACCGAATCCGCGCCGACGACGGCTGGTGCGAGGATCCGTCCAGCCGGCATTACAATCGCCCAATCAAGGTGCCGGCCAACTCAAATGCCGACCGGCTGGCCCGCGCCGATCGTCTGTACGACTTCATCATCGAGCTGGATCACAATACCCGGCCGCGGATTGCCGGCCGTGGCAGCGCCGTGTTCATTCATATCGCCCGGCCGCAATTCGCGCCGACCGCCGGTTGCGTCGCGTTGCGCCTCGATACGTTGCGCCATCTGTTGGCGCGCCTCGGGCCGCAAACAAAAATCATGGTTGAGTAAGCGTAAATATCGCCGCAGTGTCGGCTACCGGACATTAAGCATGCCACGCGGTCCATCGATAATATATTCCGAATTAACAATCCGAAAATCGCCCGATGCTATTTGTGACAGTGACGCGCAAGATTTGCGACCAAGCCGCGCCGGGGCGATTTGAGGACATAACACGTGCTGGACACTCCCATTTCCGCGGCTTCGCAGCCGATCGGTCGCGTTATCGCGGTGAACGGTGCGCAATCGACCGTCGATCTTTCCGCGCGCGCCGGAACCGGCGAGACGCCGACGGTCGGCCGCTTCATGGGCCTGACCACCGCCAAGGCGATTATCATCGGCCTGATCACCGATGTCAGCGAGCAACCGGCGCAGGTGGCCGGTAGCGGCCAGCCGTTCCGCAAAGTCGCGCATCTTGATTTGATCGGCGAACTTCTGTCGCGCCCGAGCGGCGCACCGCGTTTTCAGCGCGGCGTCACCGAATATCCCAACATCGGCGACGGCGCTGCGATGCTCGGCGAGCGCGAACTGCGCCTGGTCTATGGCGCCGCCGATGCCGACCACGCCCATATCGGCGACTTGCAACAGAACACGAATATTGGCGTTCACATCGATATCGACAATCTGGTCAGCCGCCACTTCGCCATTCTCGGCGTCGGCAAGTCGAGCGGCGTCGCCATCATCCTGCAGAAGATTCTCGACACCCGCCCGAACCTGCGCGTTTTCCTGGTCGATCCGCATAACGAATACAGCCGCTGCTTCGGCGACAAGGCCAATGTGCTCAACCCGCGCAATCTGCGGCTGCCGTTCTGGCTGTTCAATTTCGAGGAGACGATCGACGCATTCTTCGGCGGCCGGCCCGGCGTCGAGGAAGAAGTCGAGATTCTCTCCGAGGTGATCCCGCTCGCCAAAGGCGCCTATTTGCAATATCGCAACGGCGCGAGCGGCGGCAATGGCCTGCTGACCAAGAAGCGCGAGCCGAAAGACGCCGGCTTCACCGCCGACACGCCGGTGCCCTATCGCATCGAGGATCTGATCAACCTGCTCGACGAACGCATGGGCAAGCTGGAAAACCGCTCGCGCGCCGCGCTCTATCACAAGCTGATCGGCCGCATTCAGACCTTCCGCAATCATCCGCGCTACGCCTTCATGTTCGAGAACGCCAATATCGGCGGCGACACGATGGCGGAAATCCTCGGCGCGCTTTTCCGGCTGCCGCCCGACGGCAAGCCGATGACCATCATGCAGCTCGCCGGCTTTCCGGCGGAAGTGGTCGACTCAGTCGTGTCAGTCCTCTGCCGCATGGCCTTCGATTTCGGCCTGTGGTCGGATGGCGTCGCGCCCTTGCTGTTCGTTTGCGAGGAAGCGCACCGCTACGCACCGGCCGACAAGAATGTCGGCTTCGGCCCGACCAAGCGCGCGCTGTCGCGCATCGCCAAGGAAGGCCGCAAATACGGCGTGTTCCTTGGCCTGGTGACGCAGCGCCCGGCAGAAATCGACGCCACCATCATCTCGCAGTGCTCGACCCTGTTCGTCATGCGCCTGTCGAACGAAGGCGACCAGAAGCTGATCCGCTCGGCGGTGTCCGACGCCGCCGCCAATCTGCTGTCGTTCATCCCTTCGCTCGGCACCCGCGAGGTCTTCACCTTCGGCTCCGGCGTAGCGCTGCCGACGCGCATGCGCTTTGCTGAACTCTCCGCCGACAAGCGGCCGAACTCCGAGGCTTCCGGCAACACGCGCTCGGATGCCGGCACCCACATGAATCGCGATTTGCTCACCACCGTGATCGAGCGTTGGCGTTCGGCCTCGATGAGTCATCGCGTCAGCGACGATTTGTACGACGACGCGCCGTCGCCCTTCGATTCGCCGGCGTTGCAGCCGGCGCAGACTCAGGCTTACGCACCGCCGCAGGCCGCCCCGGCCTATGCGCCGCAGCCGTCGCCCGGCGCGTCGCTCTATGCGCCGGCGCAACCGTCGAGCTCGTCGATGCAGCCGCCGCAGCCGCGTCCGGACGGCCTTCGCTCGAGCCTGTTGAAAAAGCCGCTCGCCGACAGCCTGAACGAAGCGCCGAAAGCGCCGATCATGCCGTCGCGCTTTAGATAATCAGCGCCCGCCGAAAATCGCCGAACCAACGCGCACGTGGGTGGCGCCGAGCTGAATCGCATCGGCGAAATCGGCGCTCATGCCCATCGATAAAAACTTCAAACCGTTGCGTTTGGCGATTTTCGCGGTGAGCGCGAAATGCGGACCCGGCGCTTCGTCCGCGGGCGGAATGCACATCAGCCCGGAAATTTTCAGGCCATAGGTCTCGGCGCATTTCTTTAAAAACGCATCGGCACCCTCCGGCAGCACGCCGGCCTTTTGTGGCTCGGCGCCGGTATTGACCTGCACGAACAAAAGCGGCGCGCGCTTCTGCGCGGCGATCTCCTTCGCCAAAGCTTCGCACAGGCTGTCACGATCGACCGAAT
>CAIMEA010000201.1 GCA_903839845.1 uncultured Hyphomicrobiales bacterium
CTGGAATTGCCACTCGACCAGATCGAGGCCGGTGATGGCCTCAGTCACCGGATGCTCGACCTGCAGCCGCGTGTTCATTTCCATGAACCAGAAGCCGCCGGATTTCAGGCCGCCAGCGCCATCGGCGATGAACTCGATGGTGCCGGCGCCGACATAGTTGCAGGCTTTTGCCGCCGCCACGGCGGCATTGCCCATCTCGGCGCGTAGAGCCGCGCTCATGCCGGGGGCCGGCGCTTCCTCGATCACCTTCTGATGACGGCGTTGCAGCGAGCAGTCGCGCTCGTTCAGATGAATGGCGTTGCCGTGGCTGTCGGCGAAGACCTGCATTTCGATGTGGCGCGGCGCGGTGATGTATTTCTCGATCAGCACGCGCGCATCGCCGAAAGCCGATTGCGCCTCGCGCTGCGCGCCTTCCAGCGCGGTGTCGAAATCGGCGTGCCGGTCGACGCGGCGCATGCCCTTGCCGCCGCCGCCGGCGACCGCCTTGATCAGCACCGGATAGCCGATCTCATAGGCTTTCTGCTTGAGGAATTTCGGCTCTTGCATCTCGCCGTGATAGCCCGGCACCACGGGTACGCCGGCCTTTTCCATCAAAGCCTTGGCGCGGTCCTTGAGGCCCATGGCCCGCATCGCCGACGGCGACGGGCCGATGAAGGCGATACCGGCAGCGGCGCAAGATTCCGCAAACGCGGCATTCTCGGACAGGAAACCGTAGCCGGGATGGATGCAGTCGGCGCCGGCCGCTTTGGCGACGGCTATGATCTTGTCGCCGGCGAGATAGCTTTCCGACGCGGCGGCCGGGCCGATCAAGTGCGCCTCGTCGGCGAGCGTGACGTGCAGCGCCTTGGCGTCGGCCTGCGAATAGACCGCGACCGTGCGCAGCCCGAGCCGCTTGGCGGTGCGGATGACGCGGCAGGCGATTTCGCCGCGATTGGCGATGAGGACGGTTTTGAACATGAAGGGTCCCGGACGGTGCGCCGCGGAATACTAGCGCACAGTCGAGGCAGGCGCTGCTTGTTCGCGCGGGGCCTGTGGACGCCTTGGCGGCATCGGCACGTCGTCGCCGGCAGCGGATTCCGGTTTCGCCTCGGGCTTCATATCGGCCTTGGTCTGCGCCGCCAAAGCCTCGGCCGCCGCCTTCGGCAGCGCCGGCTCGGCATTCATGATGCTGACCGCCGGGATCGACGCCGCCGACGGCAGGCTATATTTGCTCGACAAAGGACGCGCGACCGACACGCCGCCGGCTGGCTCGACCGACGCCGCCTTCACCTCAGGCGTGGCCGGTGGCGCGACCGACACGGCGGCCGGCGGCGGGTCTGGCGATGGCGATGGCGCGTTCCAGGCGGCGGCGTGCCGCGACACATATTGATCGAACACCTGCGCCTTCATGTTCGACTTGAGCGCGCCGGTGTCGGCGAACAACACGAAACTGGCGCAGCGTTCGGCCGTGCAGCCGTCGCGCGCGGTCAGCACATAAGCGGCAACGCCGTAGCGGTCGAGTTCGAGCGCGCGGCGGGCGCCGGCGAAACGATCCGACGCCGGATCGAGCGCCTTGGCCTCGGCCAGCAAGGTCAGACGCGCGCCGACATAGGCGACCGCGGCGGCCGTGCTGGAGGCGCTGGCGAAAACCGCCGCCTCGCAGGCGGTCTCGGCGGCATCACCCGCGCCGCTGTCGAGGCAGGACAGCGCCGAGCCCGGCAGCAAGGCGCTGGCGGTCAGTTGGTCGCTGCGTGCGACGAGCGAGCGCCGTTCGCCCGCCTTGGTGTCGGACGACTGCCGGTCGAGCACGGCGACGACGCCGATCGCCAGTTCGACGACCAGCACCATCGGCACCGCCACCCGCAGCATTCTCTCCAACGTGCCGCCGCCTAACGCCATCGCAGACCTTGTTCGACTTTCTTTACTGCACTTTCGCGCCGGAGACCTTCACCACCTCGGCCCATTTGGCGATGTCCTTGCGCAAATAGGCATCGAATTCCGGCGGCGTCATGACCAGCGGAATGGCGCCCTGCTTGAGCCAGGCTTCCTTCACCTCGGGCAGATTGATGACCTTGTTGATCGCCGTGTTGAGATAGGCGATCACGTCCTTCGGCGTATCCTTCGGCGCCATGATGCCGAGCCAGATGGTCGCCTCGTAGCCGGGCACGGTTTCCGCCACCGTCGGCAGGTCCGGGGTCAGCGGGCTGCGCGTCAGGCCGGTGGTGGCGAGCGCCTGGACCTTGCCGGCCTTGGCCAGTTCGGACATCGTCGTCACCGCGTCGAACATCATCTGTACCGTGCCGGCGAGCACGCTGTTGCGCGCATCGCCCGAGGCCTTGTGCGGAATGTGGACGACGTCAGTCTTGCTCATCGCTTTGAACAGTTCGCCGGCCATGTGATACGGCGTTCCCGGACCCGACGAGGCATAGTTCATCTTGCCCGGATCCTTCTTGGCCAGCGCGATGAACTCGGCGACGGTCTTGGCCGGCACCGACGGATGCACGACCATCAACAGGTCCGAATAGTTGATCGGCGCCACCGGCACGAAGTCGCGCATCAGCTCATAGGGCTTGTTGGACAGAAGCGACTCGTTGGTGGTGTGCGTATTCGACATGACGAGCAGCGTGTAGCCATCGGGCGCGGATTTCGCGACCGCGTCGGTGCCGATCAAGGCGCCGGCGCCGGGGCGGTTTTCGATGACGAAGGCCTGCTTGGTCTCGTCGGTGAGATATTTCGCCAGAACGCGCGCATAGACGTCCGCCGGACCGCCGGCGCCGAACGGCACGATCAGCCTGACGGTGCGGTTCGGATAACCTTGCGCCTGCGCCGGCGCGCTCGCCGCGGCAAAGGCGATGGCCGCGGCCAGCATGACAGGTACGGCCCGGATGACGTGACGAAAATCGATGCGCATGAATTCTCCCCTGAGTGTCGTTTTGCTCTGTGTTGCTAAGGCCGCGCGGCCCGTATTATTCCGCTTATTAAGAGCCGCCGGCCGAGCGGAAACTCGGCGCCAGATCGCTGGCCGCGGCGAAGGCGCCCTTGGCCTCGACCGAACTCATCGCCACCGTGGTGCGCAGATCGGTAACGCCGCCGCCGGAGCCCGCCGCCAGCAGCACCGCCGCCATCTGCGTGTTGTCCGGCACTTCGGCGATCGACAGGAAATCATACTCGCCGAAGGTGACGTAATAGCCGATCAGCCGGCCGCCGACCTTGCCGAGAAGGCGCGACACCTCGTTCGCGCGGTCCTCGGGCTTGACCAGCATGCCGAGGATGGCGTCGCGCGTATAGCGGCCTTGCGTGATGTAGATCGGCATGCGCTCCTCGTTCGCGTCCGAAACGGTCCGGGCTGCTCGCACTTATAATTTAAAGCAAGACGGAAATCCGAAGGCTTTTCCGAAGGCACGCGATCTTTGACTGAAAATCATTTGCACACCCACGGCTGACGTCCGCGCGCATGCTTTCCGGATCGTGCATGCCGGCTAGTGGTCCGATTCTAACATTCGCATCCCGTCCGCGGAGCCACTGTTGCGAATGTTAGAATCAAAGGACCACTAGCAAGTTATTGTTGCTAGTGGAGCTTTGGATTTGACGTTCGCTTACGATAGTCGCGGCAAACGGGTAGCGAACGTCAAATCCGCTCCACTAGACGCGGTCGAGCTGGCTTTCCTTGGCAACGCGCTCGAAGGCCTCGCCGGAACTCTTGATGCGGTACTGGTAGTCGTCGCTTTCCGACGGCAGCAGCTTGATCACGGTGTAGGTGCCGGAGGCGGAGGCGCGTCCGAAATTCGGCGAGGTGAAATAGACGGTCTCGCCAACTTGATATTTGTGCCGCACGACCGGCAGTTCCGGCGCGATCGGCTGCACCGGCGGACTGTAGGTGCGGATCATCTTGGGCGCGGCCGGCGCTTCCTTGGCGGACGTCGCAACGGGCGCCTTCGCCGACGCCATGCGCGCGGCAATCTGCGCGGCAATTTTCGAGACGGTGCTCGAAACGGTCTTGGCCGCCGCAGGCTTGGCTGCCGGATGGGCCGCCGCCTTCAAAGCTGGCTGCGTTGCCACCTTCGATACCGGCTTGGACGCCGCGCTGCCGACGACCTTGGCGGCGGTTTGAGTGGCCGGCCTCGACATTAATTTCGCGTCGGGCGACGACATTGCCCGCGATATGGACTTGGATGTGGACTTGAGCGCGACCTTGGACGCGGCCTTGGACGCGGCCTTGGACGCGGCCTTGGCCTGGGACTTCTCGCCCTTGCCGGCTGCCGTCTTGGTCGCGGATTTTCCCGCCATTGCTGCCTTGGCGGCGGCACTGCGCGTGATGAAAGCAGCCGTCGCCGGCCGCGCCCCGCGCGTTGTGGCGGCGGCGACACGTCGCGCCGATTTCGACGCCGGCTTTTTGGCCTGCGTCCGCGCGCTCTTGTGCGCGCTGGCGCCCTTGGTGGCTTTTTTGGCACTCCGCCGGGATGCCTTGGCGGGCCGCCGGGCGGTCTTGGTCGACTGTGTACGCATGAACACAATATAGCAGTTAATTTCAAAAAGGCGCGAACTTTTTTCCTCAAATATGTTAATCTTATCAATGGCTTGATATAGTCGATTTGGTTAATGCCCGGATTGGCGGCCCGCTCTTTCAAAGGCTGCCGGCAAATCACCGGACCGATGCATAAATGCCGCATATCGGGTGCGCATGCGACCAATCGGCCGCCCTGCATCGCCAGAGGTGACCAAGGCTGGCGGAACTCTTACCCCCTCCGCGCGTTTTCGCGGCGGGATCATGGGAGATTAAACACATGCGACTTCTGCTCGGCATCATTCTTGGCGCGCTTTTAACGATCGGCGGCGCCTATCTCGTCGATCAGCACAGTGCCGCTGTGGCGGCGGAAACGCCGGCGGCGGTACAAAGACCGATGGTCAACTGGGACGTCGTCACCGTGAAATGGCAGCACCTGACCGAGCGCGCGCGCTCGGAATGGACCCGCGTCGCAGGCTGATCGCAATTACGAAATAAGGCTTCGCGGCCGCGCGTGTGAACGTCGCGGCCGTCGGGTTTTTTTATTGCGCGAGGTTACGGCGCGACCGCGGCATCCGTGAAGCCAGCGGCGTCGAGCGCGCGGCGCACCAGGCCGGAGGCCTTCGCCTCCTCGAGAAGCAGGCTGGCGAGACGCAGCGCGCCGGGACGGCCTTTCGGCACCGCGACGGAAATACCGGTCTGCTGAAACTGGCCTGGCAAAACGCGCGCGCCCGGCACTTGCGGCAACATGCCGACAAACGAGTCATGCGACAGCGCGAAGGCATCGCCCTCGCCTTTCTGCGCCTTTGCCGTCATCAGGTCGACGCCGGCGACTTCCTCGACCGAGGCCAAGGGCGCGGTGCGCGCCGCGCTGCGCGCGGTGGTGGTGTTGGCGATGGCGACGATGCGAACGCCTTCGCGGTTGATCTCGTCGATGCTGCGAATGGTCGAACCGGCCGGCACCAGATAGGTCGAGGCGATGAAGTAATAGGCCGGGCCGAAATCGACCTTGCCCTCGCGCGTTACGTCGCGCGGCATGACGGCGAGATCGCAGTCGCCGGAGGCAACCGCGTCGGTCACCTGCCCCGAATTGGCATAAAGCTGCATGTCGAGCGGCAGGTTGAGCCGGTCGGCAAAGGCGTTGAACAGATCGACGGTAACGCCGCGCGGCGCGCCTTTGTCGTCGGTGACCGCGAAAAACGCCGATGCCGCCGGCGCCAGCACGACGCCGCAGCGTAGCTTCCCCGTGGGCGCGAGGTCTTTGAGGTCGGCGGGATTGATCGGCTGTGTCATGGGCGGGCGTCCATTTTGTTTGCGCATAATATTGTCCGAAAACCGGTACCCACTTTTCGGGATCATGCGCTAGCACGCAGCCGAGCGGGTGGCCACATGCCTGACGACGTGTCAGACCGACAAATCGACGATGGGCTCTGACGGCGGGCGGGCGCTTGATTGCAATGGATCGGCGGCGGCGGCCGCCATGACCGGGTTCGCGCTCAGCAAGCCTTTGAGTGCGCCATCGAGAATGGTCGCCGGCTGATCGGCGAAGGCCGAAATGCCGCCGGTCTTGTGCGCGCCGTCCTGCGGTTCGCCCGGCTTGGCGTTCGGGTCCTTGCCCTGCCTGGCCAGCGCGACGTCGCTGCAATCGTGGCAGACATAGCCATTGACGAGAGAAATCATACGCACCCGCTCCCGTTCCGACCCTAAGGCCGTAACGGTAAACCGGGCATGAATCGACCGATCACAGGGCCGTGACGGCGCCGCTATTTTTTGCGCGGCGCATAGTCCTGGTTGGTGAAAGCCGGCGTTGTCGGCCGTTTGATGACGACGAAGCCGTTCTCGGTGCCGGCGTGGCAGGCATTGCAGGCCTTGTTGAGCGCATCGTAACCGGCGGCGAATTTCTTGAAATCCTTCGCCGCGATGGCTTTCTCCAGATCGACGATTTCCTTGGTGATGACGGCGTCGATCATCTGCGCCAGCGGCAGGTTCTTGAACACCGGCACATGATCCTGCACGTCGCCCATGATTTCCTTGATCTCGCCAAGCTCGTAATCGGCAAGCGGCCAGTTTCCCGCCTGAGCGGCGAACCACAATTTGTTGTGCTCGGTGAGGATGACATTCATGAACTGCTCGAGGCCGGGGACGTAAACCTTCGGCGCTGCGGCGCCCGCCGCGGGCGCGGCGGACGGCGCCGGCACGGACGGCGTTTGCGCGAGGCCGACCAGCGGCACCAGCATCGCGGCGAAAATGGCGGCGGCGATTGTGCGGAAATTCATCGGACGACCTCGCTGAAAAAAAACGCGCCCGGCATTTCGGAAAGCGCGCATGCGAATGAGTGTCACCGCGCTCGCATTAATGCAAGGCGCTAAGCAAAGATTGGAATTGGTCTAATTCAAAAGCGCGATGCCAAAGGCGACGCTTTGCCAATGACGACGCGATGCGCGCGCGACCTAGAACTTCTCGACCCAAGGGCGCAACTCGACTTCCTGCGACCACGCATTGCGCGGCTGTTCCAGCACTTGCAGGTATGATTGCGCGATCGCGTTCGGATCGAGCAGCGCATCGGGTTTGTCCGCCTCGACGGGACGACGGGCGCTGCGGATGCCGCCATCGATGATGAAATGCGCGACGTGAATGCCTTGCGGACCGAGTTCGCGCGCCAGACTTTGCGCCAGGCCACGCAGCGCGAATTTGCCCATGGCGAAGGCCGCCGATTGCGCATAGCCCTTGACGCTGGCCGAGGCGCCGGTGAACAGCAGCGCGCCCTCTTTGCACGGCAGCATGCGTTTCACCGCGGCCTGCGCCACCAGAAAGCCGCCGAAGGCGGAGATCGCAATGGTCTTCTCGACCTCGGCCGGATCGAGGTCGATCAAAGGACCGCGCACGCGGTAACTCGGATTATAGACGACGACATCGGGCGCGTTGCCTTCCGAATCGAGCGTCGCAAACAAAGCCTCGACCTCGTCGCGTTTGGCGGCGTCGCAGTTATAGGTGCGCGCACCTGTGGCGGTGGCGAATTCGGCGAGCTTCTGCGGCGAACGCGCGGCGAGTGCTACTGCCATGCCGGCCTTGGCGAAGCTGTGCGCCAGCGACGCCGACAGTCCGGAGCCGGCGCCGACGATGAGCGCGGATTTGTAATTCATGACGTGCGGTCCGGTGTTGCGCGCGCCAAATCCGTGCGCCTATTTCTTGCTCTCTTTTTTGCAAACCCCGACCCAGACCGAATTCACGTATTTGTTGGCGGTGGTCTTCTTGCCGGCGAGAATGACGGTCGATGTCAGCACGCCAGTATAGTGCCTGGCGTCGATGAATGTATAGGTCGCCTGCATGTCCATCGCCAGTTGCTCGGGCTCGCCGCATTGCATGATGAAGGTGACGACGTTGCCGCTTTGCTTGATGTCCAGTTTGCCGCACTCGCCGGCCTGATCCTTCATCGCGGTGAGAATCTTGACCGGGTCTTTGGCCTCTTCCGGCGTCATGCAATCGGTGGTGACCTGCGGCGGCACCGGCTTGCCGTTTTCCTCGCCGGTTTCGGTGTCCTGCCAGGTGCCGGGGGTGAGTTCGATGGCCGCGCGAGCGGGCTGGGCGGCGAGCCAGGCGCCGGAAATAACGGCGATGGCAATCAATTGAATGCGCATGGGCGCGGCAAGCCTTTCACGATTCCGCGGCGCGAAAAAGCGCGGCAGACATTATCCCGGCACCGCGCTGCTTAGCGCCCGGCCGGCGCGCGAACTGTGATAAATGTCACAGTCTGCCTGCGACTAAGGTCGCAGGCGTGAGCTGGGGCCGCTCCGAGGCACCAGTCCGGCCCCCCGGCACCGCTTGATCGTCTCAATTATTGTATATACAATAATTGACGGATGAAGATAAGCTTCGACCTGGCGAAGCGGGACATCACGTTGCGCGAGCGGGGGCTCGACTTCCGCGACGCGGCCGAGATATTTGCCGGGCGAAACGCAACGATAGCGGACGCCCGAAAGGACTACCGCGAGCCCCGCTTTATCACCGCCGGCTATCTAAAAAATCGCCTGGTGGTTCTGGTCTGGACGCCGCGCGAAGATAGACGCCGCATTATTTCAATGAGGTATGCGCATGGAAAAGAAGAAAGCCGCTGGCGCGAGCACCTGGGTTGACCCCGACGACGCGCCGGAACTGTCCGACGATTTCTTTCGTCACGCCGAAATACGCATTGGCGATAAGGTTGTTCGTCCCGGACGGCCGCGCAAGGCCGCGCCGAAAAACGCCGTCAGCCTGCGGCTAGACCCCGACGTCATCGCGCATTTCCGGAGCAGTGGGCGCGGCTGGCAAAGCCGCATCAACGCCGCGCTGCGCAAGGTGGCAAAGCTGCCGAAGGTGAAGCCGAAGAAGGGGTAAATGTCCGGCCCTGTAGGGTGGGCTAAGCGTAGCGAGCCCACCAATCAATGGCAGCAACGGTTGCCGCACACTACGGTGGGCTTGGCGCGTGCCGCGCCTTAGCCCACCCTACAGAGGACGCCGCTAAATCGCCGCATCCGAGCGAACAACCGCGACGATCTCGAACTGATCCTTCTCGTCGTCGCTCTTGGTATAAGCGTTCAGCGCGTCGCGCGCCTTGGCGATCGCCTCCTCCGGAGTCCAGCAGCCTTCGACCTGCATGCTGTCGTCTTCCCCATCGTCGAGATAGACGAAGAAGACTTCCCAATCGTGGCCGGGCGGTTTTTTGGGGGCGGCGGGCATGAAGGAATATCGCAATCGCGTCAGGGTAAGGCAACAAGCACGCAATCCTTGCCGCCGTCATGCCCGCGCTTGTCGCGGGCATCCACGACTTTCTTCTCATCGGCATTAAGCAAGACGTGGATGGCCGGGATAAGCCCGGCCATGACGACTATTTCCTCACATCCTGAACACCCCGAACCTCGTCTCCTCCACCGGCGCGTTGAGCGCGGCGGAGAATGCCAAAGCCAGTACGCGCCTTGTCTCGTTCGGCGCGATGATGCCGTCGTCCCAAAGGCGAGCAGTTGCGTAATAGGGATTGCCCTCTTCCTCGTATTGCTCGCGGATCGGATTTTTAAATCCCTCTTCCTCGACTTCCGACCAGACGCCACCGCCCGCTTCGATATTGTCGCGCTTGACGGTGGCCAGCACCGAGGCCGCCTGCTCGCCACCCATTACCGAGATGCGCGCGTTCGGCCAGGTGAACAGAAAGCGCGGCGAATAGGCGCGGCCGCACATGCCGTAATTGCCGGCGCCATAGGAGCCGCCGAGCACCAAAGTAATCTTCGGCACCTGCGCGTTCGCCACCGCGGTCACCATCTTGGCGCCGTCCTTGGCGATGCCGCCGACCTCGTATTCGCGGCCGACCATGAAACCGACGATGTTCTGCAGGAACAGCAGCGGAATGCGGCGCTGGCTGCACAGTTCGACGAAATGCGCCGCCTTGAGCGCGCTCTGCGAGAACAGAATGCCGTTATTGCCGAGAATGCCGACCGGGATGCCGTGAATACGGGCAAAGCCGGTGACCAAAGTCGTGCCGTAGAGCTGCTTGAACTCGTCGAACTCCGAGCCATCGACCAGCCGCGCGATGACCTCGCGCACATCGTATTGCTTCTTCAGATCGACCGGCACGATGCCGTCCAGCTCATTGATGTCGAACAGCGGATCGCGCGGTGGGGAGAGCGCAATGTCGGGCTGTTTCCTGCTGTTGAGGTTGGCAACGATACGGCGCGCCAGGCTCAGCGCGTGATGATCGTCCTGCGCCAGATGATCGACGACGCCGGATTGCCGCGCATGCAAATCGCCGCCGCCGAGATCCTCGGCGCTGACCACCTCGCCCGTCGCCGCTTTCACCAGCGGCGGGCCACCGAGAAAAATGGTGCCCTGGTTCTTGACGATGATGCTCTCGTCCGACATCGCCGGCACGTAGGCACCGCCGGCGGTGCACGAGCCCATCACCACGGCGATCTGCGGAATGCGCAAAGCGGACATCGTCGCCTGATTGTAGAAGATGCGGCCGAAGTGTTCGCGGTCGGGAAACACTTCCGTTTGGTGCGGCAGGTTAGCGCCGCCAGAATCGACGAGATAGATGCAGGGCAGCCGGTTCTCGCGCGCGATCTCCTGCGCGCGCAAATGCTTCTTCACCGTCATTGGATAATAGGTGCCGCCCTTGATGGTCGAGTCGTTGCAGACGACCATGCATTCGCGGCCCTCGACGCGGCCGATGCCGGTGATCAGCCCGGCGCCGTGAATGGCGTCGTCATACATATTGTTGGCGGCGAGCGGCGACAGTTCGAGAAACGGCGAGCCGGGATCGATCAGGTTCATCACCCGGTCGCGCGGCAAAAGCTTGCCACGGCCAACATGGCGCTCGCGCGTCTTGGCGTTGCCGCCGAGCGCCGCCTCGCCGCGCCGCGCCTGCAATTCGGCGGTCAGTTGCCGCATGCGGGCGGCATTGGCGCGGTATTCCGGCGAATTGCCGTCGATTGGACTGCCGATCTGCGCCACGCCTGAACCTCCCGCCGATTCCTCTTGGCAACCACTATGGCGCGGCGGCTCCGGGAAGGAAACGGCGGCCCGGCTGGGTTAGGCTCATGGCCAAAGGCCGCGCCGCGCGGCCCGCAAAGGAGCCCTTGAATGATCACCCGTTTTCCCGGCCTCACGCCGACCCGCAGCCGCGCCGTCGTCCACAATGGGCTGGTGCTGACCGTGGCGGTGACGCCCGATCCGGCGCCGGCCGGGCTCTATGCGCAGACCGTCAATGCGCTGAAGCGGATCAACGAAAGCCTGACGATGGCGGGCTCGGACAAGAGCCGCATTCTGTCGGCCATCGTTTACGTCGCCGATATCAAACAGAAAGAAGAAATGAACCGCGCCTGGGACGAATGGGCCGACCGCGCCAACCCGCCGATGCGCGCCTGCCTCGGCGTCGATCTGGAACCGCCGCATCTGGTCGAGATTGTCGTAACCGCCGCGGCGACTAAAGCACGCTGACATCGTTACGACGATATGGTCGCGCGCGCGACCAATGGAACTGAGGCACTTTGCCTTTTTACGGAACAGTCGCGCCGCGGCGACGTTCTTTCCTCTCATCATGCATTTGTCGTCGGGGCGGTATGCACAGGAGAGTGGAATGAACACGTCACAACTCATGTCGACCGCCGCGCTCGCGCTGATGCTCGGCGCCGGCGCGGCTTACGCCCAGTCCCCGTCGAAGGATCAGGCGCCCGCACAACCCGCGCCTGCGGCGCAGCAGAATGCCCCGGCGGAAAAGGTCGCGCCCGCCTCGCAATCGGTCGAGAAGAAGGCCGGCGAGATCAAAGCAAACGAGGCCAAAGCTAACGACACCAAGGCCAGCGACGTAAAGCCGGCCGCGCAGGCGCAGCAGCCGGTTGCACCGGCGCCGGCCGCCGACAGCGGCAAGGCCGATATCAAAACGCCGACGAATGCCGGCAAGGCCGAGATCAAGGGCGCGGCCGAAACCAGCAAGGCGGCCGAAAGCAACAAGGCGGTGACGCCCTCTGCCGAACGCTCCACCACCGGCCAGGGCGCGGCCGCCGGCGCGGCGAAGCTCTCGACCGATCAGCGCAGCAAGATCACCACCGTGATCCGCCAGCAGAAAGTTCAGCCGGTGCATCTCGACGTGTCGATCAGCGTCGGCACCCGCGTTCCGTCGAGCGTGCATTACTATCCGCTGCCGGGCGAGGTCGTGACCATTTATCCGGAATGGCGCGGCTACGATTACATTCTGGTCGGCGACCAGATCGTCATCATCGATCCGCGCTCGCATGAAATCGTCGCCATCATCGAAGCGTAAATCGGGCGACAGTGGCGCGGCGTGTTGGTGCACGCCGCGCCGCTGAAGCAACGCGCGGCGCCCGAGTTCCCGGAACCGAACCGGGATCGATGCGTTGCTTTCGCAGTGCCTCCTCGCACTCAACCCGACAATCCCCAAGGAGACGACCCATGAAGACCCTGACCACCATGACCGCGATCGCGGCGCTGATCGGCGGTATTTCCATCGCCCATGCGCAGAACTCCGGCAACACGCCGTCGAACAACGCGACGCCGCCGAGCAGCATCAATTCCAAGGCGACCGATACCCAGAGCTCGAAGAGCGGCTCGGAAAGTTCCGGCGCGACTGAGATGAAGGCCAAAGGCACGCAGCAAGGCCAGGCGACCCCGAACAACGTGCCGCCGAACAGCCTGAACGCCAAAATGCCCGATACCCAGTCGAACAAGAGCGGCGGCCAGGCCGCCAATCCGACGACGGGCGCCTCGACGACCGGCATGAACTCGGACACGAAGGCCAACGCCAACGTGTCGCCGAGCAGCATCAATGCAAAGGGAACGGACACAAACTCGAACAAGAGCGGTTCGCAGCCGTCGAGCACGGCCAAGTAATTTCGCCAACGTATTGGATGAGCCCCGCGATTACCGTCGCGGGGCTTATTTTTATCGCGCCAGCCGGAACTGGCGATTTCGCCCACCGTTAACGGCACGCAAAAGCAAAACACACCAACCGGAGGCGTCCGCCATGAAAGCTCTGATGATTTCCACATTTGTTATCGCATCCTTCGCCGGCCTCACGGCCGCGAACGCGACGTCGACCGGCAATGGCCGCTATTGCGTCGAACAGACGGCCGGCTCATTCGAGAAATATTGCAATTTCGCAACGCTCAAGGCCTGCCAGAAGCAGGCCCAGCCGCAGTTCCTGCGCTGCATGCCGAATCCGAATTACGGCACGACCGGCCGATCGTCGCGCAACTAGCGGCGCACCGCCCAGACGACCACACGCGGGTCGCGCATGCGTGACATTTCCCCCGGCACTGGAACGACACGCCGGTCCGGACGTTGTCGTGACGAGTTTCGCAACGCCAAAACAACGAGGACACACATGAACAAAGATCGCATCGAAGGCAGCGCCACCCAGGCCAAAGGTAAGGTCAAGGAAGTCGCCGGCAAAGTAACCGGCGACGCCAAGCTCGAGACCGAAGGCAAGTCCGATCAGGTCAAGGGCAAGGTGCAGAACGCCGTCGGCGGCCTGAAGGACACCGTCAAGGAAGCGCTCGACAATTAGTCGTTCGCTCACTGTCCACAAGACAAAACCGTACATAATGCAAAGCCCGGCGCTCGCGCCGGGTTTTCGCCTTTGGGGTTCTTGCGTTAGTCTCCGGCGAAAAGACGGAGGACGCCCAAGTGACAACCAGCCCGGCCATCAAGACCAGCGACTACAAGGATCTCAAGCTCCAACTCGATGGCTTCGTGCCGCCGGGCCAGGGATTTCACCGCAATCTGCTGTTGGAAACGCTGTACGCCTCGCTGCCGCGCGACCCCCAGGTGAAAGTGCAGATCTATAACGCCGAGATCGTCGCCGGCGGCTTCACCAACTGGCATTGCCATAACGGCGCGGCGTTCTTCGTCGCGCTTCAGGGCCAGTTCGAGGCGCATTTTCAGGAGGGCGTTCTGGTCAAGGCCAAGGCCGGCGAGTGCTATTCGGAGCCGATCGCCAAATTCCATCGCGGCCATAACCCGCATCCGGAATTGTCCTATCTGTGCGTCGGCCTGTGCTTCACCTCGCCCGACCGAGAACACGTGACCAATTCGGTCGCACGGCCGTGGTGAGGACGCCGACTTAGACGCCGCGCACCAGCGGCCAATCCGGCTCGTTGTTCTGCATGATCCAGGTTTCCTGCATGGCGGCGTCATACCATTCGCGCCAGGCCGCCGTCGCCATCACCGCGTCCATATAGGCGCGGCTGTCGGGGCCGACCGGCAGGCCGTAAGTGTGAAACCGCGCCACCACCGGCGCGTACATGGCATCGACATTGCCAAATGCGCCGAACAGGAACGGCCCGCCGTCTTTCGCATTCTTGCCGAAGCGGGCGCGGCAATCGGCCCACAAGGTCTCGATGCGTTGCATGTTGGCGAGCACTTCCGGCGGCATCGGTCTGGCTTTCACCGGCAGCCACAAATTCATCGTGCAGTGCTGACGCAAAGGCTGGAAGCCGCCATGCATCTCGGTCGCCGCCGAACGGGCAAAACTGCGCGCGCGCGGCTCGGACGGCCACAGCTTCGAATCCGGGAAACGTTCGGCCAGATGTTCGAGAATGGCCAGCGATTCCCAGATCGTGTCGTCGCCATCGATCAGGATCGGCACCTTGCCGGCCGGCGAGTATTTGCGGATCGCCTCGGCGCTGCCGGGCGCATAAAGCGGGATGACGATTTCGTCGAACGGAATGCCGGCCGCCTTCATGGCGATCCAGGGCCGCAGCGACCATGAGGAATAGTTCTTGTTGCCGATGATCAAAGTCAGGGACATTGGTCGTCTCTCTCTTGCGAGTCTCGATTGCCGTTAGGCGCGTTCGACTTTCGGCCAGTCGACTTCGTCTTCCGGCACGACCCAGGTTTCCTTCAGACCGGCCTCGACCCATCGTTGCCAAGCCGGCAACGCCATCATTGTCGCCATATAGGCACGCGCGCCGTCGCCGACGTCAACATCGTAGGTGCGGAAGCGCGCCACCGCCGGCGCGAACATGGCGTCGGCGGCGCAAAACGCGCCGAACAGGAATGGGCCGCTTTGGCCGAAGCGCGCGCGGCAATCCGACCATAAGGCCTCGATGCGTTTGATGTCCGCCGCCACCGCCGGCGGCAAATCGCGCTTGATGATGCGGCGGGCGAAATTCACCGGCATATGGCCGCGCATGGCGAGAAAACCGGCGTGCATTTCGTTCGACACGACGCGCGCGTGCGCCCGGGCCGCGACCTCTTTGGGCCACAGGCCGGCATCGGGAAATTTCTCGGCCAGATATTCAATGATGGCGAGCGATTCCCAAATCGTGATGTCGCCATCGATCAGCACCGGCACGCGGCCGGTGCCGGAAACAACCTGCTGTTTGAATGCTTCGGTGCCAAACGGCACCAGCACTTCCTCAAAGCCGATGCCGGCCACCGTCATGGCCAGCCACGCCCGCAACGACCAGGATGAGTAATTCTTGTTGCCGATAATCAGTTTCAGCGTCATCGCCCCACCTGGCCGCGCGAAACAAAATGCGGGGCGGCGCGCGCAACCGCAAATGAATTTTGCGAATGCCCGCCAGCAACCGATTTCATCGATGGCGTCAGGATTTTTTCGCTTCTCCCGGCATGGCGTCGGGCGCGTCAACCGGGCCGCCGGCGGCTTTCCAGGCGCCGAAGCCGCCGCGGATATGGGCGACCGGTTTGAGCCCCATGCGCTGCGCCGTTTGCGCGGCCAAGGCCGAGCGCATGCCGCCGGCGCAGAAGAACACGAATTTCTTGTCCTGGCCGAACACCGGCTTGAAATAGGAGCCGTTCGGATCGATCCAGAATTCGAGCATGCCGCGCGGACAATGGAACGCGCCCGGCACCCTGCCCTCGCGCTGCAATTCGCGGATGTCGCGGATATCGACCAGCACCGTGTCGTCGCGGCCGGCGAGCTTGACCGCCTCCGCCACCGGCAGCGTCTCGATCTCGCGCTCGGCCGCTTCGCACAATTCCTTGTAGCCGGTGGTGATGGTCTGGGGCATGACAACGTCCTTTGCGCCAAGTGTAGTGGAACAAGTCTGGCAGAGCGCAGCCCGCCGCTCAAGCTGTTGTCGGCGCGCCTTGAAGCGGGCATCCTGCGCGGCGATTCATGAGGTCATCGCGATGCTGTCATTCACCCTGCCCGACACGCTGACGCTTGCGTGGTTCTGCGCCTGCTGGATCGGCTATTCGCTGGTGATCGAGAAGTCGGCCAAGGGCAAAACCAGCTTGAACGCGCTGATGAACGGCTATCGCGATCGCTGGATGGAAGAACTGCTGAGCCGCGACGTGCGCATCGTCGACTCGCAGGTGACCGCGGCCTTGCAGAACGGCACGGCTTTCTTCGCCTCGACCAGCCTGATCGCTATCGGCGGCACGCTCACTTTGATCCGCGCCACAGACCAGATCCTGGTGGTGATCGCGGCGCTGCCGTTCAGCGTGCCGGTGACGCCGGAAATGTGGGAACTGAAGGTGCTGGGGCTCGCCGTCATCTTCGTCTATGCGTTTTTCAAATTCGCCTGGTCGTACCGGCTGTTCAACTATCTCGCCATCATGGTCGGGGCCGCGCCACAACCGTCGGAAAAAGATACGCCGGCGGCACAGGCCTTCGCCCATCGCGCGTCGCGGCTATGCGCCGACGCCGGCCTGCATTTCAATCGAGGCCAGCGCGCGTTCTTTTTCGCGCTCGGATATCTCGGCTGGTTTTTGGGCCCGCTCGAATTGGCTTTGACCACCACCGGCGTCGTCATCGTGATGTGGCGGCGGCAGTTCGCCTCCGCCTCGCGCAAGGCCTTCGGCGCAATTCCCGGCTAGTTCCCGCGCGGCTCGATGACCCGGCCGACCAGCGGAATTTCCGCGATCCACGAGCCGATGCGCGATTGGCCGCTTGGCCTCGCCTCGCCATTGCCCGGCGCGCTGACCGGAATGGACGCGGGCGGCACCGGATGATCGTCGCGCGCCGTGGTCACGGCGGCGGGCGCTTCCGTGACAGGCGTGGACGTTGCTGGCTGGCCCGTCACGTTCCACGTCGGCTGCAACTGCACCGGCGGCGCGGCCGGCACGGGCGACGGCCGGCTCACCGCGACGGTATCGGTGTGGGGCGAGGCTGCGGGCTTTGCCAAAACCTGATCCAGCCGCGGCTCCACCTTGGCCGGCTCGATTTTGGCCGGCGCGACCTTGACCGGCTCGATTTTGGCGGCGGCGACCGGCGCCGCCTCGTCGGCATCGTCGGCCTTGGCCGGTTGATGCGCGACGATGGCCTGACGCACCGCCGCCAGCCAGCGCGTATCCGATAGATTGGCATCGCGCTGCACGGCTTCGGCGGCAGGCGCGGTCACCGGCGGCTTCTCGGCCACAGCCGGACGTGGTTCGATCTTCGGCTCGGCCTTTGGCTCGGTTTTCGACTCGATCTTCGCTTCCGCCTTGGGCTCCGGCTTAATCTCAGGCTTGGTCTCAATCTTGCGTACGACTTCGGTCGCCGGCAGCGCGGCGCGCAGCTTCGGCGCGGGCGCCGGCGCGACAGCGGCAGTGACCGGCGCCGGCGGCAGCGCCAGCAGCGCCTTGAACGCGGCATGGGCGTCGGGATCGACCGCGCCGCAGCTTTCCTCGAAAGCGGCGATGTCGCGCCGCACCAGCATGCGGCGGGTGCTGGCATCGACGCTCTTGTCGAGCATGGCGATGATGTTCCCGCGCAAGGCCTGGCAGGTGGTCTCGGGCGAGAAATTGGCGCGGTACATCGAATAGCCGGAGGCCAGCCCGAGCGGCACCGCCAGAAGCGAACCGACGATCTGCATGGTCGAGACGACGCGGGTCAGGCCGGAGGCGCGCCCGGCCTGGTGCGCGGCGGCCTCGCCGATGCCGAGATGCGGCGCGGCATGCGCGGCGCCCGGTGACGGCGCAGGCATCGGACTATGGACCGGGCTGTGTGCCCCATCGAACGAGGGCTCGCGCCTGTTGGAAAATGTCACGTCTTAACCCCGCCGAACGACTTCGCCGCTGTGAGTTCCACACTCACAGAATCTTCCAGCGGCTTTTCGGCCGGGAATGCGGCGCAATCGAGGAATTTCCGTATTTTATCCGTTAACGCCAGGCCTCAGGCGCGTTGCAGCACGCTGACGAAGAAGCCGTCGGTTCCCGTCGTGCGCGGCGTCATCAGGATGCCCTCCGCCGACAGCCGCGCCGCCTTGCCGAACATCGCCGCCCGCTCGCCGAGCGCCTTGATCACCTCGGTCGGCTTCACGACCGAGAACTCCGCCTGCCGGCCGAGGAAGGCGCGGACCTGCGCGCCGTTTTCCTCATCCAGCACCGAGCAGGTGATGTAGGCGATGCGCCCGCCGGATTTCAGCAAGCCGACCGCGCGGTCGAGAATGTCGGCCTGTTCCTTGACGCGCTGTTCCAGCGCGCCCGGCCGCATGCGCCATTTGGCGTCCGGATTGCGCCGCCACGAGCCGGTGCCGGTGCAGGGCGCGTCGATCAGCACGAGATCGCAACGCCCTTTCAGATCGTCGATCTCGTCGTGAATCGATTTCGGCGTGCGCACCTGGACGTTGCGCGCGCCGGAGCGGGCCAGGCGATCGTGGATCGGCGCCAGCCGTCGCTTGTCGTCGTCGGTGGCGAAAATCTGCCCCTTGTTCTCCATCAGCGCGGCCAGCGCCAAGGTCTTGCCGCCGGCGCCGGCGCAGAGATCGACGACCTGTTCGCCCGGCTTGGCGCCGGCAAACAAAGCGGCAAGCTGCGAGCCCTCGTCCTGCACCTCGATCAGGCCTTTGAGAAAAGCCGGCTCGGCATGGATCGCCGGAGATTTGGCGTCGGCGTTGAGCGCGATGCGCAACGCGACCGGCGACCAGCGGCCGCGCGTGGGTTTGAGATCGTCGAGCATCGAGGCGGCGCGGTCGGGCTCCGACTTCAGCGCGTTGACGCGCAGATCGAGCGGCGCGCGCGAGGCGAGCGCGGCGCCCTCCTCGGCGCGGTCCTTGCCGAAGGCGCGCTCGAAATACGGGTCGAGCCAGTCGGGATAATCGCCGATGACATGCGGCGGCGCGGCGTTCATGTCGTTGGCGTCGAGACGCGCGCGCTCATCGTCCGTCAAAACCGCTGCACCGTAGGGCGAGCCGTCGGCGAGTTTGGCGATCGCCTCGGTGTCGAGGTCGCGCTCGCGCTTGAGCATGCCGATGAGGATGGCGCGCGGTGTATCGGCGCCCATCAGAAAAGCGCTCGATGCCTTGCGGCGCAGCGCGTCATAGACCAGCCCGGCGATGCCGGCGCGGTCGCCGGAACCGGCGAAGCGATGCGCCACGCCCCAGGCCTTGAGCACGTCGCCGGCGGGCCGGCGTTCCTTTTCAAGCGTATCGAAAACGTCGATGGCGGCCGCCAGTTTCGCTGCGGGAGTCATGAAATTCCTAACAGGATGCGGACCGCGTAGATGATCCACATCAACAGAAGAATGAAAGCACCGACGGCGAAGGCATTGAAGCGATGCCGCACATAGTTGGTACCGGTGTGAATATAGACGTGCACGAAGCGCGACAACACGAACAGCCAGGCCATCACCACGAACAGGTAGTCGGCCTGGTGCGTGAACATCGCCAGCACGGTGAGCACGTAGAACAGCACCGGCAGTTGAAACTGGCTGTGATAGCTGTTGGTGATCGCCTGCACGCGCGGCGGCCAGTTGGTCTGGCCGAGCGCGACGTCGCCCATTTTGACCTGACCGGCTTTCAGCGCGCCGATGCGCGAACGCGCCATCCAGAACATGAGCGCGAAGGTCAGCAATACCTCGACGAACAGCGGCAGCAGAATGGTTGCAAAGGACATGGCGACGTTTCCTCGTGACGGAGTGACAAGCGCAGCCGCGCGATCGGACCATCAGGCCCGGCCGGCCACCCCTGCAATTGCGCAAAATCACGCCTAAAGACAGCGAATAATATTGATCGATGTCTTCACAGACAATTACGGCGGTACCGGGCCCTACACCCTACTCGGATAGTTCGGGCTTTCGCGGGTAATCACCACGTCATGGACGTGGCTTTCGCGTAAGCCCGCCCCGGTGATGCGGACGAATTCGGCCTTGTCGTGCAGTTCGGCCAGATCCTTGGCGCCGACATAGCCCATGGCGGCGCGCAGGCCGCCGGCCAATTGATGCAGCACGCCCGAGACCGGGCCCTTGTAGCCGACCTGGCCCTCGATGCCTTCCGGCACCAGCTTGAGCGCGTCCTTGATGTCCTGCTGGAAATAGCGGTCGGCCGAGCCGCGCGCCATCGCCGAGACCGACCCCATGCCCCGATAGCTCTTGTACGAGCGGCCCTGATAGAGAAAAACCTCGCCCGGCGTCTCGTCGGTGCCGGCCAACAACGAGCCGACCATCGCCACGCTGGCGCCCGCGGCCAAAGCCTTGGCGAAGTCGCCGGAATACTTGATGCCGCCATCGGCGATCACCGGAATGCCCTGCTTTCGCGCCGCCTCTACTGAATCCATGATCGCGGTCAGTTGTGGCACGCCGACGCCGGCGACAATCCGCGTGGTGCAGATCGAGCCCGGGCCGATGCCGACCTTGATCGCGTCGGCGCCTGAATCGATCAAAGCCTGCGCGCCCTCGGCGGTGGCCACATTGCCGGCCACCACCTGCACCGCGTTCGACAATTTCTTGATGCGCAGCACGGCGTCGAGCACATATTGCGAATGGCCATGCGCGGTGTCGACGACGACGAGATCGACGCCGGCGGCGATCAAGGCCTCGGTGCGGGCAAAGCCCTTGTCGCCGACCGTGGTCGCGGCAGCGACGCGCAAGCGGCCCTGCTCGTCCTTGCAGGCATTCGGATTGGCGACCGCCTTTTCGATGTCCTTCACTGTAATGAGGCCGACGCAGCGATATTGGTCATCGACGACCAGCAGCTTCTCGATGCGGTGCTGATGCAGCAACCGCTTGGCTTCGTCCTGGCTGACGCCTTCGCGGACGGTGACGAGCTTGTCCTTGGTCATGAGCTCGGCGACGCGCTGGCGCGGGTCCTTGGCGAAGCGAACGTCGCGGTTGGTGAGAATGCCGACCAGCTTGCCGGCGACGCCATTGCTGGCGCCTTCAACCACCGGAATGCCGGAGATGCGGTTTTCCTTCATCAGCTCGAGCGCCTCGGCCAAGGTCGCGGTCGGTTCGATGGTCAGTGGATTGACGATCATGCCGCTTTCGAACTTCTTGACCTGGCGCACCTGCGCCGCCTGCTGGTCCGGTTCGAGATTGCGATGGATGACACCGAGGCCTCCGGCCTGCGCCATGGCGATGGCCATGGCCGACTCGGTCACCGTATCCATGGCCGAGGCCAGGATCGGGATATTGACGGTGATCGACTTGGTAATGTTTGAGCGGATGTCGACATCCGAAGGCATCACGGTGGACAGGCCGGGCCTGATCAGCACGTCGTCGAAGGTGAGCGCTTCGCGCGGATTTGCGTTATTTACCTGGGCCATGGCCAACTCCGTCACACCCGAAAAAGGAACAGGACCGGACGTGCAGGCTTGTAAAATGCCCTGCCCGAGGGTGTCCTCGAGGCTGTCACGGCCCGCTTTTGGGTTGGCGTGGGTCGTTAGCATGGGAATCCATGGATTCAAAGGTTTATCCTGGATGCCTGCCATGTAGCCCACAGGGGAAGCCGGCCTTGCTTCCGCCGCTCTATGCAGATCAACCGCCCGGGCTCTAAATCGCACGTCTTTCCCTCTGGATTTGCCGTCCTGGATATCCCATGCGCCGTGACCGCATCGTCCCCCTGATCATCGCGGTCGCCCTGTTCATGGAAAACATGGACTCCACCGTGATCGCCACCTCGTTGCCGGCGATCGCCGCCGATATCGGCACCAACCCGCTGGCGCTCAAGCTCGCCGTCACCTCCTATCTCCTCTCGCTCGCCGTGTTCATCCCGGCCTCGGGCTGGACCGCCGACCGCTTCGGCGCCCGCACCGTGTTTCGCACCGCCATCGGCGTCTTCGTGCTCGGCTCGATTGCCTGCGCGATGTCGTCCTCACTGACCGACTTCGTCTTCGCCCGTATTTTGCAAGGCATGGGCGGCGCGATGATGACCCCGGTCGGCCGCATGGTGCTGGTGCGCTCCATCAGCCGGCGCGAACTGGTCGCCGCCATGGCCTGGGTGACGACGCCGGCCTTGATCGGTCCGGTCATCGGACCGCCGGTCGGCGGCTTCATCACCACTTTCGCCACGTGGCACTGGATTTTTCTCATCAATGTGCCGATCGGCATTCTCGGCATTATCCTGGCGACCAAATATATCGAGGACGTGCGCGCCGAACACCACGAGCGTTTCGATATCCTCGGCATGATCTATGCCGGGCTCGGCATTGCCGGGCTGGCCTTCGGCCTGTCGGTGCTCGGATTGAATTTTCTGCCGTGGACGGTGGTGGTCTCGCTCATCGTCGGCGGCGCGATCTTCATCGCCGCCTATATCGTGCATGCGAAACATACGGCGATCCCGGCGCTCGATCTGACCTTGTTCAAACTGCCGACGTTTCGCGCCAGCGTGCTCGGCGGTTTCGTCTTCCGCATCGGCATCGGCGCGCTGCCGTTTCTGTTGCCCTTGATGCTGCAGGTCGGCTTCGGCAAGTCGCCCTTCGAGTCCGGCCTGATTACATTTGCCTCCGCCGTCGGCGCCATGGGCATGAAAATGGCGGCGGCGACCATGCTCAAGCGCTTTGGCTTCCGCGCCATTTTGATGTTCAACGCGATCCTGAGTTCGTGTTTTCTCGCGGCCTGCGCCTTCTTCACCGAGGCGATGCCGATCGCGTTGATGTTCGCTATTCTGCTGGTCGGCGGCTTCTTCCGCTCGCTGCAATTCACCTGCATCAACACCATCGCCTATGCCGAGATCGAGCAAGCGCGCGTGTCGCGCGCCACGGCCTTGGTCAGCGTCGGCCAGCAATTGTCGATCTCGACCGGTGTCGCGCTCGGCGCATTGGCGGTCGATCTCACAGCGCAGTTCCGCGGCCATGCGCAGCTTCAGGCCGAGGACTTCCAGGCGGCGTTCCTGATCGTCGCGGTGATATCGGCGCTGTCGGTTTTCATCTTCGCCCGTCTGCATGCCGATGCCGGCGCCGAACTGTCCGGCCGCGCAGCCGCCGAGGCAAAGCCCTTGGCCGAGAAATAAAGTCGGGTTCTATAAGGCGTCCACACAGACTGAGCCGATAGGACAAATGGCGGCCAATGAGCGCTGGCGTCCGACGGCCGGCAAATTGCCGGGGTCGATGCAGAGGCTCTTTGCCTGCGCTCTGCTCAAGGGCAGCCGCTCACAGCGCACGGCCTCAGCTTTTGTTCTTATTGCCCCGAATCGGCTTTTGTTAGATAAGTGACATAGAGGCCCCTTCAAGGACCGCATAGCAGCGCCAAGCACCGGTCCCAGGCCCAAGTATTTGCGGCGCTTTAAATCATCAAAAAAACGAAGGAGCTTCCATGCCTCGCGATGGAGCATTGCGCGCCTGCGCCCAGCCTCTCGACCCCTTGAACGAGCAACCGCCGAATTCCGACATTCAAAAGCGATCGATCGTTTTGCGAGGGCATAAGACCAGTGTCAGCCTCGAAGACGTTTTCTGGAATTCGCTAAAGCGCATCGCTGCGGATCGTCAGCAAACCATATCGGCAACACTTGAAGCGGTCGATGCCGAACGAAAGAACCGTAACCTCTCCTCGGCGCTTCGTATCTTCGTCGTTGAACATTACCGCAAGAGAGCTTTGGCGGCTTAGCCCTTATAACTTATCGGCTAAATTGAAAGTCGGAGTACCCTGCTGCGCAAGTCTTGCAGCGGAATAGATTCTGTTGTCGAAGTACTACAACCGCGACATCGACGCGCGAGGCCGCTATGGCTGCCAGTAAAGCACGCGCTTTGCCGGCCGCGATCACGCGCCGCCGCGAAAGCCCGTCGCTAAAAGATACAGCTCGGCCGAGTCGGCGCGGCTGGCCAAGGGCTTGACGTGTTTGACCACGGCGAAGTCCTTTTTCAGCAAAGTCAGCAGCGTGCCTTCGGTGCCGCCCTGAATCACCTTCGCCAGAAAAGTGCCGCCCGGCGCCAGCACTTCGCGGGCGAACTCGGTCGCCGCCTCGACCAAAGCGACGATCTTGATGTGATCGGTCTTGCGATGGCCGGTGGCATTCGCCGCCATGTCGGACAAAACGACGTCGGCCGGGCCGCCGAGCATTTTCTTCAACAGGTCGGGCGCGCCGGGATCGAGAAAATCGAACACGCGAAACTCGACGCCCGGCAAAGGGTCGATGTCCAGAAGATCGATGCCGATCACCTTGCCGAGCGCCGGCGCGTGCACGCGCTTGGCGGCGACCTGCGCCCAGCCGCCGGGCGCTGCGCCGAGATCGACCACGCGCGCGCCTTTCTTGAGGAAGCGCGCCTTGTCGTCGATCTCGATCAATTTGTACGCGGCGCGCGAACGCATGCCTTCGCGCTTGGCGCGCGCGACGTAAGGATCGTTGAGCTGGCGCTCGAGCCACAGCTTCGACGACAGCTTGCGACCCTTGCCGGTCTTGACGCGAACCTTGAGGTCGCGCGAGCCGCTGCTCTTGCTGCGCACGGTCACGACAGCGCCGCCTGACCGCCATTGTCAGAACTCGCCTCGCCCCAGGCGCCGTCTTCCCGCATCATCTGCACCAGCATACCTTCCCGTAAGCCGCGATCCGCCACCCGCAGGCGCGGACAGGGGAAAGCGCGGCGGATCGCTTCCAATATCGCGCAGCCCGCCAGCACCAGATCGGCACGATCGGCGCCGATGCAAGGGCTGGCGACGCGCTCGTCGTAGCTCATCGCCACCAGCCGTTCGAGCACGGAGTCGATGTCACCGGCTTCCAGCCAGCAGCCGTCGATGCGGTTGCGGTCATAGCGCTTGAGATCGAGATGCACGCCGGCGATCGTCGTCACCGTGCCCGACGTACCGAGCATATGCACGCCGTGCAAGCCCGCCCCGTGTTCGCGCGCGAACGGCGCGATCAGTTCGGCGACCTCGGCGACCATCGCCTCGTAGACGTCACGCGTGACATTGTGGCCGCCATGGCGTTCGGCGAGCGTCACCACGCCATGCGGCAGCGAGATCCAGCCGCGGATTTGCGGCAAAGGCGGACCGCGCTTGCAACGCGGCGAACGGTCGAGCCGCACCAGTTCCGACGAGCCGCCACCGATGTCGAACAGCACTACGCCCTCGGCCTCCGGATCGATCAAAGGCGTGCAACTGGTCGCCGCCAGTTCGGCTTCGGTCTCGCGGTCGATGACTTCCAGCGCCAGTCCCAGCCGCTCGGCGACGCGGGCGCGGAATTCGGCGCCGTTTTCGGCGGCGCGGCAGGCTTCGGTGGCAATCAAGCGGGCGCGGGTGACGCCGCGGTTGCGCATCTTGTTGCGGCAGATTTCCAGCGCTTCGAGCGAGCGGTCGATCGCCGCTTCGCTCAGGCGGCCGGAGGCGGAAATACCTTCGCCGAGCCGCACAATGCGGGAAAAGGCGTCGACCACGCGAAAGCCGTCGCCGGCCGGCCGCGCCACCAGCAAACGGCAATTATTGGTGCCGAGATCGAGCGCGGCATAGGTCGGCCCGCCCCGATCGTTGCCGAAGCCGGCTTCACGTCCCCCAGGCGACCGCCGACCCCACCGGGGCTCGCTGTTTGGCGCCCGGTTCATAGCGGGGTCGAGGCCTGGGGTTTCCCCGGCCTCGCCGCTCGTCATCTTAAAACCTCTCGGCCGCGTCCGCCTGCCTCGTTGGGCAAGGGCGGTCACGGCGCAGTTCCCAAGTTCTTGTCATGAAAAGTGTAACAGCGCCGGGGCTTGGCGCAACCCTCACCCCCGAAAGCTATTGTTGTGGAAGCGGCCCCGCTGCTTTATTTGGAACGGACCCGCCCCCTCCAAGCCGAAAAGTCCCCGAAATGGATGACAGAACCACGCAAAGCGCCCTTTCGCTGACCAAATTCGGCGTCGGCCAGCCGGTCACCCGCAAAGAGGACCCCATTTTGGTGCGCGGCGAAGGCCGCTATACCGACGACCTCAAGCAGCCGAACCAGGCCTATGCGGTGATGGTCCGCTCCAGCGAGGCGCATGGAATCATTCGCGGCATCGACACCGCCGCGGCCAAGGGCATGCCCGGCGTGCTGGCGGTGCTCACCGCCGCCGATCTGAAGGCCTATGGCGGGCTCAAATGTCCGCTGCCGCTCAAGAGCCGCGACGGCTCGCCGATCAAATATGTGCCGCGCCCGGCGCTGAGCCCCGACAAGGTGCGCTTCGTCGGCGATCCGGTCGCCTGCGTCATCGCCGAAACCATCGCGCAGGCGAAGGACGCCGCCGAAGCGGTCGCGCTCGACATCGAGCCCTTGCCCGCCGTGGTCTCGGCGCGCGACGCCGCCAAGCCGGGCGCGCCGCAGCTCTATGACGAAGTCCCCGGCAACATCGCGCTCGACTTCCAGCATGGCGACAGCGCCAAGGTCGCCGAGGCGATGAAGAACTCCGCGCATGTCGTCTCGCTTCCGCTGATCAACCAGCGTCTCGTCGTCGCGTCGATGGAGCCGCGCGCGGCGATCGGCGAATTCGACAAGGCCGACGGAAAGTGGACGCTGCATTCGTGCAGCCAGGGCGTGTTCGGCATGAAGAACATGCTGAAAGACATCCTCGGCGCGCCGGCCGACAAGGTCCGCGTGCTGACCGGCAATGTCGGCGGCTCGTTCGGCATGAAGGCGACCGTCTATCCGGAATATGTCTGCATCCTGCACGCCGCGAAACTGCTCGGCCGTCCGGTCAAATGGACCGACGAGCGCTCCGGCTCGTTCGTGTCCGATCATCACGGCCGCGATTACGACATGACCGTCGAGGTCGGCTTCGACGCAGAAGGCCTCATCACCGCCGTGCGGTTGTCGGGTTACGGCAATCTCGGCGGCTATTGCGCCGCCTTCGGCCCGCTGCTGCCGACGCTCAATGTCACCAAGAACATCATCAGCATGTACCGCACGCCGCTGCTCGAAGTGGCGACGAAATGCGTGTTCTCCAACACCACGCTTGTCTCCGCCTATCGCGGCGCCGGCCGCCCCGAAGGCGCGCTGTCGATCGAGCGCACCATGGACCTCGCCGCGACCGAACTCGGCATCGATCGTCTTGAATTGCGCCGCCGCAATTTCATTAAGGCCAAGGACATGCCGCACGCGACGCCGGCCGGCACGACCTATGACTGCGGCGATTTTCCCGGCCTGTTCAAGGCCGCGCTCGAGCAGGCCGACGCCAAGGGCTTCGCCAAGCGCAAGCGCGAGAGCAAGAAGGCCGGCAAATTGCGCGGCCTCGGCGTTGCCTGTTATGTCGAAACCACCGCGGCGATGACGCAGGAGCAAGGCGGCATCCGCTTCAATGCCGACGGCACCGTCACCATCGTCACCGGCACGCTCGATTACGGCCAGGGCCACGCCTCGCCTTTCGCGCAGGTGCTGAGCCAGAAGCTCGGCATTCCGTTCGACAAGATCAACCTGCTGCAAGGCGACAGCGATCAGCTGGTGCAAGGCGGCGGTACCGGCGGTTCGCGCTCGGCCATGCTGTCCGGCACTGCGATCGTGCAGGCCTCCGACAAGGTCATCGACAACGGCAAGAAACTCGCAGCGCATGTGCTGGAAGCCTCGAGCGGCGACATCGAGTTCAACAATGGCGACTTCACCATTGCCGGCACCGACCGCTCGATCAACATCATGGCGCTGGCGGAAAAGCTGCGCACGATAACGCTGCCCGATGACATGCCGAAGACGCTCGACATCACGCATGTGACCGAGCCCGTGCCCGGCACCTATCCGAACGGCGTGCATGTCGTCGAGGTCGAGATCGATCCGGAGACCGGCCTCACCCGCGTCGTCAAATACGACGCGGTCAACGACTTCGGCACCGTCATCAATCCGCTGATGGTCGAAGGCCAGGTGCAGGGCGGCATCGTGCAGGGCCTCGGCCAGGTGCTGCTCGAAGGCGCGGTCTATGACGCCGAAGGGCAACTCGTCACCGGCTCGTTCATGGATTACGCGATGCCGCGCGCGCATGACGCGCCGATGATTACCGTGGCCAACCGCCCGGTGCCGACCAAGACCAATCCGCTCGGCGCCAAAGGCTGCGGCGAAGCCGGCACGTCCGGCGGGCTTCCCGCCGTGGCGAACGCCGTGATCGATGCCTTGTCCGAATTCGGCATCACGCATCTCGAAATGCCGATGACCGCGTCACGCATCTGGGAAGCGATCGAGGCGGCGAAGGCGAGCAAGAAGACGGCGTAAGGCGCTCGTCTCCGCGCACTCCTCTGTCGTCCTCGCGCATTTCTCTGGGCCGATCCGGTCTATTGACTTCTATCCTATTTAGGACTATATACTACGCTACCTCGCCCCAATGAGGGGTGTCTGTACAGCATCTTCAGATGCGGGGCGGGGAGCGGTGGCCGGTCGGGGGCGTCGGAGATGCGGCGCCAGATCCCGAAACCGGCGGTCCAAGCCGCTTTCGTCCCGGCGCGCCAGCCGCGCGCC
>CAIMEA010000202.1 GCA_903839845.1 uncultured Hyphomicrobiales bacterium
ACGTCCAATGGTCTGGTTATTGCGGATGTCATCAACAAAAATACAGGATTTAATCCAATCAAGGACTTCGCCGGTGTGATCAAAGCTGCGTATGTGCCGCTCGTCCTTGTGGCGCCGATGACGCTTCAAGCCAACAATTTGGAAGAGCTGATTGCTTTGGCAAAAAAATCGCCTGGCAAGCTGAATTACGGATCGGTCGGGCCCGCCAGCACTGCGTTTCTGGCAGCGGAAATCTTCAAGCAGGCGTCTCAAACAAATTTTACCCACGTCCCGTACAAAGCCGTGCCCGACGCGATAACGGGTGTCATTCGCGGCGACATCGACATCTATTTTCTCGGACTGAACCTCGCCATCGAACTGGTCAAGGCGGGTAAGATCAAGGCAATCGCAGTGGCCCGTTCCGAGCGCAGTCCAGCTCTGCCGGACGTTCCAACATTCGCTCAGGCAGGGTTGCCGGACTACCAGTATGAGGCCTGGTTCGGGATCGTCGCTCCGGCACATACGCCGCAGCCCTTGCTGGACAAGATCAGCAAGGACATCGACGCCGTATTGAAAACGCCGGACGTCCAGGCTCGCCTGGAAACCCAGGGTTTCGAAATCAATACGAACACGCCGGCCCAGTTCGATGCGCTGATGCGCTCGGATGCCGAGCGCTACGGGAAGCTGCTCAAAGAGCTTGGCTTTAGCGAGAACTAGATGACAAAAATCGTAATCATCGCCTGAGGTTGTTGTTAGTCCGCCGCTGCCGAGGCGCACGCCACGCCCTGTGGCGGCGAGCAGGCTCACCGCAATAACGGTCTGGCTTTGAGGGACGGTTGCTGGCCCGGGACACCATCGATCGAGTGGAGCATGCCGATGCGTTCGTTGCGGGAATAATCTTAAGAACCGCACAGCATCTGGGCATGGCCGGCCAATCCCGATCTGTTCGTAAAAGTGAACCCGACCCCATCCCGGAATGTCACGGCTGGATGGAGGCATTGGGCTCGCCAGCTGCCTCCCAGCCGAAACCGTTCTCGTGGTCTCGGAAAACGCAGTCACGGCGCTTCGAATCGTACCCCTGACGGGAAGGGCCGGCCGAGGGGCATTCTGGACAAGAACCCACAGCCGCGCTCATTTTCCGCTTTTGAAGCAATTATTTTAGAGTTAAAATAAATCACGTCCTCGCGGTGATTGAGAATTTCATGAAAATAGCAGTGCTCGGCGGTGGAAACGGCTCTTATGCGGCGGCGGCCGATATGTCCGAGGCGGGGCATGAGGTCCGCTTCTGGCGGCGCGACGCCGCCGCGCTCGAACCGGTTCGCGCCAGTGGCACGATCCGGGTCCGCGATTTCCAGGGCGTGCGGGATGTGCGGATAGCCCGGCCGACCGCGGACATCGGCGAGGCGGTTCGTGGCGCGGAGTTGATCGTTGCGCCGTTGCCGGCCTTCGCCCAGCGCGATCTGGCCGCGGCGCTGGCGCCGCATCTGACCGACGGGCAGGTGATCTATCTGCCGCCGGGCACATTCGGCTCGTACCTGATGATGTCGGTGTTGCGCCAGCACGGCTGCCGCGCCGACGTGGCCATCGCTGAAACAGGCACCTTGCCCTGGCTGACCCGCAAGCGCGGGCCCAACGAAATCGCCATTACGACGCGCGCCACGCGGCTGCCGACCGGCGTGTTTCCGGCGCGGCATTCGACGATGGCGCTGGCGGCGATCTCGGCGGCATTTCCGGGAGCCATCGAACCGGTCGAAGACGCGCTGTCGGCCGCTTTGATGAATGCCGGTCCGATCATCCATCCACCGCTGATCATCATGAACGCCGGCCCGATCGAGCACTTCGATCGCTGGGACATTCACAAGGAAGGCACGCAGCCATCGATCCGGCGCGTTCACGATGCGCTGGATGGCGAACGCATCGCGCTGCGCGAGATGCTGGGCTATCGCCCGCCGCATTTCCCGCTGGCCGATCACTACAATACCTCGAACTGGATGTACGGCAAGCTGGCGCACGACAAGCTGGTCGATTCCGGCGACTGGCACGAACATCTCGATCTCAAGACGCATCGGTACTTGCGTGAAGACATTGGCGAGGGCTTGGCTTTTATTGCCTCGCTCAGTGAGTGGATGGGTACTGCGTCGCCGGTCGCGGCGGGATTGCTGGCAATAGCGGGGGCGGCCAGCGGCAATGATTTCCGCAAAACGGGACGCACCATGGAGGCGCTGGGGCTCTCCCAGGAAAGCCGCGAGAGCCTTGCCGCGCTGTTGAAAGAAGGCATCTGATGGCCGCGCGCTATCCCGTCATTGCCTGCGTCGGCGCCGGCCGCATGGGGCGGGGCATCGCGCACGCGTTCGCCTATGCTGGACATGAGGTGCGTCTGATCGACGGCAAGCCGCGCGACAGCCAGGCGCAGCAGCGCCTGGCCGGCGAGTCGAAAGCGGAAATAAGGGGCACCTTGGCCCAGATCGCCGAAATCGGCGGCTTCGACGCCAAGGCCATAGACGGCATTATGGCGCGGATAACGCTGCATCCGTTCGATGACATGCAGCAGGCGCTCAAAGGCGTGCGCTATATCTTCGAAGCCGTGCCCGAGACCGAGGAAGCCAAGCGCGCGGCCTTCGCGACCATCGACCGCGCGGCCGAGACGTACGCGATCGTCGCTTCGACCACCTCAACCTTCCTGTCGACCCAACTCTCGGCCCTGAGCGGCCGGCCGAAATTGTTTCTCAATGCCCATTGGCTCAATCCGGCCTTTATCGTGCCGCTGATCGAACTCAGCCCGACACCGGAGACGGATCGCGCCGTGGTCGAGGAATTCAAGGCGCTGCTGACTTCTATCGGCAAGGTGCCGGTCGAGTGCAGCGCTTCCCCCGGTTACATTGTGCCACGCATCCAGGCGTTGGCGATGAACGAGGCGGCGAGGCTGGTCGAGGAGGGCGTTGCCAGCGTCGAGGATATCGACAAGGCGGTCAAATACGGCTTCGGCTTTCGCTTCGCCATCCTCGGCCTGCTCGAATTCATCGATTGGGGCGGTGGCGACATTCTTTATTATGCCAGCCGCAACATGTCGGACGCGATGAACGACAAGCGCTTCGAGGCGCCAAAGATCGTGCACGACAACATGACCGGCGGCCGCAATGGCTTGCGCGACGGCAAAGGTTTCTACGACTATGCCGGCACGGATGTCGGCGCCTATCGGCGCGAGCGACTGGCGGCGTTCCTACACGCGCTGAAGGAAGCGGGGCTTGCCCGTCCGCCAGCCGGCGAAGGCTAGGACGCAGACTCCGCCCGCAAGCTTACCTTGTCGAGTTTGCCGACGGCTGTCTTTGGCAGGGTCGCGGTGATGACGATCTGCGCCGGGATCTTGTATTTGGTCAGGCGCTCGCGGAGATAACTCAGCAGGTCATCCGCCGTGACCTTCGCGGCCGGGATCAAGACGACAAAGGCTTTAAGAATTTCGCCGCGATAGCTATCGGCAACACCGACCACAGCCGCCTCGACGACGTCAAGGTGCTTGCACAGGACTTCCTCGATCTCGCGCGGATAGACATTGAAGCCGCCGACGATCACCATGTCCTTTTTGCGATCGCGAATGAACAGGTAGCCGTCTTCGTCGAATGCGCCGATGTCTCCGGTATAAAGCCAGCCGTCGCGCAATGCCGCTGCCGTTTCATCCGGCCGGTTGCGATAGCCGGTCATGATTTGCGGCCCGCGCGCCCGGACCTCGCCGGATTCCCCGGTCGGCAAAGCGGTCGTTCCGGTCTCGGTATCGACGATCTCGACTTCCGTCAGCGGCAGTGGCACGCCGACCGAGCCGATCTTGCGCAAGCCGTTGCGCGGATTATACGTCAGGACCGGCCCGGCCTCGGTCTGGCCGTAGCCCTCGCAAATGCCGCATCCGGTCGCCTGTTCCCATCGCCGCATCGTCTCGACCGGCAGCGCCGATGCGCCGGAGAAGCACAGCTTCAATGACGAAAAGTCGGTGGCGCCGAAATCGGCGTGCCCCATCAGCCCGACGAACAAAGTCGGGCTGCCGGCGAACAAAGTGATGCGCTCGCGGGCAATTGTCTCAAGAGCGTCCTTGGGATGATAGCGCGGCAATGTCGTCAGGGTGCCGCGGCAATAGCTGGCCAGATGCAGGCCCATGGCCATCGCATAGGAATGATAGAGCGGGGTAACGGCCAGAATGCGCTCGCCATCCGCACTCGGCAGCAGCGCCTCGCGTTGCGCGACATTCGTCGATAGGGCCGCGTGCGTGAGGTTGACGCCCTTGGCGCGGCCGGTCGTTCCGCCGGTGTATTGCAGCAGCGCTAGGCTCTCAGGCGTCGGAAACGACTGGATCGACAACAGGCTGCCACGCCAGGCCGTGAGACGATTGTCGGGACCGACCGCGATGCATCGCTTGATTCCTGTCCGCCTCGCCAAAGCGCGCACCGCGATTTCAAGGCCGGCGTCGCACACGATCGCGACCGGATCGGCATCGAGCAGGATCGGTTCCAGCTCATGCATTGTATAAGCCGGATTGAGCGGCACCAGTTGCGCGCCTGCGGCCGCGACGGCGTAGATGGCGATGGCCGCATCGAGCGAGTTTCCCATCAGCACCGCGACCCGCGCGCCGCGCATGTCCGGCCCGAGTTCGGCGGCGAAACCGGCGATGCAGGCGGCGTAGTCGCGGTAAATCAACGTCTCCGTGCCGCATTGCAAAGCGCGGCGCTCCGGCACGGCGGCGGCCGCTGCTGCCACCATATGCAGCACGGTCGGATAGACGTGCGGCATCGTGGCGGTCATCTTTTATCGGTCACCGACAGGACCACAGCCATCGCCGTATCGCCGGCGGCGCAGCCATGGAACAGGCCGAGTCCGCCGCCGTGCGCCACCAGTTCCTCGATCAATTCGATCACGCCGCGCACGCCGGTCGGCCCTTGCGGATGGCCCCAGACCAGCGAACAGCCGAAATTGTTCATGGACATGACATCGATGTTGAAGCTGCGGGCGAAGACGATGTCGTTAAGGACGAACGGATTGTGCGATTTGATCGCTGCGATATCGGCAATGGATACCCCGGCCGCTGCGAGCGCGGCGCGGGCCGCGGGCACTGGCGCTTCCGGCATATAGCCACGCTCGACACGCGCCTGGCCGTAGCCGCGAATGCGGATATCGATGCCCGGGTCGCGCGACAGGTCGCGGGCACGCTCGGGCGTCGTCAGGATGATGGCGGCGCTGCCGTCGGCCGGATGGGTCTGCATGCCGTAAGTCACCGTTCCGCCGGGCACGACGGGCTTCAGCGCGGCGAGCTTGACGGCATTGGTGGGGTGGACGCCTTCGTCACCGGTCAGTTCGCTGATGGTCTTGCTGAAGCGGCTGTCCGGCACGGGGAAGGGCAGTTCCATATAGCGCTTTTGAAACGCTGCGCCGTCGGCCAGCGCGTCGGCATATTGCTCGTACCGCCGTGCCGTCACTTCGTTCTGCTCGGCAGCGCCAATGTTGTGCTTGCGCGCCACGTTCTCAGCGGTGTCGATCATTCCTAGTTTGGCGAACGGATCGTGCGAGAAATTGTCGAGCACCCAGTCCTCATGCTCGCCGGTGCCGCCGGGTCCGTTCGGCGCCGGATAGTAAACGTGCGGCCCGTTGGAAACCCGGTCGGCGGCGATCGCAAGCGCGACCGTTGCACGCTCGGCCTGAATTTCCGATGTTGCCGTCGCCAGAATGCGCACACCGGTCGCGCAGGCCTGGCTGATGGTCGGACCGCCGACACCGGCCGCGCCGAGTTCGCCCATCAACCAGGGCAGGCCGTAGAACGTGTTCTTCTGCGGCACGGTGATGCCGAGCACGCCGAAGTCGAATGCTGCCGCCGCGATGTGACGCTGCGCCAGACTGCGCTTGGCGACATAAGCGGCAAAGCGAAGGCTGTGCAGATGGGCCAGCGCGCCCTGCCACTTGGCGAACGGTGTGGACCAGTAGCCGCCGTAGGGGATGCTGACATCGGTCAAAACGGCCTCCTGCCTCGTCACGCCCGTGATGCCGGCGTCTCAGTCGGCGCCGCCGCCAAGATAGGTGCTTATCAAACGCGGGTCGTCAATCAGCGTGGCGGCGGGGCCGGAATGGACGATCTCGCCGACTTCCATCACATAGCCGAAATCCGCCGTTTCAAGCGCGGCGCGCGCGTTCTGTTCGATCAGCAGGATGGACACGCCGAGTTCGCGCAGCGACGCGATGATGCGAAAAATTTCGCGGGTGATCAGCGGCGCGAGCCCCAGGCTCGGCTCATCGAGCATCAGAAGTTTCGGCTTGGCCATCAGCGCGCGGCCGAGCGCCAGCATCTGCCGCTCGCCGCCCGACAGCGTGCCGGCGTGTTGCGACAGCCGCTCCTTGAGCCGCGGGAAGCGGGCGAAAACCTCGTCCATCGATTGCTGGATCGCCGCCTTGCCGTCGCGGCGGCTGTAGGCGCCCAGCCGCAGATTGTCGTGCACCGACATCTCGGCAAACAGTTCGCGGCGCTCGGGGACAAGGCAAAAGCCCATTTCGACCCGGCTCTCGGTATCGAGCCGGGTGATATCCTGGCCGTCGCATTTGATGACACCGGTCGAAGGGATCATGCCGATGGCGGTCGTCAGCAGGCTGGTCTTGCCGGCGCCGTTCGGGCCGATCACGGTGACGATCTGGCCGCGCTCGACCTTGAGCGAAACGTGTCGGACGGCCTCGGCCTTGCCGTAACTGACGCAGACATCCTCGATCGAGAGCAGGGCCATCAGGCGACGCCTCCGAGATAGGCTTCCTGAACGCGGGTATCGGCGCGCACCGTTTCCGGCGTGCCTTCGCAAAGCTTGCAGCCAAAATCCATCACCACGATGCGATTGACCAGACCCATGACGAAATCCATGTCGTGCTCGACCAGCAAAATTGTCTGCCCTTCTTGCCGCAACGTGCGCAGCAGGTCGGCCAGCGCCAGCTTCTCCTGCCGGCGCAAGCCGGCGGCAGGTTCGTCCAGCACCAGCAGAATCGGATCGGCGGCCAGCGCCCGTGCGATTTCGAGCAGGCGCTGATTGCCGAGCGGCAGGTTGCCGGCGAGTTCGTAGGGACGATCGCCCAAGCCCACGCGATCGAGTTGCTTCATCGCCTCGTGGCGCGCGCGGCGCTCCTCGGCACGGTCGAGACGAAGGGCGCCCGAGAAGAAGCCGGCTTTGGTGCGTCCGTAGGCGCCGAGCAGCACATTGTCGAGCAGCGTCATCTTCGGCCGTAGCTTGGCGTGCTGGAACGTGCGCGCGACGCCGGCGTCGGCGATCCTGAACGCGCGCGCGCCGGTGATGTTCTTCTCGGCGAAGGTGACGCGGCCACCGCTCGGCGGCAGCGCGCCGGTTATCATATTGAACATCGTGGTCTTGCCGGCGCCGTTCGGTCCGATCAGCGCCAGGATTTCGCCGGCGTGGACGTCGAAGCTGACGTCGTTGACCGCGACCAACCCGCCGAAGCGGCGATTGATGGCGTCGATGCTCATCAGCTTCGTACCCGTTGCCGGCTTTGCCTGGCGCGGCAAGGGTCCGGCTTGCTCTGGCCGGCCGCGCACCGGCTCCGGAATCCACTGCGCGATAAAGGGGATGATGCCGTTGCGCGCGTGCTGGAGGAAGACGATGAACAAGGTCGCGAAGACTACAATCTCGAGCTGACCCGATGCGCCCGGTGCGATCAGCGGCAGCAGGTCCTGAATATAGTTTTTCAGCAGGGTTATCAGCGTCGCACCGACCACCGCGCCGAGCAGATAGCCCGAGCCGCCGATCATCGCCATCATCAGGAAAATGATGCTGGCTGTGACGTCGAACGGCGTCGGGCTGACGAAGCGGTTGAGATGCGCGTAGAGCCAGCCCGAGATGGCCGTGAGAAGAGCGGCGACGACAAAAGTCGCCAGCCTGATCTGCATTGCGTTGACGCCGAAGGATTCGACAAGCGCATTGCCGCCACGCAGCGCCCGCAGCGCACGGCCGACCCGTGAATCGAGCAGATTGCGGATCAGCAGCATGGCCAGAAGCAGCATGCCCCAGATCAGGTAGAAGATCTGGCCGCTCTCGACGAGTTCGTGACCGAATATGGACACGGCCGGGACCTTCGAGATGCCGTCATGCGCGCCGAGGCCGGGAATGTTGCCGAACGAGAAGTAGAGCGCAAGACCCCAGGCAATGGTGCTGAGAGACAGGAAATGCCCGCCCAGTCGAAGCGTCACCGCGCCGAGAATGGCGGCAACCGTGCAGGTCGCCACAAGGGCCAGCAGCAATCCCAGCCACGGCGAATAGCCCATGACCGAGGTAGTCCAGGCTGTCGCATAAGCGGCGACGCCCATGAACGAGGCCTGGCCGAACGACACCATGCCGGCAGTACCGGTCAGAAGGACGAGGCCGAGCGCGACGAACGAATAGACACCGATATAGTTGAGCAGCGTGACGGTGAACGGCGCCAGAAAGAGCGGGGCCGTGAGCAGCGCGAGGGTCGCCAAAGCGCCAACGGTCGTGACGGTGCGCGGGCTCATTCGTCGTCCTCTTCTTCGGCGTGCACCAGCGTGTAGGATCGCCACAGAAGGACCGGGATGAGGACAGAGAAGACGATCACTTCCTTGAACTGGCTGCTGAGAAAAGCGGCGAAGCTCTCCAGAATGCCGACGAAGGCCGAGCCGATGGCGGTCACCGGGAAGCTCACCATGCCGCCGATAATGGCGCCGACGAACGCCTTCAAGCCGATGATGAAGCCGGAGTCGTAGAAGATGGTATTGACCGGCGCGATCAGAATGCCGGACGCCGCGGCCATCAGCGAGCCGACCAGAAAAGCGATGGTTCCCGATTGTTGCGGCCGGATACCCATCAGACGGGCGCCGGTGCGGTTGATCGAGGTTGCGTACAGCGCCTTGCCGTAGAGGGTGTAGTTGAAGAACAGGTAGAGCAAGAAGCTGAAGAAGATCGCCGAGGCGACGATCAGCATCGCCTGGCCGGACACCGGCGTGCCGGCGATGATCGCGGTGTAATCGATCAGGCTTTCGGTACGCACGCCTTCCGGCCCGAAAAACAAGAGACCGAGGCCGCTCAGGGCAAAGTGCAGCGCGACCGAGACAATCAGCAGCACCAGAACCGTGCTGTCGGCGATCGGCCGGTAGACGATCCGGTTGAGCAACGGCGCGATCGGCAGAATAACCGCGACCGTCAACACGATCCGTGCCGCGGCCGGCAGCAGCGTGCCCGAGGTCAGCCAGATGACCGCTGCCGGGGCAAGCGGCAGCACGAGATAAAAGAAGAGGGCGCGCGGAATTCTCTTCAGTTCGTCTGCGCGCCAGAGGCCGAAGATCTCCATCAAGGTGGCGAGCGCGGCCAGCACCGCGACCATGCCGATCGTGCCGGGAAGCTGTTTGCCTTCGAGGCTGGCCAGCGTCAGGGCTGTGAACGCGGTCACGTCGCCGAACGGAACGAAGATGATCCGCGTGACGGCGAAGATAAGGACGAAACCGATCGCGATCAGCACATAGATGGCGCCCGAGGCGATGCCATCAATCGTCAGTATCGCGGCGATCTGGGAGTTCATGATCTTTTTCTCAAATCGCCGCGACACCGTTTTCTGTTAGGGCTGGTACACCCATTTGCCGTCTTCGAGCTTGACCACGACGAGGCTGCGCTCGTCGACGCCGTAATAGGACTTCGGCGTGAAGTTGTAGACGGCGTGAACGCCGGCGACGTCCTTGTTCGCGTAGATCGCCTGCATCAGGGCTTCGCGGAATTCCGGCGTGCCGGGCTTTGCCTTTGCCATCGCGGTCTTGGCGGCTTCGAGCAACACGACCCAGCCGTCGAAAGCGTAACCGGAGAAGCCGTCGTCGGCGTCGCCGCCGGTGAGCTTCTTGAACGAGTCATGAAACTCGGTGCCGATCTTCTTGGCGAAGTGACCGTTCGGCAGCTGGCTGGTGACGACAACCGGGCCGGCGGACACTTGCGTGCCTTCCGCCGCCTTGGCGCCAATGCGGACGAAATCGCGATTGAGCAATGACGGCGTGCCGAAGAACGGACCCTGGAAGCCGAGCTTGCGCAGTTCGAGCAAGGGCAGGGCGGCCTGCGTCGCGGAGCCGCCATTGAGGAAGCCGTCGGGCTTTGCCGCGACGACCTTCAGAGCCTGCGCGGTGACCGAGGTATCGGTGCGTGCGTAGCGCTCGTTGGTCAGAACGGCGGGGCCGCCATTCG
>CAIMEA010000203.1 GCA_903839845.1 uncultured Hyphomicrobiales bacterium
TCGAGAACGGCGCGTTCCAGAAAGTCTATAGCGCCTGGTTCAATTGACGCGGGTGCGGCTGGCGGTCTCGGCCCCTCCGCGATCGGCCGTAGACTGAAGCGTATTGGCGACCCCGGCTGGATTCGAACCAGCGACCCTCAGCTTAGAAGGCTGATGCTCTATCCAACTGAGCTACGGGGTCGTCTTTGACGCTTCGGTTTACCTGCACCCGGCGACGATTGGAAGGTGCGCGGACAGCTTCCGGCCGCTAACTTTGGCCGGCCAGAAGCTTTCCGGGGAAGTTGCCCATGACCGTCATCGCCGATCTTAGCGTCGAGAGCTTGACGGAAGCCTACCGGCGCGGCGCGCTGTCGCCGGTCGAGGTGGCGCGCGATTGCCTGGAGCGGATCGAGGCGGCGGCCGCGTTTAACGCCTTCATCCCCTTGATGCCGGACAAGGTGCTGGCGGAAGCGGCCGCCTCGGAAGCGCGGTGGCGGGCGGGAGCGCCCTTGGAAGCGTTGGACGGCGTACCGGCCACCGTCAAGGACAATATCTGGCTCAAGAACTATCCGACCTTGCGCGGCTCGCTGACCGGCGACGAGGCGACGGCGAGCGCCGACGCACCGGCGGTGGCGCGCTTGCGCGAGCAGGGCGCGGTGTTTCTCGGCAAGACCTGCATGCCGGAGCATGGCTGGATCGGCGTCTGTCATTCGCCGCGCAGTGGCATCACCCGCAATCCCTGGAACGCGGCGCATACGCCGGGCGGCTCGACCGGCGGCGGCGCGGTGGCGGCCTTGCTGGGCTTAGGCCTTTTGCATCTGGGCACCGATGGCGCCGGCTCATTGCGCATTCCGGCGGCGTTCACCGGCGTGTTCGGCTTCAAGCCGAGTGTCGGCTGCGTGCCGGTCTATCCGGCGCCACTGTTGAATGTGCTGTCGCATCACGGGCCGATCGCGCGGACTGTCACCGACGCGGCGTGTCTGATGTCGGCGATTGCGCGGCCCGATGCGCGCGACATGACGGGGTTGACCGGCGAACAGGTTGGCGACTATGGCGCCGGGCTGAATGACGGTGTGCGCGGTCTGCGGATTGCGCTGTCGATGCGGCTCGGTCACGACGCGACGCTTGATCCCGACATCGAGGCGGCGGTGACGCGAACGGCAAGGGCGCTGGAAGCGCAGGGCGCCATCGTCGAGATCGCCGATCCGCCGCTTGCCCGTGCGCTCGATCTCATTCGCGCCATGTGGTGGCCGGTGGCGGCGGCGATTGTCGATGGCGTGCCGGCGGCGCGGCGTGGCGACATGGACAAAGGCTTGCTGAAAATCGCCGAGCGCGGGCGCGCGCTGACGACGACGGACTATCTCAATGCCTTCGCCGCGCGCGCCGAGTTGCACAATGCGATGCGCGACTTCCATCGCCGCTACGACCTGCTGCTGACGCCAACAATGCCGGTGACGGCGCTCAAAGTCGGCGAGGAGATGCCGGCGGGCGGCGGCTTTGGCGACGACTGGCTGAACTGGTCGCCTTACACCTATCCATTCAACCTGACCGGCCAGCCGGCGGCCTCGGTGCCGTGCGGGCTGGCGGGGAATGGCCTGCCGATTGGTGCGCAGCTGGTCGGGCGGCTCGGCGAGGACGCGCTGGTGCTGCGGGCGAGCCGCGCGATAGAGCAGGCGGGGCTCTTGGTGTCATTAAATTATCTAGATAATATAAAGTCTTAGAGCGTATGGCTCTAGTTCATTCATTACTTGAGGCGACAGCGACCGTCTGACACCGAAGCGTGAGTTCCGCCTTGGCCTCGACACCATCGGGCGCTGCAATGATAGTCAGTCGGCCGATTCCGGAGGTTTTCGTCATGCTGATGTCTGTCCGCGCTGGTCTTGCCGGCGTCGCCGTCGCTGCTTTTCTGGCCCTTGGCGCCATCGCCGGACACGCCGCCGACAAGGCCTACCACGACGACGATCTCGGCCAGGCGGCGATCAAGCTTGAAGCGCAAATCAAGACCGACGCCGGCGAGGTGACCAAGCCGGCCGCGCAATTGCGCCGCGACGCCGACGCCGCGTTTGCGAAAAAGGACTTTCGCGCCGGCATGACCGTGCTCGGTCAGTTGGTGACCAGCGCGCCGAACGATGCCACCGCCTGGCTGCGGTTGTCGCGCGCCGTGTTGCAGATCCGTCCGCGTGACGATCGTGAAAAATCGTTGTTGCTCGATCGCGCCTCGACGTCGGCTTACATCGCCTATACCCGCGCCACCGAGAAACCGCTTGAAGCCGAAAGCCTCGCGGTCCTTGGCACGACTTTGGCCAGCCGCAAGATGTGGCGGCCGGCGCTCGATACGCTGCGGCTGTCGCTCGACATGCGCGAGAGTGCCGAGACGCGCGGCGACTATGAAAAGCTGCGCGCCGAGCACGGCTTCCGTATGCTCGATTACACGGTCGACAGCGATGCGGTGTCGCCGCGCGCCTGTTTCCAATTTTCGGAGACGCTGCCCGGCAAGCGCGCCGACTTTTCGCCCTTCGTCGCCGTCGCCGGACAGGATCGCCCGGCGGTGTCGGCCAGTGACAAGCAGCTCTGCGTCGAGGGCCTCAAGCACGGCGAGCGCTACGCCATCACCTTGCGCGCCGGCCTGCCGTCGACCGTGCGCGAAACTTTGGCGAAGACCGCCGAGTTCACCATCTTCGTGCGCGACCGCAAGCCGTTCGCTCGTTTCTCCGGCAAGGCCTATGTTCTGCCGCGCGCCGGCCAGCAGGGCATCCCGGTTCTCAGCGTCAACACCGGTGCCGTGCTGATGTCGGTCTATCGCGTCGGCGACCGCAATCTGATCGACACCGTGCTGGGCTATGATTTCCAGCGCAACCTCAGCCGCAACGAAGCCGAGCAACTGGCCTCCGAACGCGGCAGCAAGGTGTGGAGCGGCGAACTTGCCGTCGAGCAGAAGCTCAATGCCGAGGTCATCACGGCGTTTCCGGTCGATCAGGCGTTGACCAGTCTTCAGCCCGGCGTCTATGCGATGACCGCCGTGCCGAAGGAGCCGGTGACCAACGACTACGACCAGCTTGCGACGCAATGGTTCATCGTTTCCGATTTCGGCCTGACAGCCTATTCGGCGCAGGACGGCATCGATGCGTTCGTGCATTCGCTGGCCAGCGCGCAGCCCTTGCCGGGCACCGAGCTGCGGCTGATTGCGCGCAACAATGAAGTTCTGGCGGTTAAGCCCGCCGACGCCACCGGCCGTGTGCATTTCGACGTCGGCCTGACGCGCGGCGAGGGCGGGCAGGCGCCGGCCGCGATTATTGCCAGCGGCAAGGCCGACTATGCGTTTTTGAGTCTAAAATCGCCGGGTTTCGATCTGTCCGACCGCGGTGTCGCCGGGCGGCCGACGCCCGCGGGCTATGACGCCTTTGTCTATACCGAGCGCGGCGTCTATCGCACCGGCGAGAGCGTGGCGA